>NZ_AQYF01000007.1:0-328285 GCF_000380525.1 Thioalkalivibrio sp. AKL8 | reverse complement strand
GAACACCTTCGGCTTCACCTTGCCCGCTGCCAGGTCCCGGACCCACATGCAGTCGAGCTTGTTCTTGCTAACATCAATGCCAATATGAGCCATCTCGTCCTCTCGCCTTGTCCGTACAGCCTCACCCGTCCATCACGGAGGGGGGTCTTGGATACCGTTCAAACTTCGAGATGAGAAAGGACTCGGGGGCCAATCTACAGAACAGGTTCGTGACCTCAGGAGCCTGACGGGTTACCCCGAGCCCAATGCGGTTCATGGTAGCGATCCGTGAACCGCAAGACACAAGGAGCCTGCTCGCAGGCGAATGCCCTGCCCGCGTCCGGCAATGGCAGGGCATTCGCCTGCGAGCAGGCTCCTATGCGTCGGGGTGTTCGTCGAGGGCGGCGGCAATGGCGCGAACGCGCCCGCGCTGCAGGGCCTCGCCCAGTGCCTTGCCCTTGTGTCCCTCGGCCATCAGGGCCGCCGGCTGCACGCCTTGCGCGGCCGCCACTGCGCGGCGCACCGCGTCGGCCTGTGGATAGGGCTTGTCTTCCCAGCCGGTGCGGCCGCGGAAGTCCGCCTCCACCGCCAGCAGGAAGGGCTCCACGTTCTCCGGGCGGCGCAGGACGTCCAGGCCGTCGACCAGCTTCATCACGGTCTTCGGGCGCAGCTCGAATACGCGATGCACCAGCCCGTGGTAGCGCGCCACGCGCACCGCCAGGTCGCGGTAGCGGTTGGGTATGCGCAGGCGTTCGGTCAGGGCGCGGATCAGGTCCACCCCGCGTTCCTCGTGCCCGTGATGGCTGGGCAGGATCTCCGGGGCAGTGGTGCCCTTGCCGAGGTCGTGCACCAGCGCGGCGAAACGGACCTCCGGTGCATCGGAAAGCCGGGTCGCCTGGTCCAGCACCATCAGGGTATGCACGCCGGTGTCGATCTCCGGGTGGTAGCGCTCCGGCTGCGGCACGCCGAACAGCCGCTCGATTTCTGGGAACAGGACGGCGAGTGCCCCGGCCTCGCGCAGCACCTCCAGAAAACGCCGTGGGGCCGGACTCTTCAGGGCCTTCTCGCATTCCGCCCAGACGCGTTCGGGGACCAGGGCGTCGACCTCGCCGGAGGTGACGAGCTCGCGCATCAGCGTCAGCGTGTCGGGCGCGACCTCGAAGCCCCATGGCGCGAGCTGGGCGGCAAACCGCGCCACGCGCAGCAGGCGCACCGGGTCCTCGGCGAAGGCGGGGGAGACATGCCGCAGTCGGCGCGCCTCCAGGTCGGCCTGGCCATTGTAGGGGTCGATCAAGCGGCCGTCGGCATCCTCGGCCATCGCGTTGATGGTGAGATCGCGGCGTTCGAGGTCGTCCTCCAGCGTGACCTCGGGCGAGGCGTTGAACTGGAAGCCGTGATAGCCGCGTGAGGTCTTGCGCTCGGTGCGCGCCAGCGCGTATTCCTCGTGGGTTTCGGGATGCAGGAAGACCGGGAAGTCGCGCCCGACCGGCCGAAAGCCATTGGACTCCATCGCCTCCGGCGAGCTGCCGACGACGACGTAGTCGCGCTCGGTGAACGGGCGCCCTAGCAGGCGGTCGCGAACCGCACCGCCGACGAGGTAGGTCTGCATGGCGGTTACCGGTTCACCCTTCGATCAGCCGCGGCTGGCCCCGCGATTGAGCGTGCGCAGGTGCTGCATGCGGGCCTCGCGCCCGGCGCCCCCACCGCCCAGATAGCTGGGGGCAATGGATTCCAGGCGGGTCGGGCAGGGCAGCTGCTGTTCGCCGTCGCAGACCGAGTCGATGGTCAGCGAGGCGAAGTTGTCGCGCGACAACGGCTTGCCGGGCACGAACTCGAGCACGCTGGCCTGCAGCTTGCCGGCCCAGTCGGGCAGGCCGATTACCGGGCGCCGGTGGCCGGAGACCCGGCCCACATACCGCACCAGGTCGCCCAGGGTGTAGGTCTTCGGGCCGCACAGCTCGAAGCCCTGGCCGAAGGTATCCTGGTCTTCCAGGGCCTCGACGAAGTGCTCGGCCACATCGCCCACGAACACCGGGGCGAAGCGCGCCCGGGCACGCGCCAGCGGCATCACGGGCGAGAATTTCAGCAGCGTCACGAAGCGGTTCAGGAAGGAGTCTTCCGGCCCGAAGATGACGGAGGGACGGAAGACGGTGACCGCCAGGGATTCGCTGGCGAACACGGCCTGCTCGGCCGCACCCTTGCTGCGCAGGTAGTGGCTGGGGGCGTCGTCCATGTCCGCCTTCAGCGCGCTCATCTGCAGGAAGCGGCGCACGCCCTGCGACTCGGCGGCGGCCAGGGCCTTCTCGGTCAGCTCGGTGTGGGCGGCGTGGAAGCCGGCGCCACTGTGGCCACGTTCGTTGAGGATGCCGACCAGGTTGATCACCGCGTCCTGGCCCGCGAACAGGCGTTCCAGGGTGGCGGGATCATGGGCGCTGCCCTCGACCAGGTCGACCTCGGGGTTGACCAGGAGGTCGCGATGGCGGTGCGGGCGGCGCGACAGCACGCGGACCTTCAGGCCGCGGTCAATCAGTCGGCGGATGATGTGGTGGCCGACAAAGCCCGTGCCGCCGAGCAGGCAGACATTGCGAATCGAATCGATCGACATGGGGCAAGGTCCTTCCGAAAGCGAATGCGGATCGTCTTATACTCGGGTGACCCGCATTGTTCAAACTAGCAAATAGTTGACCTGTGTTTCCCATGGCCTGTTTCCGGGTCACCAATCCGAGGCGCCGACATGACCGAACTGACCGCGATCAACCCTGCGACCGGCGAGATGCTCGCGCGTTATCCCCGCATGGATCGGGACGGGCTGGAGGCCGCCCTGGCACGCGCGGCCAGCGCCGCACCGGACTGGGCGGCACGCCCGGTGGCGGAGCGCGCCGCCCGCCTGCACGACCTGGCCGGGGTACTGCGCGACGCGCGCGAGACCCTGGCGACCACCGCCACCCGCGAGATGGGCAAGCGGCTGGTCGAGGCGCGCGCCGAGGTCGACAAGTGTGCCAACGCCTGCGAGTACTACGCCGAGCACGGCCCGGACTTGCTGCAGGACACGATGATCGCCTCGGATGCGAGCCGTTCCTTCATCGCCTGGCAGCCACTGGGGACCGTGTTGCTGGTGATGCCCTGGAACTTTCCTTACTGGCAGGCCTTTCGCCAGGCGATCCCGGCCACGCTGGCCGGCAACACCGTGCTGCTGAAGCACGCGTCCAATGTCCCCGGATGTGCCGAACATCTGGAACGGGTGTTTACGGCGGCCGGTTTTCCCGAGGGGGTGTTCCGCAACCTGCCGGTTGGCTCCGATGCGGTGGAGGGCATCATCTCTGACCGTCGCGTGCAGGGCGTCAGCCTGACCGGCTCCGAAGGCGCCGGCCGCGCGGTCGGGGCTGCGGCCGGCAAGGCCCTGAAGTCCTCGGTGCTGGAACTGGGCGGCTCGGATGCCTTCGTCGTGCTGGCGGATGCCGATCTCGACCACACCGTGGAGCAGGCGGTACGCGGGCGCTTCCAGAACAACGGCGAGACCTGCATCGCCGCCAAGCGCTTCATCGTCGAGGAGGCCATCGCGGATGCCTTCGTCGAACGCTTCCAGGCGGCCATCAACGCCCTGGTCATCGGGGATCCGATGGCCGAGGGAACGAACATCGGGCCGCTGGCGCGCGATGACCTGCGTAGCGAGTTGCACGACCAGGTGACCCGCAGCGTGGCGGCCGGCGCCCGCCTGGTGGCGGGTGGCGAGCCCCGCGACGGGGCGGGGTACTTCTACCCGCCCACACTGCTGGATGCCGTGGAACCCGGCATGGCGGCCTTCGACGAGGAGACCTTCGGCCCGGTCGCGGCGGTCACCCGGGCGCGCGACGCGGATCATGCCATCGAGCTCGCCAACCGCTCGCGCTTCGGCCTGGGCGGCAGCGTCTGGACCGGCGATCCGGTGCGCGGCGAGGCCCTGGCCCGGCGCCTGGAATGCGGTTGCGCCTTCGTCAACGGCATCGTCAAGAGCGACCCGCGCCTGCCCTTCGGCGGCGTGAAGGACTCCGGCTACGGCCGCGAACTCTCCGAGCTCGGCATCCACGAATTCGTCAACGCCAAGACCATCTGGGTCGGTTGATCGGTGCCGGTCGAAGGTTGATCCGCGTCGCCTTGAGTGCGTGGGTCTAGTGGGCCGGGGTGGGCCTCGACTTCGCGCGGTAGAGGCCGAGCTCGAGACGGTGGTGGCGGTCGGCGTGATCGCGCTTCTCGAGGATGCGGGCGATCAGGGGCTGGTCCTGGTCCAGTAGCTGGGCGGCCAGGCCGTTGCGGTCGCGAGGCAGATAGCCCAGGTGGTGGTCCATCCAGCGCACGGCGACGGCCTGGCCGTCGTGGGTGTTGGTGCGCTCGCGTTCCACGGTCAGGGCCTGGCCGCGCTTGAGGATCTCCCACAGCCGGGGCGCCTCGTGGTGGCGGAAACCGGCCAGGGGGATGCGGTCCAGCAGTTCCTCGGTGGTGGCGGTGCGGTTGTAGGTGCCGCGCTCGGCGTAGTAGCCGGCGAGCGGCGGGACGGGGCGTGCCTGGCGGTTGTGCGACATGTTCGGACTCCTCGGTGTGGCCTGGGTGTCCGTTGTAGCACCGGGGGTGGCTCACAGGATGAGCCACCCCCGAAATCGGTTCTTATCCGTGTTTCCCTAGGTGTACTGGTGAGCGGCGCGCGCGAGGTCGCTGGCCACGCGCTGGCGCAGGTCGACGGGCGCCAGCACCTCGACGCCCGGGCCGTGGCGCAGGATCTCCTGGACCAGCTCGGTCGGGTCGGCGTAGGGAATACGGAGGCGATACGCGTCGCCCTCGTATTCGCCGATCTGCTCCGGGTGCCAGATCTCGTCGGCGACCCAGCGGGCATGTTCCGGGGTGAAGCGCAGCACGGCCCATTCCTGTGCGGGACCGGTGAAGATGCCAAAGGCGTCCCCCGTATGAGCATCCAGGGTCGCCTCGTCGATGGAGCGGTAGGCAGACTCCACCGGCTGCACCGAGCGGATGCGCTCCAGGGCGAAGGTGCGCAGGTCCCGGGCCTGCTCGCACCAGGCGATCAGGTACCAGTTGTCGCGGTAGTAGAGAAGGCGCTGCGGGTGCACGACGCGACAACTCGCGGCGTCCCGGGCACGGCCGTGATACTCGATCTCGACGGGGTGCTCGTCCAGGGTCGCAGTGGCCACGGCCTGAAAGCTTTCGCCGCGGCTGCCGCGCTGGGCCAGCGGCTGGATGTGGATGCGGCGGCGCACGGTGTCCGGCTGGTGCCCGCCGCTGGCGAGCAGCTCGCGGATGCGGCCCTTCAGCGGCCCCAGCGTGGGCGCTAGCAACCCGGGCTGCACGTCCTCCAGGAGTTGTTCCATGGTCAGCAGCGCCAGCAGCTCGGATTCGTTGAACCACAGCCCCGGCAGCTCGAACGCCGGGGCATCCTGCGCGTAGCGGTAGCCATTGGCCTGGGCATCGTATTCGATGGGCGCCTGCATGAAGTCGCGCATGTATTCGAGGTCGCGCTTGACGGTCGCGCGCGAGACCTCGAGACGCTCCATCAGGTCCGCCAGCGAGGGCGGCCGCCGCCCCTGCAACAATCGGTGCAGGTGAAAGATACGCTCGGCGCGGTTCACGGGCGGGCCAGGGGTCGATGCATGCCCGGGGACGCTACCCATTCGCCCGGGCACCCGCAAGCTACGCGCCGGGGCGCCGGATGCCCGCCGGGTCGCTTGCGGCGGCTGCGGGCGACCGTCCCGGTGTTCAGTGGAGGCGCCGGCTGACGCGGATGATCTCCTCGTCGGAGGCGAGGATCTCGCGCTGGAAGCCGTGGCGTTGGGCGAGCGCGAGCATGCCGCCGTTGTGGCGCAGCACCTCGCCAAACAGTTCGCGCAGGCCGGCGTTGCGGGCCGAGTCGATGACGGCCTCCATCAGGAGGCTGCCCACGCCGCGGCCCTGCCAGGCGTCACTGATGACCACGGCGAACTCCGCGCTCTCGCCGTCGGGTTCCGTGGTGTAGCGGGCGACGCCGACTTGCACCTCCCGGCCCGTGTGGTGGTCGACCGCGATGAAGGCCATCTCGCGGTCGTAGTCGATCTGGGTGAAGCGTACGAGCATCTCGGGCGTGAGTTCGTCCATCGAGCGCATGAACCGGAGATAGCGGGACTTCTCCGACAGACTGCGCACGAATTCCTGCTCGATGGCAGCGTCCTCGGGCCGGATCGGCCGGAGCTCGAGTTCATGGCCGTCGCGGGTGGTGACCTTCCGGGCCATGTGGCCGGGATAGGGGTGGATGGCCATATGCGCGTAGTCACGGCCGTCGTGCGCGGAATCGGCCAGTTCGATGCGGGCGTCCACGGCCATCACGCCGTTCTCGCCGGCCTGCAGGGGGTTGATATCCAGCGCGGCGAGTTCAGGCAGCTCGCAGGCCATCTCCGAGACCCGGAGCAGGACCTGTTCCACCGCGCCCTCGCGCACCGGGGGCGCGCCGCGAAAGGTGCCAAGGGTGCGCGCCGCGCGAGTCTGCGCCATCAGGCGCCGGGCCAGCGAGGGGTTCAGCGGCGGCAGGGCGACGGCCTGGTCGCCGATGACCTCCACCGCGGTCCCGCCCAGGCCGAAGGCGATGACCGGGCCGAACACCGGGTCGCGCGAGATTCCCACCAGCAGTTCGCGAACATGCCCGACCTCGGCCATGCGTTCCACGCTCACGCCTTCAACCTCGACCTCCGGGAATTGCTCGTGGATCTGGTCGAGCATCTCCTGGGCCTGCTGGCGCACGGCCTGCACGCTGCGCAGGTTGAGTCGTACACCGCCAAAGTCGCTCTTGTGGGTGAGGTCGGGCGCACTGATCTTGAGCGCGACCGGGAAGCCCAGGGTCTCGGCGGCCAGCATCGCGTCGGCCGGGTCGCGGGCGAGGATGCTGGGACTGCAGGGGATGTGGAAGGCGGCCAGCACGGCCCGGGACTCGCGCATGCTCAGGACCCTGCGTCCCTGGCTGCGTGCGTGTTGCAGGATCAGGCGCGCGCCCTCGATATCCGCGGGCTGGTCATCGCTGCGGGGGCCGGGGACCTGCAGCAGCATGCGCTGGTTGCGTCGGTGTTCGATCAGCCAGGCGAAGGTCTCGACCGCGCCTTCGGGCGTGCGGAACTGGGGGATCCCTTCCGCGTCGAAGCGATTTCGTGCGCGGGCCACCAGCGGGTCGCCCATCCAGCAGGCCAGCACCGGCTTGTGGCTTTTGTGGGCCTGTTCGATCACGGCCTCGGCACAGGCGTCGGGGTCGGTCATGGCCTGGGGGGTGAGCAGGACGCTCGCCATGTGAACCCCGGGGTCCGCGAGCACGATGCGCAGGGCTTCGCCATAGCGTTCGGGGGTAGCGTCGCCGAGGATGTCCACCGGGTTGCCATGCGACCAGTGGGCGGGCAGCAGGGCGTTGAGTGCCTCCAGCGTGCCGTCGGCCAGCGTGGCCAGGTTCAGGCCGAGGTCGGCGGCCCGGTCCACGGCCATCACGCCGGGTCCGCCGCCGTTGGTGAGGATGGCGAGATCCTCGCCGCGCAGGCGCACGCCGCTGGCCAGTGTCTGGGCTGCGGAAAACCACTGCGACACGCGCTCCACCCGGACCACGCCGGCGCGCTGCAGGGCCGCGTCGAACACCGCATCCGAGCCCATCATCGCCCCGGTATGGGTGGCGGCCGCCTGGGCGGTGGCCGCATGGCGAGCGGACTTGAGGACTACCACGGGCTTCATGCGCGCGGCGGCGCGCAAGCCCGACAGAAAGCGCCGCGTGTGGCGGATGCCCTCGACGTACAGCAGGATGCCCTGGGTCTCGGGGTCCACCGCGAGGTAGTCCAGCAGCTCGCCGAAGTCGACGTCTGCGGCGTCGCCGGTCGAGGCCACGCTGGAAAACCCGATGCCGGTGGGCTCCGCCCAGTCCAGGACGGCGGTGATCAGCGCCCCGGAGCTGGAGATCAGCCCGAGCTTGCCGGGCAGCGCCTGGTTGTGGCTGAAGGTCGCGTTGAGCCCGATGCCCGGGCGCATGATGCCCAGGCAGTTGGGGCCGATCAGGCGCATGCGGTAACGCTGCGCGATCTCGACGCATTCTTGTTGCAGGCGTTCGCCCTCTCGGCCGGCTTCGGCGAAGCCGGCCGAGAGGATGACGGCGCCGCGCAGGCCCGCCTCGCCACAGTTGCGCAGGATGCCGGGGACGGCCCGAGCCGGGGTGGCGATCAGCGCCAGGTCCACCATGTGCTCGCCGGGTTTCAGCTCGGGCACGCAGCGCAGGCCCTGTACCTCGGCGTATTTGGGATTTACGGGGAGCAGGGTGCGCTTGAAGCCGGCCGCGAGGAGGTTGGCCAGCACCGTGCGGCCGACGCTGCCCTCGCGTTCGGATGCGCCGAACACGGCGACACCGCGCGGATTGAACAGCTTGTCCAGGATATGGGTTCCCATGCATGCTCTCGGTTATGACGTGCCCAGTGTCTTCATAGCATGAATCTAGCGTTCTTCTCGCCGGACGCCGGCCTTGAGCACGACAATGGTCCCGGCCACCCGGAATGTCCGGAGCGGCTGAGCGCAATCCGTGACCAGCTGGTGGCCAGCGGGCTGGATCCGTGGGTCCTGCATCGCGAGGCGTTCCCGGCGACGCGGGCGGACCTGCGCCGGGTTCACACATGCGACTTTATCGACACCATCCAGCAGCACGTCCCGGAAGGGGGGCGGGTGATGCTGGATGGCGACACGGCCCTGTCGCCGGGGACTCGCGAGGCCGCGTTGCTGGCGGCCGGCGCGGGCATTGGCGCGGTGGACTGGGTGATGGGGGCGGCGAACCGGCGGGCCTTCTGCGCGGTGCGGCCGCCGGGGCACCACGCCCGTGCCGACCGGGCGGCCGGGTTCTGCCTGTTCAACAACGTGGTGATTGCCGCCCGCCATGCACAGGAGCGCCATGGTGTGGGGCGCATCGCCATCGTCGACTTCGACGTGCACCATGGCGACGGCACCGAGTCCCTGGTGGCGGGTGATGACGCCATCCTGTTCGCTTCCGCCTTCGAGCATCCGGCTTATCCCGGGTCGGGCATCCCGCCGCTGGCCGACAACTGCCTGAATGTCCCGGTACCCGGCGGATCGTCGGGGGAGCAGTGGCGCGACGCGGTGGCTGGGGCCTGGTTCGATGCGCTGGACGCCTTTGCCCCGGAACTTGTGCTGATCTCCGCCGGATTCGATGCCCATCGCGAGGACGAACTCTCGCGCCTGTTGCTGGCCGAGGATGACTACGCCTGGATCACCCGTGAGCTGGTGGCCCTGGCCGAGCGTCACGCCGATGGGCGCGTGGTCTCGATGCTGGAGGGTGGCTACGCCCTGAGTGCCCTGGGGCGCAGTGTGGTGGCGCATATGCGTGCCCTGGCCGCCCTCTGACCTGCCCCGCCTGCGGCGCAGCTGCAGCGTATTGGTGGCGCCGCGTTCATGGTTGAGCGGGGGGGCGCCTTGTTCAGCGGTTGCGTTCGCCATATACCGACGCGGCGAGGCGGGCGCCGCTGGCGAGCGCTACGTTCACCAGTACCAATACGGGGGCAAAGGGCTGATTCAGAGGCAGACTGAGGCTCCAGGCGATCAGGAAACCCGCCAGGGCGATGGCCTGGGTCCACAGGAACAGCCCGCGCAGATTGCGCGCGAGATAGGCCGCACCCCAGGCGGGCAGCAGCAGGGTCGCGAGGGCGGCGGGCAGGCCCAGGACCATGCTGCCCAGCACGACCGCGGCGACCAGCCAGCCGATCTCGGTGAGTCGTTGCCACGTCGGCGGGAGGCGTGTGGCGGGGACATCGGGAGCGAGCTGCGCATGTCGCCATACGCGGTACAGTCCGGGCGCGAGCAGGATGCTGGCGACCGCCAGCACTGCCACCGCCCACAATTCGTTCGGCCCGGCAAAGTACAGCTGGCCTTCGGCCCAGGCGGCCGCCGCCAGGCTGGCCTGGGAGAAGTTGGCGGCCAGCAGGGTCACGGCCGCGAGACCGGCCAGAAAGACCCCCAGCGGCAGGCGCTCGCGGTCCGTGCTGCGCTGTAGCAGGGCCATCATCCCGGTACCCAGGACGAGGGCCACGAGCAGGACCGGCCAGTGCAGCACCGAGGCCAGGACCCCGCCGACGGCGGCCCATTGGCCCAGCGCGAGTGCCTGCCAGACCGAGCCGCGCAGGAACAATCCGGCGCCGGCGAGACCCAGCACGCCGGTGATCATCAGGCCTGCCACGAAGGGTATGAGTAGCAGGTCACCCAGCATGGATGTATTCCGTCAGTGGGTGGCGTTCGACCCCGGCGGCCTCCAGGAAATCGTCGTCATGGCTGGTCATCAGCAGTGTGGTGCCGCCTGGCAGGCTGATGATCAGCTCGATCGCATCGTGGCGCACCTCGGCATCCAGATGATTGGCGGGCTCGTCCAGTAGCACCAGACGCTGCGCCGGCGGGCGAGCGGCGTGGCTGGCCAGGGCGGCGGCCAGGCGCAGCAGTTGCCATTGCCCTCCGCTTAGGCGGTCGAGCCGCCGGTCCATCAGGGCGCGCACGCGTGCCTGTTCGGGGGGGGGCGCCCCCATTGCCCGGAACCAGTCGTGTCCGGACAGCGGCCACGGCTGGCGGCGTGGGTGGTCCTGCGCGAGCAGGCTGATCCGGGCTTGGGGGGCAAGTTCCAGGTGACCGTGATGCACCCGCGCCTGTCCCGTCAGGGCCTTCAGCAGAAGCGATTTGCCAATGCCGTTGGGCCCGGTCAGGGCCCAGCGCGAGCCGATCGGTACGTCCAGGGTCAGCGGGCCCAGCACCGGCCGGTCAAACCCAAGATACGCGGCGCGGGTGTGCAGGATCGGAGACGAGCTTTCAGTCGGCATGTGAGTGTCGGGCATTCGGGCCATCGCAAATGATAACGGACCCGAAACGTTGCGTTCCGGGTCCGTCGCGGCTGGTCAATTTCTGGAAAGGGACTCGATTACTGGCGCGGCAGCGTCTCGGCCCAGGTGGTCATCAACTCCAGGTAGCCGTCCAGCGAGGAATCCGCGGGCGGATCCAGCGGCACCGCGTGACTGGTCCACCCGAGGTTGCGTTCCAGGAACTCCGCGCCACGCGCTGGCTGGAAGGCCGCGTAGAGGACGGTGCCTTCGGTGCCTTCCAGGTCGCTCACCAGGCTGCGCAGGTGGCGCGCGGTGGGCGGGATGCCCGGGGCCGGTTCCAGATAGCCCACGATCTCGACCGGGAGCCACTCCTCGAGGTAGTCGAGGTCCTCGTGGTAGACCACGATGCGCTGGTCCGGCGCGACCTTTTCGGCCAGGGCCTCGGCGTGGTCGCGCAGGCGCTCGGCGGTGCGCTCGGCGCGTTCCGTGAAGGTGGCGGCATGATCCGGGCGCAGGTCGCCCATGCGCTCGGCCAGCGCCAGGGCGATGTCTGCCATGCGCAGCGGGTCGGCGTTGAAGTGCGGGTTGCCCTCTTCGTGGACGTGGCCCATGTTCGGACCATCCATGGTGATCGAGCGGCGCAACTCAACCATGTCCGCGGCACGGAAGTGACCCGGCTGGCCGGAGTTGATGGCGCGGTTGCGGGCGCCGCGCTGGGCGGCCGGCAGCCAGCCTTCCTCGAGCCCTGCGCCGATCTCGAGCAGCATGTCGGCTCGGCGCAGGGCTGCCATGAAACTGGGGCGAGCATCGAGATAGTGCGCGTCACGGTCCGGTGGCGCGAGCACGCGGACCTCGGCCTCGTCGCCGCCAATCTCGCGGGCCAGGGCGCCCAGGGTAGAGGTGGTGGCAACGATGTTCAGTCCGGCGGCGGCCTGCGACGGCAGCAGGAGCAGGCCCAGGAGTACCAACGAGGCGAGGGCGGCGAGCGCGCGGGGCATGCGGACGCGAGTCTTGCGATAGGACATGCGGGACTCCTTTCAGATCGGGGTATGGGCGGAGGCTGGCAGGGACGGGAACAGTCCACGCCGGCCTCGCGAGGTCGAGCGATGCTTAGAAGCGGTGGGCGCCGTGGGCGCCGAGGGCCACGTTCAGCTGCAGCAGGAACTCCAGGCCGCGATCGCGATCGCCGTGGTCATCGACAAAGTCGTTCTGGGACAGCTGGGCGCGCAGGAATACGGGCTCCACCGGGCGGAAGGTCACCTGGGCGGTGTGGCGATAGGAGGTGCCGAAGGACTCGCCGTCGCCGCGGCCGACGTCGTTGCTCAGGCCCAGGGCCTCGGCGCGCAGGCCGGCCTCCCAGCGCGGGGCAAAGCCGTAGACGCCCTGGACGTAGATGCCGTCCTGCTGGTTCTTGAACGACTGTTCGTTGCGTACGAAGCCCACCGGCCCGTTGCCGTCGGCTTCGAAGTTCACGTCACGGCGGTCGACATCGATCTCGCGGTAGAAGTACTCGCCCTGCAGGCGCCAGTCGCCATGGCCGTAGGCGCGGCCGGCACTGTATTTGTAGACGGCATCCAGGCCGGCGAACCAGGCACTGCCGTCCCAGTCCTCGAAGCGAGTGGAGTGCTCGTCGGTGACCTGGTAGCTGCGGGCGTAGCCGCCGGAGACACCGAATTGTGCGGCGTGGTCCGGCCCGAGATCCGGCCCGATCTTGGCAAAGGCGGTGACCAGGCGTGGACCGGAGCGGTCGCGCAGGATGCGGTCCTGATCGTTCAGCGACGACTGGCTGCCTTCGTAGTTGGCGATCCCGCTGGTCTCGCCCTGCAGCAGCTCCACACCCAGCTGGGTGTAGGTCGCGGTGGGGGCGAGCCAGGTCGCCTGTACGCCCTTTTCCAGCAGGCCGTGGTCGCCGAACAGGTACTCGTTGACCAGCGGGCGGTTCACGAAGTCCCACTCGTGCGGGTGGCGGTTGTTGATGTAGCCGATGTCAGACAGGAACTTGCCCGCCTTGAGCTGGAGGCCGCCGGGCAGGGCGCGGGTGGTCAGGTAGGCCTCGTCGACCTCGATGTCCTGGTCGTCGAATTCGATGATCACGGTGGCGTCCAGGAGGTCGCCGAGACGGGCCTGGAAGCCCAGCTCCGAATGGCCCAGATTGAAGCCGTCGTCGAGGCCGTGGTCGTCGCCATTACCATGGCCGTGATCGTGGCCGTCGTCGAAGCCGGCGGGCGAATCATTACCGTGCGAGAGCTCGTTGTAGTAGATGCCCTCGAGGATCAGGGAGACGTCCATGCCCCAGGCGGACTCGTCGTCACTGGTGGTCCATTGCGCCGCGGCGGCTCCGGGGGCGGCGAGGGTCAGGCTGGCCAGCGCGGCGAGGACGGAGCGTGAGAACGGGGTGAGGGGCATGTCGGGCTCCTGGTTGCGCGGCAGTCTGCCGGTCCGGGCAGTGCCGATCAACGAAATTGGACTGTTATAGCGTAACGGATAACAAAGCGAACGTTATACAATAACAAGCGAGGTATCAACCCCCCGATCGGGCGCTCCGGTGTGCTGCCGGTCAGTCGCGTGGAAGGCCGGCGCGGGCGAAGGCGTTGCGCCAGGGTTCCAGCTTCTCGGTCAGGCTGAGGCGGGCGTTGGCCGGGCTGGTGGAGGGCAGGCGCAGGGCCTCGAGGCCCAGGGCGCGGGTCTCGCGGATGCGCCGCGCGCTTTCGGCGCCGTTGTGGATGATCACGCGCAGGTCCGGGGCCTCGCGGGTCAGCCGGGCGAGATCGTTGGGGACCGGGGCGCGGATGGCGCTGTCCAGGCTCCCCTCGCGCGAGCAGGCGCCGTACACGTCCCAGAGGCCCACGCCGTGGTCGAGCAGGCGCTCGATGCGCTCGGGGTAATCCATTTCCGGGAAGGGCTCGCCCAGGATCTGTCCGACAATCGGCCAGAACTGGTTGCGCGGGTGGGCGTAGTAGGCCTGGGCCTCCAGCGAGGCGACGCCGGGAAAGCTGCCCAGCACGATCAGGCGGGTGTCCGCACGCAGGATGGGCGGGAACGCCTCGAGGGTCGGTGCGGCGGCGGTCATTGGAGGGCGGGGTTCAGGGTGGGCTGTGCAGACGCGCGGCGTCAGGCGCGGTCCTGCTGCCCCCGGCGGCAGTCCCCGCACTGGCCATGCAGCTCCACCATGCGCGAGTCGATGGCGAAGTCCTGGGCCTCGGCCTCGTGCTCCAGCGCCTGGCTGGCCGGCTCCGGGGTGTGGAACTCGGTGATCTGGCCGCAGCCGTCGCAGATCATCAGGGCCGACTCGTGGCGCTCGCCGGGGTGCGAGCAGGCGACGAAGCCGTTGAGGCTCTCGATACGGTGGATCAGGCCCTGCTCGAGCAGAAAGGCCAGGGTGCGGTACACGGTTGGCGGCTTGATGCTGTGATCATCGGAGGACAGCGCGTGGATCAGGTCGTACGCCTTGATGACGCCCTCGGTGCGCAGGATCTGCTCCAGGATGCGCCGGCGCTGCTCGGTCAGGCGAGCACCACGGGTGGCGCAGACGCGTTCGGCGTCGGCCAGGGCCTGTTCGATGTCCGGCGTCTTGGTCTCGGCGGCGGCAGTCATGCGCCTAGGATAGCCCAAACGATCACGGTGCCCGTAACCGCCTCGGTGATCAGGCGGGTTCGGCGGCGCGGGAGGTTTCGGTGTCGGGCTCGGTTGGATGGGTCGCCTCGGGGCGCGCGAAGACCTCGGCGGACCACCGGGCGCGTTCGGCGGCCGGCTCGATGTCGCGGGCCACCATGTGTGCATCCACCGCGAGGATGCGGTGGTCCAGGCCTTCGCCGTTGGCGATCTGGATGGCGAGCCCGGGCCGGGCGTTGAGTTCCAGGATCAGCGGCCCGCGGTCGGCATCGATCACCACGTCCACCCCCAGGTAGCCGAGCTCGCTCAGCTCAAAGCAGCCGGCGGCCAGTTCCATCAGCTGATCCCAACCGGGGATTTGCAGACCGACAATGCTCTTTTCGCTGTCGGGGTGCTCGCGGCAGGGCCGGTTGTAGCGCACTCCGCCGATGGTGCGGCCGGAGCCGAGGTCAATGCCGGTTCCCACGGCACCCTGGTGCAGATTGGCCTTGCCGTCGGAGTCCTGGGTTGGCAGGCGCATCATCGCCATTACTGGGTAGCCGCGATAGACCACGGTGCGGATATCCGGCACGCCCTGGTGCGAGACCTCATCGAAGATCGAGGAGAAGCGCACCCGCTGCTCGATCATGGCGGCATCCGGTCGGCCACCCAGGCTGTACATGCCCGAGAGGACGTTGGCGATGTGATCGTCCAGTTCGCTCAGCTCCATGGCGCGACCACCGGCCCGACGAGGCCGATCGCCGCGCCAGCCGTCGATCACCAGAATGCCGTCGCCGGCCGCGCCGTGGGCCGGCTTGATGACGAAGCCGTCTTCATAGTTCCGCAGCTGCTTCCGCACGTCGCGAATCTGGCGCAGGGTGCGTACGACGCCGTACAGATCCGGCACCGAGAGCCCGGCATCCAGGGCGAGTTGTTTGGTCTGCAGCTTGTCGTCCACCCGTGGGTAGAATCGCCGTGCGTTCCAGGCGGCGATATAGCGGGCATTGCGGGCGTTCATGCCGACGATGCCCTGCTCCTTCAGCAGTTTCGGGCGCACGAAGCGCGGCAGCCAGGCCGGCATTAGTCGGTCCTCCGCATCGCATCCTGGATGCGTCCGAAGCGGAACAGTTCGGTCAGGCGGTAGCCGGTGTAGCGTCCCAGCAACAGGGTCACGGCCAGCAGGACCAGCAGCAATTCCGGGAACACGAACAACAGGTGTTCCAGCTGGCGGTTGGCCATCAGCCCGTAGGCCGCGGCCGCGACGGCCAGGCTGCCAATCCCCTGGGTGATGGCATCGGCGGGGCCGTGTTCTTCCCAGACCACTGACATGCGCTCGATGGTCATGGCGAGGATGACCATCGGGAACAGTGACAGCGCCAGGGCGCGCTCGAAGCCGAGCTGGTGCGACAAGATGCTGATGCCGAGCATGAGCATGATGACCACGCTGACCACTGCCGCCAGACGCGGGACCAGTAGCAGTCTGAGGTGCTCGAGGTAGAAGCGCACCACGAGACCCAGCGACACGATCAGCGTGAACAGGATGATCCCGGCCAGCAGCTGGGTCTCGCGGAAGGACAGTGCGATCAGCACTGGCATGAAGGTGCCGAAGGTCTGCACGCCGATCACGTTGCGCAGGAACACGATGATCATCGCGCCCAGCGGCACCATCAGCAGCACCCGGTAGGTGTTCTGTGTGCCCAGCGGCAGGTTCAGGGTGGAGAAGTCGAGGAAGCGACTGTCCAGGGTGTCGCCGAAGCGCTGGATGGTCGCCAGGGCATCCTGCACCCCGCGGGCCACCGCAAAGCGCACCTCCGCGTTCTCGCCGTTGGATATCTCCAGGAGCGGGGCGTCGCCATGCGACCAAACGACCACGTCGGCGGGGTACTCGATTTCGCCGCTCTCCGGGTCGATGGGCACCCAGCGCCGCGTGTTGTGAACCTCGAGCCAGGTCTGCGGCTCGATGTCGCGGCGCCCGTCGACCAGGCGCAGGGCGGTCACCTGCCGGGCCGGGATGCGCGCGGTGGCCAGCAGCTCGATCAGGGTCTCGGCCCGGCGGGCGCGATTGTCGTCGCTCTCGATAAACACGGCCGCATTGGAAGCCGGTGCCGCGTTGGCGAGGTCATTGACCAGTACCGAGGCAAAACTCCGGATGTCCGAGGAGCGCCCGCGGACGTCATCGATCAGCGCCTCGGCGGCCGAACGGAAGGGTTCGCTCCAGTCGGGCACGGCCACTGGCCCCGGGTAGTCGGATTCCGAGCGGTCGTCTCCGTCACGGTAGAGCGTGGCGCGGTAGTACAGCACCTGTTCGCCGCGCGGCTGACGGGTCGTCCACTGGGCCAGGCGATCCTCCGCCTGGAGGACGGTGTTCAGGCCGTAGCCGCGGGATACGAAGCCTTCGTCCAGGATGGAGAAATTCGGCAGGCGGTGTGGGATTCGAAGCTGCACCGTGGTGGCCTCGCCGGTGGCCTGGAAGCGCACGCGGGCCTCCACCTGCCAGGTCTCGGCGGTGGCGTCCGGCTGCAGGGGCATCCCCAGCGCGCTGACCTTGTAGGCGAAGACCCCGAGTCCGATCGTACTCAGCAGCACGATCAGGATCGGCAGGTGGAAACGCTTCACTGGTCATCCGTCGCGCAGTCGGGCGCGCGCAGGTGCTCCGCGCCGGAGTCCACCAGGATGTGCCCGGCCATGTGGCTGCGCCCGATCAGGGCTTGGTATTTCAGAGCCGTGCGGTCGATCAGGCTGGTGTCGGCGGTCAGGAGCTGGTCGCCGATACAGAACTCCATGCGCACCACCGGGCGTTCCTGCGAGTCTCCGCTGTGCCTGCGAATGCGCACGATGCGCTCGATCGGTCGCTCCAGGGTGATGCGCGCGTCCTCGTCGTCCGGGTCGATGATCTCGAAGCGGATCCAGTCTTCACCGTCCCTCTCGAAGCGCTCCTTGTTTAGCGCGTTCAGCGAGGAGGAGGTGGCACCAGTATCCATGCGCGCCTTTAGCACGATGTCTTCCTCGGCGATGCGAACGTTCTCCACAGCACCCAGGATGGCCATGGAACCCCCTGACTCCTGGGCCCCTGCGGATTGCGTCAGGAAGGCCAGGACGAGCAGCATGGTCGGCAGGATGGATTGGGTTAAGCTGGAACGACGGGCGGCTGGAGCAGTCACGCAGTCTCCTGAAGGTTACAAAACGCTGAAGTGTAGCTGATCACGTTTGTTACCCCGTGTTAAGGGGTTCACAAAGCCTAGGGAAGCATTAGATCAGTGTGGCCCTAGGAGTTCAGGAGTTGCCATGAGCTGGGTAGTCGATCTCGCCGATCTGACCATGAACGATGTCGCCCGGGTGGGTGGCAAGAATGCCTCGCTGGGCGAGCTTCTGGGGCAGCTCGGTGCCGCCGGGGTGCGCGTGCCGGGTGGATTTGCCACGACCGCGGATGCCTATCGCGCCTTGCTGGCGAAGGACGGGCTGGACGCGCAGATCAAGGCGCGCCTGGCGGATCTCGATATCGACGACATCGAGGCCCTGCGCGCGGCCGGGCGCGAGGTGCGCGGCTGGGTCGAGCAGGCCGAACTGCCGGGCGAGCTGGAGGAGGCGGTGCGCGAGCACTACGCGCAACTGGGCGATAACGTGCCGGTGGCGGTGCGTTCCTCGGCCACAGCCGAGGACCTGCCCGAGGCCTCGTTCGCCGGGCAGCAGGAGACCTTCCTCAACGTGCGCGGCATTGATGCCCTGTTGCAGCGGCTGCGCGAGTGCTTCGCCAGTCTCTACAACGACCGCGCCATCGCCTACCGCGTGCACAACGGCTTTGCCCATGACGAGGTCGCGCTGTCGGCCGGCATCCAGCGCATGGTGCGTTCCGACGTCGGCGCCAGTGGCGTGATCTTTACCCTGGATACCGAGAGTGGCTTCCGCGATGCGGTGTTCATCACCGGGGCCTGGGGCTTGGGTGAGACGGTCGTGCAGGGCGCCGTGAACCCCGACGAGTATCAGGTCTACAAGCCGGCGCTGGCGGCCGGAAAACGCGCCATCATTGGCCGTGCCCTGGGTACCAAGGCGGTGCGCATGGTGCTCACGGAGGACGGTACCCGCACCGAGGACACCCCGACGGACCTGCGCCACCGCTTTTGCCTCTCCGATGCCGATGCCGAGCAGCTGGGGCGCTATGCGGTTGCCATCGAGCAGCACTACGAACGGCCGATGGACATCGAGTGGGCGCAGGATGGCGAGACCGGCGAGCTGTTCATCGTGCAGGCGCGTCCGGAGACGGTGGAAAGCCGCGTCGAGCTGGGTGCGGGCGAGCGCTACGAGCTGGCACCGCACGACGCCGAGCCGCTGGTGACCGGCCGCGCGATCGGTTCGAAGGTGGGGGCCGGTATCGTGCGCGTGCTGGATTCGCCGGATGCGATGCACACGATGGAAGAGGGCGACATTCTGGTCGCGGACATGACCGACCCCGACTGGGAGCCGGTGATGAAGCGCTCCGCTGCGATCGTGACCAACCGCGGCGGACGTACCTGCCACGCGGCGATCATCGCCCGCGAGATGGGCATCCCGGCGGTGGTCGGTTGCGGTAACGCAACCGAGGTGCTCTCCGACGGCATGGAGGCGACGGTATCCTGCGCGGAGGGCGACGACGGGCACGTGTACCCCGGCAGGCTCGACTACGCGGTCAAGAAGACCGAGATCGGCGAACTGCCGGAGTTGCCGGTCAAGCTGATGCTGAATGTGGCCAACCCCGGGCGGGCCTATGCCTTCTCGCAGCTGCCACACGCGGGGATCGGTCTGGCGCGGCTGGAATTCATCATCAACGGCACCATCGGCGTGCACCCGCTGGCGCTGCTGGACTATGCCGAGGACCCGAACCGCCTCGAGCCCGAGGTGCAGGAGCAGATTGCCGAACGCCTGCGTGGCTTTGACGACGGCCCACGCGAGTTCTTCGTGCGCAAGCTGTCCGAGGGCATCGCGACGCTGGCAGCGGCCTTCGCGCCGGAACCGGTGATCGTGCGCCTGTCCGACTTCAAGTCCAACGAGTACGCCCATCTGATCGGTGGTGCTGGCTACGAGCCGCACGAAGAGAACCCCATGCTCGGCTTTCGCGGGGCCTCACGCTACCGCTCGGAGGTCTTTCGTCCGGCGTTCGCCATGGAGTGCGAGGCGTTGCGCCGGGTCCGCGACGAGATGGGCCTGGACAATGTTCAGGTTATGGTCCCGTTCGTGCGTACGCTTACCGAGGCCGAGGACGTGATCCGGGTGCTGGGCGAGGAGGGCCTGCGCCGCGGCGAGCAGGGCCTGAAGATCGTGATGATGTGCGAGATCCCGTCGAATGCCCTGCTGGCGGCGCGCTTCCTCGAGCATTTCGACGGCTTCTCCATCGGCTCCAACGATCTGACCCAGCTGACCCTGGGGGTCGACCGCGACTCCGGACTGGTGGCGGATTCCTTCGACGAACGCAACGATGCGGTGAAGGCGCTCTTGAGCATGGCGATCCGCGCCGCCCGCCGCGCCGACAAGTACATTGGAATCTGCGGCCAGGCCCCGTCCGACTATCCGGATCTGGCGGTCTGGCTGATGAGCGAGGGTATCGATTCGCTGTCGCTGAATCCCGATTCGCTGCTCTCCACCTGGGAGCAACTGGCGAAGGTCGGGGGGGCGACAGATGACTGAGTCCGTCGCCCAATGCCCGCAGGTCTATCTGGTCTCGGACGGCACCGGGATCACCGCAGAGGCCCTGGCGCGCTCGCTGTTCACCCAGTTCCCGGATGTCGACCCGGCTTGGCACCGGCTGCCCTTTGTGCAGACGCCCGGGCGTCTGGCCGCCGTGTTCGCCCGGGTCGAGGCTGGGCCGCAGCCCGCACTGGTGGTGGCCACCCTGGCCAATGCTGACTTGCGGGCTGATCTGCACCAGAGCTCGGTGCCGGTGATTGACGTCTTCGGGGAGCACGTCGAGCGGCTGGAGGGGCTGCTGGGGGTGGCCTCGCAATCGGCTTCCGGGCGTGCCCACGGCATGGGCGATGTCAGCCGCTATGACCGGCGCATCGAGGCCCTGAACTACACCCTCGCCCATGATGACGGTTTGGCCGTGCAGGACCTGTCGGTCGCCGATGTCGTGCTGCTGGGTGCCTCGCGTTCCGGCAAGACGCCGACCAGCCTCTATCTGGCCATGAACTACGGGCTGTTCGCGGCGAATTACCCGCTGGTCCCGGAGGACCTGCGCCAGGGCGACATCCCGCACATGCCGGAAGGGCTGCGAGGCCTGGGTAGGCGCCTGGTGGGGCTGACGATCACCCCGCAGCGGCTCGCGCAGATCCGCGAGGGCCGACGGCCCGACAGCCGTTATGCCAGTCTGGCCCAGTGCCGGGCCGAGTGTGCGGCGATCCAGGAGTTCTTCGACAGCTGGCAGATCCCGCATCTGGACGTGACCGAGCTGTCGATCGAGGAAATCGCGACCCGGGTACGCGACTGCATGGATACCCGCCGCGGCGTTTGATCCGCGCCTCCCTGGCTTGGCATCCTGCCGGGCTTGCCGGAGAATGGGCGCGGTTCACTCGCTGCATCGCAAGGAGTCTGCATGCCCGCCACCGGAACCGGACAAGAGATCGCCATCTTCCTCGTTGGCGTTGTCTTCGGGATTTATATCATCCTGTTGATTTTGAGGACGATCTTCGGCCTGGTGCGGGCCGATTACTACAACCCGATCTCGCAGACCATCGTGATGCTGACCGACCCGCCGTTGCGGGTGTTGCGGCCCGTGATCCCCTCGGTCGGGCGGGTCGATCTGGCCGCGATCGTGCTGATGATCGTGCTCAAGTTCATCGAAATCTGGTTGCGCGTGCTGATTGTGGGTGTGGATGCCGGGGTCGGGATTATCCTTGCCGTGGCAATCCGGGAATTGCTGACCACGGTGATCTGGGTCTTCATCATCGCGCTCATTGCCGAGGTGGTGATGAGCTGGCTTCAGGCGGGGGGCGGTTCCACCAACAATCCCATCATGCGGCTGGCGGGGGCGGTGACCCGCCCCATCCTCGGCCCTCTGCGCCGGGCCCTGCCGAATACCGGCGCGATCGATTTTTCGCCAATGATCGCCCTGGTTGGGCTTTATATCTTGCTGATTATCGTGCGCTCTTTTTGAGGTGGATTGCCGTCCGGGCGAAATGCACGGGGCGGCCTTGCCTGTTCGGGTGCAAAACGGGCTAGACTCGGGACGAGGGGCCCCTGCGGCAATGCCGCCGCCAGGTCCTCGTTTCTCAAACGGAACAGGAGTCAGTCATGGCAAGAGTGCATCGGGTCATCACCGGCTTTCTCGTCGCATTGGCGGCGGTTGCTCTCGGAAGCTCGATCGCATCCGCCAACGAGGCGGAATTCGACAATTACGTCGTCTACTACAACGTGATCAACACCACCTTCCTGTCCCCGGAGGTCGCGCGGGCCTATGACGTGCGGCGCAGTTCCAACCGGGCCATGGTCAACATCAGCGTGATGGAGCGGGGCGACAACGGCTTGCAGGCGGTCTCCGCGGAAGTCAGTGGCTCGGCCACCAACATGAACGACCAGATGCGCAGCCTGCGCTTCCGCGAGATTCAGGACGGTGATGCCATCTATCACCTTTCCGAGGTGACGGTGCGGGGCGGGGAAACACTCGAGTTCCAGATCGACATTACCCCGGCGGACAGCGATCGCACGCTGCCGATCCGTTTCACCCGCGACTTTTACGCCGACTGAGCCCCGCCCCGGCGCTCGCGAACGATGCCCCGCTCGTCCGGGCGGGGCATCACAGCACCAGGCCTAGCAGCATCCATGCGCCGTACAGTGCGACCCCGCCGCCGGCGATCCGGCGGACCCAGGGGCGGCGCACGAAGGCCGCCAGGCGCGCGGCGAATACCCCCATCAGCAGCAGATTCGGCAGCGTCCCCAGGGCGAAGGCCCCCATCAGGGCGGCCCCTTCCAGCGCGCCGCCGGCACTGAGCGACCAGGCCAGCACGCTGTACACCAGGCCGCAGGGCAGCCAGCCCCACAGCCCGCCGACCATCAGCGCCTGACCGGCATGGCGCACTGGCAGGAAACGCCGGCCCAGCGGCTCGATGCGGCGCCACAGCACGCCACCGGCCTGTTCCAGGCGGGCCAGGACCGGCCACCAGCCCCCGAGATAGAGCCCGAGCAGGATCAGGAAGGCGGCGGCGATGCCCTGGAGGATCGCCTGCCCGGCGGGCAGGCCGCCGAGCAGGCTGGCCCCCAGCCATCCCGCCAGCGCGCCGGCGACCACGTAACTTGCCATGCGCCCGAGATTATAGGCCAGCAGGAGGTCGAGCCCGGGTCCGCGGCGGCCGTGGCCCATGGAGATCGCGCCGACGATGCCGCCGCACATCCCCAGGCAGTGCACGCCACCGAGGATGCCCACGGCCAGGGCCGCCAGCAGGGTGCCCGGATCACTCATCAGAAAGCGCCTCGGTCAGCGAGGGTCGGCCGCATCGCCGAGCACCTCGTGCTTGGTGCGGATGAAGGTCGCGTGCGGGATGTAGAGCAGGTCTGCCAGGTGCCGGATTACCGCTTCCTGGCGCTTGTTGAGGTCGCGGTTGGCCCAGGCGGCACGCCACAGGGCGCGCATGATGTCGGTCTTCTGCCCGGCATCAAAGGACGCGTTCACTTCGCGCACCATGGGGTGGATGGAGATCAGTTCGTCGCTATCCTCCTGGGCGATCTCCAGCATCGCATCGGCGGTATCGCGATCCAGCCGGAACAGTTCGATCAGGCTGGCGCGCACGGACTCCAGTTCCTCGGCGTGCAGATCAAAGTCGGCCCGGCAGACCTCCATGATCAGCGCCGCCGCGGCGCGTTGCAGGCGCTCCTCGGGGGCGCCCTCGGCGCGGTCGCTGCGTTCGGCGCCCAGCAGGCGCTGCCAGTGGCTGCGTAGTTGTTCGATCAAGTCAGGGTCTCCGTGGTCTTGCGCTGTGCGGTATGGTGCCCGAATGGAATCCGCCCGGCCCGAATCCCCCGATCTTCTCCTGCTCTCCGGCGGCATCGAGAGCAGCGCCTTGTTGGCGCAGGAGCATGCCGCCGGCCGCTTGTTGCGTGCCGTGTGGGTCGACTACGGCCAGCGCAATGCCGCGCGCGAATGGACCGCGGTGGAGCATCTGTCGGCGGTCTACGGTTGTGCCCCCATCGCGCTGGATCTCCAGTCCCTGCGCACGGCCTTCACCCGCCGCAACGACTGGGTCGGGCACGTGCCGCTGCCCCAGCGCAATCTGCTGGTGCTGGCCCTGGCGGTCAACTTGGCCGAGCACCACGGCGCGGCACGCATCCTGCTGGCGCTGAACCGCGAGGATCAGGGGCATGGTCCGGGTTCGCAACCGGGGTTTGTGCAGCAGGTCTCGGAGCTGGCCGCAGGTCTGGTGCCCGGCCTGCAGGTCGAGGCCCCGCTGATCGACCGGAGCAAAGCCGAGATCATTGCCGCCACCGACCCGCTGGGGATCGATTGGCGTCACACCTGGAGCTGCCTTCTGGCACAATCGCGCCAGTGCGGGCGTTGCCCGCAGTGTCAGGCCCGGCGTGCCGCGTTCGCCGCGGCCGGCATCCCCGACCCGACCGACTACCGCGAAGCCCCCCGATGACCGATCCCGCCATTCCCCGTCATGTCTCCGAGCGTCTGGAGATCGCCATCCTTACCGGTGAGACCCTGCAGCTGAACTGGGTCGAGCCCAATTCCAGCCAGGCCTGGTGGGGCAAGGTGACCCCGCGCGAGGTGCGCGAGGCGGACGGGTGCCATTGGCTCGACGGGGAATGCGAGGGCCGTACGGTGCAGATCCGACTGGACTTGATCCGCAACCTGCCGACACCGGTCAAGTAGCCGCCACGCCTCCCGGGTCGCTCAGGCCGGGCAACAGGTCCGCGAGCGATTCCAGCAGTTCGAAGTCCTCCGAGTGCATGGGCTCGCCGCGCTCGTCCGGGTAGCGCATCCCCCGCAGTTCGGCGATCCCTGCTCCGGCGGCGCTGGCCAGCGCCAGCAGGTTGTCGTCCACCAGCAGCGTCCGTTCCGGAGCGTACGGTGCGACCCGCTGCAGGCGTTCCCAGAAGCTGCCGTCTTCCTTGGCGCAATCGAGGTCGTGGGCGGAGACAATGGTATCCAGGCGGTCGCCAATGCGGGTGAGCCGGTGCTTGAAGGCGTAGACCTGCGGGTGGGCGTTGGTGACCAGCACCCGCCGCCGCCCGGCCCTTTGCAGGGCACCCAGGACTTGATCGGCATGCGGTTTCAGGGCGATGTGGTGGGCCAGTTCGCGTTTCAGGCCGAGGATGTCGAGACCGGTAAAGCGGGTCCAGTGATCCACGCAGTACCACTCCAGCTTGCCGCGCACCCGCTGCATCTCGTCCTCCAGGCGGCGGCGCGCGCATTCCGGGTCATCCGGTTGGCAGCGGATGTATTCCTGCGGGATCAGTTCACGCCAGAAGCGATTGTCGAAGTGCAGATCCAGTAGCGTCCCGTCCATGTCGAACAGCACAGTGTCGATGCGATCCCAGGCGATCGCCGCGCGGGCCGCGGGCGGGCGCGGATTTTTTTCGGGGTTTTGCAGGTCCACAGCTAACGGCTACACGAAAGAGGGTGACGACGATGGCCCCCATGGTACCCCAATCGCGGTTCCTTCCCGCGCCCCTGCTTCTTGCGCTGATGGCGCTGCCGTTGGCGGTGCAGGGGATGGACCCCGGCGACCCGGACTACGACCCGCTGGAGGACGACAGCCTGTGGGGCGAGACGGTCTCCCCGGACCAGACCCAGACCACCAGTCCGGAGCTGACCTTCCTGCTGGAGGAGCCGGACCGGACTCCGCATCACCACCAGAACCAGATCCGCATCACGCAGTCCTCGCTGGAGGACGGCTGGGCCGATCTGCGCCAGTGTCACAATGATGTGGCGGCCATTCGGCGCATGGTCATTGTGTACAATGAAGCCAGAATCGACGAGCTCCAGGTCGAGTCCACCCGCAATATCGAATCCGCGCGTGCCGAGGGCGATCGCGTGGACCTGCGCGGGGTGCAGCGGGACGCCGAGGTCTGCGTGACCGCGCGCATGAAGATCGTCGAGGACGAGGGGGACGGCGTCTATCGCCTGGAGAACGGCCCGTTCGTGCGCCGCTTCCTGGATGGCTACTTCCCGATGCGCGTCACCATGGCCGTGAGCTGGGGCGATCTTGACCTGCGTCTGGCGGAGACCGATCCGGCCGACCAGGACGGGTTCGAGGTGGTCACCTCCGATCACGGCTTCATGTTCGACACCTTGTTCGAGGGCGAACTGCGTACCCTGGTGCGGCTACGCAACAGCCATTAGGGAAACGCTGACGCATTTACCGCTCGCGCTTGACGTGTTTGCGTGCGAACAAGGTGCGGCGCTGCCGTGCAGTCCCTGTGCGGCAGGTGAGCCGCAGCGCCGTGCGCGCGAAAAGGCGGCGGAGCCCGTAGGGTGCCAACGCGAGCGTGTACATTAAGCAGCGTTTTCCTACATGTATCCCGGAGGGCGCATGAGCCGAGACAAGCCGGATGTCCAGGGGCGGCGTACGGTCGCCAGCAGCCGCCTGTTCGAGGTGGAGGAGCTGGATCTCGAATTCAGCAATGGCGCGCGCACCTGTTTCGAGCGTCTGGTCAGTCGCGGCCACGGGGCGGTGATCATCGCCCCGGTGCAGACCGACCGGACCGTCCTGTTGATCCGCGAGTACGCCGCCGGCACCCACCGCTACGAGCTGGGTCTGCCCAAGGGGCGGATGGAGGCGGGCGAGGACATCCTGACTGCCGCCAACCGCGAGATCATGGAGGAGGTCGGCCACGCCGGGCATCGCCTGACCCACCTGGGCGCGCTGACCGTGGCACCCGGCTACATGGCCCACCAGACCCATCTGGTGCTGGCCGAGGACCTGTACCCGCAGGCCGCGGAAGGCGACGAGCCGGAGGCGCTCGAGGTAGTCCCCTGGTCGCTGGACCGGCTGACCGAGCTGGTCGCCCGGGAAGACCTGACCGAGGCGCGCTCCATCGCCGCGCTGTACATGGTGCGCGATTACCTCGACGCCTGAGCGCAACCCTGCCAAGCTAGGCGGAACGTTTCGGGAAAACGGGAGTTCCCCATGCATGCTCCGCCGAAGGATTCGGCTCTTACTGCCCTGATGCACGAGGTGGCTGCGCTGGCCGACCAGGCCGGCCACGCGATCCTCGAACTCTACGAGACGCGCTTTGCGGTCACCGAAAAGGCCGATCATTCGCCGCTCACCGAGGCCGATCTGGCTGCCCACCGGATCCTTGCCCATGGGCTGGCCGACATCGACCCCGACTGGCCCGTGTTGTCGGAGGAGGGGCAGGACGTGCCTTTCGAGCGCCGTCGCCAGTGGCAGACCTACTGGTTGATCGATCCCCTCGACGGCACCCGCGAGTTCGTCAAGCGCAGCGGCGAATTTACCGTGAACGTGGCCCTGATCCACGACCACGAGCCGGTGCTGGGCGTCGTCTGGTGCCCGGTGCTCAAGCGCCTGTACGCCGGTCATCGCGATGGCGTGGCCATTCGCCGTGACGAGGATCAGCCCCCGCGGGAAATCGCAGTGGCGCGCGACCGTATTGGCACCGATCACCCATTGGTGGCGGGCAGCCGTTCGCACGGGGCGGAGCGACTCAAGGTCGCCCTCGACCGTCTGGGTCCCCACGACCTGGTCAGCATGGGCAGCTCGATGAAGCTGTGCCTGGTGGCCGAGGGAGCCGCCGACATCTATCCGCGTCTGGGGCCCACCAGCGAGTGGGATACCGGCGCGGCGCACGCCGTGGTCCGGGCCGCAGGCGGACGGGTGACGGATCTCCACGGGCAGGAGCTGCGTTACAACATGCGCGAAAGCCTGCTGAACCCCGAATTCCTGGTGTGCGCGGGCAACCCCGACGGCTGGTTGCGCCGCCTGGGGCTTCCCGACGCCTGAGTCCCCCGCTCCGTGTCAGGCGGCGCCGTTGGTCCGCGACGGGGCCACCGGCTCCGGCGTGATATCCCAGATCTGGTCGGCGTAGTCGCGCACCGTGCGGTCGATGGAGAAGTACCCCATGCGCGCGACATTCAGGATGGCTGCCTCGGCCCATGCGGTACGGTCGGCGTACAGGGCATCCGCCCGGTCGCAGGCCGCGGCGTAGGCCGGATAGTCGGCGATCACGAAGAACGGGTCCTCGTGGCGCAGGTAGCGCCCAAGGTCGCCATGGGTCCCCGGGTCGTCGCAGGTAAAGAACCCCGATTCGATCATCTCCACCGCGGCGGCCAGGTTGGGCTGCTGCGCCAGGATGGCCTCGGGGCTCGGGCCGTTGCGGCGATGCTCGACCACCTCGTCGGCAGTCATGCCGAAGATGAAGATGGACTCCTCGCCCACCGCGTCGCGGATCTCGATGTTGGCGCCGTCCAGCGTGCCGATGGTCAGGGCCCCATTCAGCGCCAGCTTCATGTTGCCGGTGCCGGAGGCCTCGAAACCGGCGGTGGAAATCTGCTCGGAGACATCGGCCGCCGGGATGATGATGCTGGCGGAACTGACCTCGTAGTTGGGGAAGAACACGCACTTCAGGCGGTCGCCCACGACCGGATCGCGGTTCACGATGTCGGCCACCTCGTTGATCACCTGGATGATGCCCTTGGCGCGGGCATAGCCGGGTGCTGCCTTGCCGCCGAACAGGACCACGCGCGGCGGGACGTCCTCGCCGGCGCGAATGCGCTGGTAGAGATCCACCACGTGCAGGAGTTTCAGCAGCTGGCGCTTGTATTCGTGGATGCGCTTGATCTGCACGTCGAACATCACGTCCGGGTTCAACTCCACGCCGGTGCGCTCGCGGACCAGGTCGGTCAGGCGCTGCTTGTTGGCGCGCTTCACGTCCATGAACGCCTTTTGCAGGTCGGGATCCTGGGCGTAGGGCTCCAGCGCGCGCAGACGGTCAAGGTTGTACTGCCAGTCGTTGCCGATGCGCTGGCCCAGCAGTTCGGTGAGCGCGGGGTTGGACTGGATCATCCACAGGCGCGGGGTCACGCCGTTGGTGACATTGACGAAGCGCTCCGGCCACAGGGCGTAGAAGTCCTCGAAGAGGGTCTCCTGCAACAGCTGGGTATGCAGCGCGGCCACGCCGTTGACGTGGTGCGAGCCGACCACGGCCAGGTGGGCCATGCGCACGCGGCGGCCATGGTCCTCGTCGATGATGGACAGCCGGGTCAGTCGGTCGTTGTCCCCGGGATAGCGGTGACGGACCTCTTCCAGGAAATCCTGGTTGATACGGTAGATGATCCCCATATGGCGTGGCAGAACGCGCTCCATCAACTCCACCTGCCAGGTCTCCAGGGCCTCGGGCATCAGGGTGTGGTTGGTGTAGGCGAAGGTGCGCCGGCTCAGGTCCCAGGCGTGGTCCCAGGGCTGTTCATGGTGGTCCACCAGCAGGCGCATCAGTTCCGCCACGGCGATCGCCGGGTGGGTATCGTTGAGCTGGATCGCAATCTTGTCGGGCACTTCATCGAGGCTGTAGCCGAGCGCCAGATGGCGCTCCAGGATGTCCTGCAGCGAAGCGGAGACGAAGAAATACTCCTGTTTCAGCCGCAGTTCCTTGCCGATCGCGGTGGCATCGTTCGGGTACAGGACCATCGAGATGGTCTCCGACTCGGCCTTGTCCGAGACGGCGCGGATGTAATCGCCCTCGTTGAAGTAGCGCAGGTCGAAGTCGCGGGTGGCCTTGGCCGCCCACAGCCGCAGATTGTTCACGTTGCGCCGGCCGTAGCCCGCCGTCGGGTAGTCGTAGGCCATGGCCAGGACTTCCTCGCCGTCCTCCCAGGTGTAACGGGTGGAGCCGTCGGGGTCATGATGCTCGACCACGTAGCCGTAGAAGTGGATCGGGAATTTGCGATCCGAGCGCGGGAATTCCCAGGGGTTGCCGTAGCGCAGCCAGTTGTCCGGGTGCTCGACCTGTTGGTAGGGCTCGAACTCCTGCCGGAACATTCCGAATTCATAGCGGATGCCGTAGCCGTAGCCGGGGTAGCCCTGGGTCGCCAGCGACTCGAGGATGCAGGCGGCCAGGCGCCCGAGGCCGCCATTGCCGAGGGCGGCGTCGTCTTCCAGGTCGAGGATGGTATCCAGGTTCACGCCGAGGTCCGCCATCGCCTGGCGTGCCGGCTCGAGGATGCCCATGTTGCGCAGGTTGGCCTCGAGCATGCGCCCGATCAGGTATTCCAGCGACAGGTAGTAGACGCGCTTGACGTCCTCGTCGGCGAATTGCCGGCGGGTCAGCAGGCGCCGCTCCACCATGCGTTCACGGATGGCGAAGGTGAGTGCTTCCATCCAGTCGCGTTCGGTGGCTTCGCGCGGGTCTTCCCCCACCACGCGGACCACGGCATCGCGGATCGATTGCCGCAGGCCCTCCGCGTCGTTGGGGAGGTTGGGCAGGTGCGTGACTTCGGGGGCGGCCATCGGGTGGTTCTCCAGGAGGGGGTAGACGCGCTGTTGCCCGGGGTTATCCCTCCCGGGCGACGGCGCGATAGCCGATATCTGTTCGGCAGTATATATCGTCGAAATGAATCTGTTGTACGGCCGCGTAGGCCTTTTTCTGCGCGGCCTTCACGTCCTCGCCGAGGCCGACCACGCACAGCACGCGGCCCCCGGCGGTGACGATCGTTCCGTCTTCGCCCTGTGCGGTCCCGGCGTGGAACACGTGGGCATCGGGATCGCGTTCCACGGCCTCCAGGCCGGTGATGGCATCGCCCTTGCGGTAGGTTCCGGGGTAGCCGCCGGCGGCGAGGACCACGCCCAGTGCCACGCGCGTATCCCATTCGGCCCGGACTTGGTCCAGGCGGCCTTCCAGCGCGGCCTCGACCAGTTCGCCGAGGTCGGAGTCCAGGCGGCTCAGGATCGGCTGGGTCTCGGGGTCGCCGAAGCGGCAGTTGAACTCCAGCACCTTCGGGTTGCCCGCGGCGTCGACCATCACGCCGGCATAGAGAAAGCCGGTGTAGCGTTCGCCATCGGCGGCCATGCCCTGCACGGTCGGCTCGATAACCTCGCGCAGGATGCGCGCGTGCAGGGCATTTGTCACCACCGGGGCGGGCGAGTAGGCCCCCATCCCGCCGGTGTTCGGGCCCCGGTCGCCGTTGTCGCGCGCCTTGTGGTCCTGCGAGGAGGCCAGCGGCAAGACATGCTCGCCATCCACCATGCAGATAAAGCTGGCCTCCTCGCCGCGCAGGAATTCCTCGATGACCACCCGGTTCCCGGCCTCGCCAAAGGCATTGCCGGCCAGCATGTCGTGAACCGCGGCGCGCGCCTCGTCTTCGGTCTGCGCCAGGATGACGCCCTTGCCGGCGGCCAGGCCGTCGGCCTTGACCACGATGGGTGCGCCGTGGGTAGCGATGAACTCAAGCGCTGCGGTCTCGTCCTCGAAGCTGCCGTAGGCGGCGGTCGGGATGCCGTGGCGTTGCATGAAGTCCTTGGCGAAGCTCTTCGAGCCCTCTAGCTGCGCCGCCTTCGCGGTGGGGCCGAAGCAGCGTCGTCCGGCGGCGCGGAACGCATCCACTACACCGGCGACCAGCGGGGCCTCCGGGCCGACGACCGTAAAGGCCACTGCCTCGCGCTCGGCCAGGGCCAGCAGCGCGTCGATGTCGGTGACGCCGATGTCGACGTTCTCGCACTTCGCTTCGCGCGCGGTCCCGGCGTTGCCGGGGGCCACCAGGACGCGTTCGATTCGCGGGGACTGCGCCAATTTCCACGCCAGGGCGTGTTCGCGGCCGCCGTTGCCGATTACCAGTACGTTCATGGGAGGCCCCGGATCAGTGACGGAAGTGGCGCATGCCGGTGAACAGCATGGCGATGTCGTGCTCGTTGGCGGCGTCGATCACCTCCTGGTCGCGCATCGAACCGCCGGGCTGGATCACCGCGGTGATGCCGGCCTCGGCGGCGGCGTCGATGCCGTCGCGGAACGGGAAGAAGGCGTCCGAAGCCATCACCGAGCCGGCCACCTGCAGGCCCTCGTCGGCGGCCTTGATGCCGGCGATGCGCGCGGAATACACCCGGCTCATCTGCCCGGCACCGACCCCGATGGTCTGTTCGTCGCGGGCGTAGACGATCGCGTTGGACTTTACGTACTTGCCCACCTGCCAGGCGAAGCAGAGGTCCTTCATTTCCTGTTCCGAGGGCGCGCGCGCGGTCACGGTCTTCAGCTCCACATCGGCCAGGCTGCCGCGATCGGCATCCTGTACCAGCAGCCCGCCGCCGATGCGCTTGTAGTCGAGGCCGGGACCGACACCCGCCGGCGGGATCTCCAGCACGCGAACATTCTTTTTGGTGGCCAGGGCGCGCAGTGCGCCCGGGGTGATCTCGGGGGCGATGACCACCTCGACGAACTGGCGGCTGACGATCGCGTGGGCGGTGTCGCCGTCCAGCGGCCGGTTGAAGGCGATGATGCCGCCGAAGGCCGAGGTCGGGTCGGTCTGGAAGGCGCGTTCGTAGCCCATCAGCTGGGTCGGGGCGACGGCCACGCCGCAGGGGTTGGCGTGCTTGACGATCACGCAGGCCCCGGCCTCGAACTGGCGCACGCATTCCCAGGCGGCATCGGCGTCGGCGAGGTTGTTGTAAGACAGTGCCTTGCCCTGGTGCTGGCGGTAGCTGGCCAGGGTGCCGGGTGCAGGCTGTGGATCACGATAGAACGCGGCGCGCTGGTGCGGATTTTCGCCATAGCGCAGGGTCTCGACGCGTTCGAAGGTGGCGTTCAGCTGTCCTGGGAAGGGGGCCATCTCCCCATCCTCGTCGAGGGCCGAGAGGTAGTTGCTGATTGCGGCATCGTAGCGCGCTACGTGATCGAAGGCCGCGACCGCCAGGCGGAAGCGCAGCGACTGCGGCACCTCGCCATGGTCGCCGATGGCCGCGGCGATCTCGCTGTACTGGTCGGGGCTGGTGGCCACGGCCACGTCGCGGTAGTTCTTGGCCGCGGCGCGCAGCATCGCCGGGCCGCCGATGTCGATGTTCTCGATGGCGTCTTCCAAGCTGCAGCCGGGGCGGGCCACGGTCGCCTCGAAGGGATAGAGGTTCACCACCAGCAGGTCGATCGGCGGGATGTCCTGCTCGGCCATCACCGCGGAGTCGATGTCGCGCCGGCCGAGCAGTCCGCCGTGGATGCGCGGGTGCAGGGTCTTGACTCGGCCATCCATGATCTCGGGGAAGCCCGTGTGCGCGGAAACCTCGATTACCGGAAGGTTGTTTTCGGCCAGCAGGCGGGCGGTCCCGCCGGTGGACAGAAGCGCCACGCCGCGTTCATGCAGGGCGCGGGCGAGCTCCACGACGCCGGTCTTCTCGGAGACCGACAAAAGGGCGCGCTGGATAGGGCGGCTGGGGGTCATGCGGGGCCTCGGGATCGCTGCAAAACGACCATTATATCGAACGCGCGGCCCGGATGGATCGGCATTCGGCGTCGCGAAGCCAGGGTCGCCAGACGGGCCCTCAGCTTGTAATTTTTGCGCAAAACCTTCAGGGTATAAAAACGATTTCGGACACAACGCCCGCGTTCAGACGCATCGCGCGGCGCCGTAAACGATCCCCGAGCCAGGCGGGATGGGCCCGCCAGACCACGGCTCGGCATCCGGGTACCGATTGCCCTCCGGATGTGCAGGAAGAACCGGCCAGGCCGGTGTCGGGTGCTGCGAACAACGCACCTGGCGCATTGATACCCGAACACCGGGCGGCACCCGCCTGGCTCGATCGGGCTGCTGGCGAGACCGCCGTGTGATGCGGAGGTCGCGGTTTACTGCGTTTGCGGGGTGTTGTGCCGACGGATCGGCCCAGAGGCCGGTCCAGTCACGCTTACAACAGCAGCAAAGCCAAGAGGAACCAGCATGGCAGCGAATATCAAGAATGATCAGGACTTCGGCGAGAAGCCGACCGAACGTCGCGATACCGAGAACTATCTCAACGAGTACACCACCGGCTTCGTCGACAAGTGGGATGACCTGATCGACTGGGACAACCGCGCCAAGAGCGAAGGCACCTTCTTCATCGAAGAACTGAAGAAGCGCGGCGCCAAGCGCGTGCTCGACGTCGCCGCCGGCACCGGCTTCCATTCCGTGCAGTTGCGCGAAGCGGGCTTTGACGTGGTGACCGCCGACGGCGCCCCCGAGATGCTCGTCAAGGCCTTCGAGAATGGTCGCAAGCGGGGTCACATCCTGCGCACCGTGCAGGCCGACTGGCGCATGCTGAATCGCGATATCTACGGCCGCTACGACGCCGTCGTCTGCCTGGGCAACTCGTTTACCCACCTGTTCAATGAACACGACCGCCGCAAGGCCCTGGCCGAGTTCTACTCCGCCCTGAACCACGATGGCGTGCTGATCCTCGACCAGCGCAACTACGACACCATCATGGACCATGGTTACTCGTCCAAGCACACCTACTACTACTGCGGCGACAACGTCCAGGTGCAGCCGGCCCACGTTGACGAAGGCCTGGCGCGCTTCCAGTACAAGTTCCCGGATGGTTCCGAGTACTTCCTGAACATGTTCCCGCTGCGCAAGGCCTATGTCCGCCGCCTGATGCGCGAGGTCGGGTTCCAGAAGATCGAGACCTACGGGGACTTCCAGGAGACCTATCGCGAGAGTGATCCGGACTTCTTCATCCACGTGGCCGACAAGCGTTATATCGAGGGCGAGGAACGATGAGCGAGAACTACTCCGACGCAGTCGAAACCGCTCGCGACTACTACAACAGCGAGGACGCCGACACCTTCTACAAGATGGTGTGGGGCGGTGAAGACCTCCATATCGGGCTGTACGAGTACAAGGACGAGCCGATCGGCGACGCCAGCCGTCGCACGGTCGCGCACATGTCCGACCTCCTGGGCGAGCCGCAGCCGGAATGGCGCGTGCTCGACATGGGCGCCGGCTACGGCGGTGTCGCCCGCTACCTGGTGGAAAACTACGGTTGCGACGTCACCGCGCTGAACCTGTCCGAGAAGGAAAACGAGCGCGATCGCGAGATCAACAAGGCGCGCCACCTCGACGACAAGATCACCGTGGTCGATGGCTCCTTCGAGAAGGTCGACGAGCCGGACGAGTCCTATGATGTCGTGTGGTCCGAGGACTCCTTCCTGCACAGCCAGAACGAGGCAAAGAAAAAGGTGATCCAGGAGGCCGCGCGCGTCCTGAAGCCGGGTGGCTGGCTGATCTTCACCGATCCGATGCAGACCGACGATTGCCCGGATGGCGTGCTGGACCCGATTCTGGCCCGTATCCACCTGGATTCGCTGGCGAGCCCGGCGCTGTACCGCGAGGCGGCCAAGGCGGCCGGCCTGGAAGAGGTCAGCTTCGAGGAGCACTCCGGTCAGATCTCGACCCATTACGGTCGCGTGAAGCAGGAGCTCGAGTCCCGCGAGGACGAGTTGAAGAACTACATCTCGCAGGACTACATCGACCGCATGAAGCAGGGCCTGCAGCACTGGGTCGATGGCGGCAACTCGGGCTACCTGACCTGGGGCATCTTCCGCTTCCGCAAGCCGGCCCGCTAGGCCGCGCGCGAGGAGGCTGCTGGCCGCCGTCAGGCGGGCAGCAGCCTCCAGACCCCGTCCACGCGGCCTTCGAGCGGCTGGAACCGGGTCTTGTATTCCATCTTCGGCGCCTGGTCGATCCAGTAGCCGAGGTAAACATGGGGCAGACCCAGGCGGTGCGCATGCGCCACCTGGGTCAGGATTGCGAGGGTGCCCAGGCCGCGGCGCGGCTGATCCGGATCGAAGAAGCTGTACATCGCCGACAACCCCTGTGGGGTGCGATCGGTGACGGCCACCGCGACCAGCGTGTCGGCCTGGCGGAATTCGATCAGATCCACTGGGCCGTTGCGGTGGGCGAGCATTCCCGCGTATTCCTCGCGTCCCATCTGTTCCATGCCACCGCCCGTGTGACGGGCGGTCTGGTAGCGCGAGAACAGCGGCATGTGCTCGTCGAGATCGGCGGCGGGCGATGTTCCGGGCTGTTCCGGCGGCCGGCGGATCGTCACCGCGAGATCGCGATTGCGATCCAGGCAGCGGCGCTGGCTCCGGTTCGGGCGGAAGGCCGCAACCGGGATGCGTACGGGCACGCAGGCCGCGCACTCGGGGCAGTGATGCCGATAGACAAACTGACCGCTGCGGCGAAAGCCCTCGGCCAGTAGCTGGCCGAAGCGCGCGCCGCCCAGGCTGACCGCGGGGTCGACCAGCAAACTCTGCATCTCGCGGTCGTCCAGATAGGGGCAGGCCTGCGGGGCAGTAATGAACCAGCGGATCGGATGTTCCTGCATGGCGCTATCGTGACAGCTCTGCTCACGGGCGCAACCAGGCCGCATCCGGGGCTGCGACGCAATTTGAAAGAGCCTGCCACCAGGGTGGGCTCCACGCACGGGATGGAACCCCGGCGTGTACACTTATCCCATTCGAAACCAATGGTGTACGGCACATGACGGCAACACGAAACGATATCGAGAAAGCGCTGAAAGAGCGCATCCTGATCCTGGACGGCGGTATGGGTACCACCATCCAGCTGTACAAGCTGGAGGAGGCCGACTACCGCGGCGAGCGCTTCAAGGACTGGGAGTCCGACCTGAAGGGCAACAACGACCTGCTGTCGCTGACCCGCCCGGATATCATCGAGCAGATCCACAACGACTATCTCGAGGCCGGTGCCGACATCATCGAGGCCAACACCTTCAACGGTACCCGCATCGCGATGGCGGACTACCACATGGAGGACCTGGTCCCCGAGCTGAACCGCGAATCGGCGAAGCTCGCGCGCAAGGCGGCTGACGCCTGGACCGAGAAGACCCCGGACAAGCCGCGCTACGTCGCCGGCATCCTCGGCCCGACCAACCGCACCGCGTCGATCTCCCCGGATGTGAATGACCCGGGTGCGCGTAACGTGGACTTCGACACCCTGGTCGCGTCCTACAAGGAGGCCGCCGAGGCCCTGGTCGAGGGGGGCGTCGATCTGCTGCTGATCGAGACGGTGTTCGACACCCTGAACGCCAAGGCCGCGATCTTCGCGGTGAAGACGCTGGAAGACGAGCTCGGGAAGGACCTCCCGATCATGATCTCCGGCACGATCACTGACGCCTCCGGCCGTACCCTGTCCGGCCAGACCACCGAGGCCTTCTGGAACTCCGTGCGTCACGCCAATCCGGTCTCGATCGGCCTGAACTGCGCGCTGGGTGCCAAGGAAATGCGCCAGTACGTGGAAGAGCTTTCGCGCATCGCCGATACCTTTGTCTCCGCGCACCCGAACGCCGGCCTGCCGAACGAGTTCGGCGACTATGACGAGAGCCCGGAGCAGATGGCCGCGGATGTCGGCCCGTGGGCCGAACAGGGCCTGCTGAACATCATCGGCGGCTGCTGTGGCACGCTGCCGGAGCACATTCGCGCCATGCGCGAGGCGGTCGAGAAGCACGCGCCGCGCAAGCTGCCGGAGATCGCCCCGGCCTGCCGCCTGTCGGGTCTCGAGCCGTGCAACATCACCGACGACTCGCTGTTCGTGAACGTCGGCGAGCGCACCAACGTGACCGGGTCGCGCAAGTTCCTGCGCCTGATCCAGAACGAGGAATTCGACGTCGCGCTGGAAGTCGCGCTGAACCAGGTCGAGGGCGGCGCCCAGATCATCGACATCAACATGGACGAGGGCATGCTGGAGTCGCAGGAGGCAATGGTCCGCTTCCTGAATCTGCTGGCCGGCGAGCCCGATATCGCCCGCGTCCCGGTGATGATCGACTCCTCCAAGTTCGAGATCATCGAGGCCGGTCTGAAGTGCGTGCAGGGCAAGCCGGTGGTCAACTCGATCTCCATGAAGGAGGGCGAGGAAAACTTCATCAAGCAGGCCCAGCTGTGCCGCCGCTATGGCGCCGCGATCGTGGTCATGGCCTTCGACGAGGACGGCCAGGCGGATAACGAGCAGCGTCGCGTCGAGATCTGCACCCGGGCCTACAAGCTGCTGACCGAGAAGGTTGGCTTCCCGGCCGAGGACATTATCTTCGACCCGAACATCTTCGCGGTCGCGACCGGCATCGAAGAGCACAACAACTACGGCGTGGACTTCATCGAGGCCACTCGCCGTATCAAGAACGACCTGCCGCACGCGCTGATCTCCGGTGGCGTGTCCAACGTATCGTTCTCCTTCCGCGGCAACGAGCCGGTGCGCGAGGCGATCCACGCCGTCTTCCTGTATCACGCCATCAAGGCGGGCATGGACATGGGTATCGTCAACGCCGGCCAGCTGGCGGTCTACGACGATATCGACGCGAAGCTGAAGGAAGCGGTCGAGGACGTGGTCCTGAACCGCCGCGACGACGCCACTGACCGTTTGCTCGAACTGTCCGAGGAGTACAAGGGCCAGGGCGGCGGCAAGAAGGAAGAGAACCTCGAGTGGCGCGAATGGGAAGTCTCCAAGCGTCTCGAGCACTCCCTGGTCAAGGGTATCGACACCTACGTGGTCGACGACACCGAAGAGGCACGCCAGGCGTATGACCGCCCGATCCAGGTGATCGAAGGCCCCCTGATGGACGGCATGAACGTGGTCGGCGACCTGTTCGGCGAGGGCAAGATGTTCCTGCCGCAGGTGGTCAAGTCCGCCCGCGTGATGAAGAAGGCCGTGGCCCACCTGATCCCGTACATCGAGGCCGAGAAGACCGGCACCGAGAACAACGGCCGGATCCTGATGGCCACGGTGAAGGGCGACGTCCACGACATCGGCAAGAACATCGTGGGCGTGGTGCTGCAGTGCAACAACTTCGAGGTCATCGACATTGGCGTGATGCAGCCGGGGGCCTCGATCCTGAAGGCCGCCAAGGAACACAACGTCGACGTCATCGGCCTGTCCGGCCTGATTACCCCCTCGCTGGAGGAGATGGCCAACTTCGCCGCCGACCTCGAGCGTGAAGGCATGAAGACCCCGCTGATGATCGGCGGCGCGACGACCTCGCGCGCCCACACCGCGGTGAAGATCGAGCCGAACTATTCCGGTCCGGTGGTCTGGGTGAAGGACGCCTCGCGTGCCGTGGGCGTGGCCCAGAGCCTGATCAGCCCCGAGCTGCGCGAGAAATACGCCGCGGACATCCGCGAGGAGTACGAGAAGCTGCGCGTGCAGAACGCCGGGCGCAAGAAGAAGGTCCAGTGGGTCACGCTCGACAAGGCGCGCGCCAACAAGCCGAAGATCGACTGGTCCGACTACACGCCGCCGAAGCCGAACGCGCTGGAGACCGACAACCTCCCGGGGCAGCCGAAGGTGTTGCACCCGCATGGCGATGGCTCCGTGCTCCTGCGCTTCGACGACTACGATCTGAACGAGGTCGCCAAGTTCATCGACTGGACGCCGTTCTTCCACTCCTGGCAGCTGCATGCCGCCTACCCGCGCATCCTGGACGACGAGAAGGTCGGCGAAGAGGCGCGCAAGCTGTTCAAGGATGGCAAGGACATGCTGAAGCGGATGATCGACGAGAAGTGGGTCACCCTGCGCGGCGTGGTCGGCTTCTTCCCGGCGAACACCGTTGATGACGACGACATCGAGGTGTACACCGACGACAGCCGCTCCAAGGTGCTGAAGAAGCTGCACCATCTGCGCCAGCAGACCGAGAAGCGTCGCGGCCAGCCGAGCCACTCCCTGGCGGATTTCGTGATGCCCAAGGAAGCGGGTGGTCCGGACTACATCGGCGCCTTCGCGGTCAGCGCCGGCGGTGATGTCGACGCCAAGGCCAAGGAATACGAAAAGGCCAACGACGATTATCACGCCATCCTCGTGAAGAGCCTGGCGGACCGTCTGGCCGAGGCCTTTGCCGAGTGCATGCACTACCATGTGCGTCGCGAATACTGGGGCTATGTCCCCGACGAGTCGCTGGAGAACGAGGACCTGATCGAGGAGAAGTACCAGGGTATTCGCCCGGCGCCCGGCTACCCGGCCTGCCCGGAGCACACCGAGAAGGGGGCCCTGTGGGAGCTGCTGCAGCCGGAAGAGCACGCCGACATGACTCTCACCGAGAGCTTCGCCATGCTGCCGGTCTCGGCCGTCTCCGGCTGGTACTTCGCCCATCCGGAGTCGCGCTACTTCGGGCTCGGCAAGGTCAACCGCGACCAGGTCGAGGACTACGCCAAGCGCAAGGGCATGTCGTTCGAGGAGGCCGAGCGTTGGCTCGCGCCAAACCTCGGCTACGACGACAGCGACGAGGCCAAGGCGGAAGCCAAGGCCGAGCGCGACGCCCGGACCGCGTAACTTCGCGATCCTGCCCCGGGCGGGCCGGCTGACCGGCCCTTACCCGGCAAACTGCGAGCCCCGCCCCGTGCGGGGCTCGCTTTGTTTGGGACGGCGCGCCAAACTGGATGGGTCCGTGCTGTGCGGACGCGTCCGTCCCCAACCGGAGTCTGCGCATGTCTGCCCGTGAACCTGCGATCGACGCCCGACCGGCGATGTTCCGCAATCACCCGGTCGGTTTCATACTCAGCCTGGTGCTGATCCCGGCCTTCGGCCTCGGCTTGCTGATCCTGTTGTGGTGGTACTTCCAGACGCGCTCGGTACGGTTGCGCATCGATGCCGATCAGGTGCATCTGGAGCGGGGTCTGTTGTCGAAGTCGCATGTGGACCTCGATATCGGCCAGATCCGCACGGTGAAGGTGGACCAGAGTTTCTTCGACCGCATCTTCCGTGTCGGCCAGATCGCGGTGTACACCACCGGGGACAACCCGGAATTCCGGGTTAGCGGCATCCCGGACCCCAACCGGGTGCGCGAGTACGTTCGGGAGCGCCGCGAGGCCGTGGCATGAGCCGCTCGGACCGCCGCGACAGCCGCCTGGCGCTGCGTATTCTGCTCGGTACCTCGACGCTCGTGGCCCTGCTCGTCGCCCTGCTGGTGCTGGCGGCAGCGGTGTCCCTGCCGGGGCTGTCGGACTGGGTCGCGCTCACCTTCGATGATGGTATGGGCCTGCAGAACGCGGCCCTGGTCGCGGCCATCGTCTCGGTGCTGGTGTCGATCGTGTTCGCCCTGGCCGCCGGCGAGGGTCTGATCGGGGAATTGCAGTTCATGATCCCCGGTTTCTTCCTGTTCTTTGTGTTCTTCTGGTTGATGCTGGCCTGGATCTTTTGATCCACGCCCATTCCCCGTGCATCCTGCCCCTCTGTCTCAATCCCGGAGCCCCCAAGCGTGACCACTGACGCGGACAACGAGTCGAACCCCCAGCACCACCTGACCCTGCGTCCGACGCGGGTCGAGGACTACGAGGACATCCGCGAGATCATGGAGCGGGTCTATCACGACCTCGACGGTGCCTGGAGCGAGGCGCAGTTCCGGTCCCAGGTGATGCGCTTCCCCGAGGGCCAGATCTGCATCGAGGACAACGGCAAGGTGGTCGCCGCGGCCATCAGCCTGATCGTCGAATACAAGCGCTTCGGTGATCAGCACAATTACTGGCAGATCACCGGGAATGGCTTCCTGACCACCCACGACCCGGACGGCGACACGCTGTACGGCGTGGACATCTTCGTGCATCCGGACTATCGCGGGCTGCGCCTGGGCCGGCGCCTGTACGACGCGCGCAAGGAGCTGTGCGAGAAGCTGAACCTGCGGGCCATCGTCGCCGGTGGGCGCATCCCCGGCTACGAGCCGTACCGCGACGAGCTGACGCCGCAGCAGTACGTACGCAAGGTCAAGAACCACGAGATCATCGACCCGATCCTGACATTCCAGCTGGCGAACGACTTCCACGTCCGCAAGATCATCACCAACTACCTGCCGGACGACGAGAAGTCCGGGGCCTACGCGACCCTGATCGAGTGGCTGAACATCTACTACGAGGAGAAGGAAAAGCTGATCGGCGGCAGCCGCTCGGACGTGCGCATCGGCGTCGTCCAGTGGCAGATGCGCCCGACGGTGGACCTGGACTCCCTGTTCCAGCAGGTGGAGTATTTCGTCGATGCGGTTTCCGGCTATCGCTCGGACTGCGTGCTGTTCCCGGAATTCTTCAACGGCCCGTTGATGGGGGCCTTCAACCAGGACTACCCGGCCGAGGCCGTGCGCCGGCTGGCCGAGTACACCGAGGCGGTCCGCGAGGAGATGGTGCGCCTGGCGCTGGCCTACAATATCAACATCGTGGCCGGCTCGATGCCCGAGTACACGGACGATGTCCTGCGCAATGTCTCCTATCTGTGTCGTCGCGATGGCACCTGGGACCGCCAGTACAAGATCCACGTGACCCCGGACGAGGTCTCCTACTGGGGCCTGCAGGGCGGCGACGAGGTGCATGTCTTCGACACCGACTTCGGCAAGATCGGGATCCTGATCTGCTACGACGTGGAGTTCCCCGAACTGCCGCGAGTGATGGCGGACCACGGTCTGCAGATCCTGTTTGTGCCCTACTGGACCGACACCAAGAATGCCTATCTCCGGGTACGGCGTTGCGCCCAGGCCCGCGCGATCGAGAACGAGTGCTACGTGGTGATGTCCGGCTCGGTGGGCAACCTGCCCAAGGTCGAGAACATGGACATGCAATACTCCCAGGCGGCTGTGTTCACCCCGTCCGACTTTGCCTTCCCGCACGACGCGGTGGCCGCGGAGGCCACCCCGAACACCGAGATGACCCTGATCGTGGATCTCGACCTCGACAACCTGAAGGAGCTGCGCAATCACGGTTCGGTGCGCAACCTGCGTGATCGTCGGCGCGACCTCTATTCGGTCAAGTGGAAGTCGAAGCCCGTGTAGCAAACACGGAGCGGTGGTCGCGCATGACGCTCCGCGGGCCGATCGCCCGGAGCGAGAAAGTGTGAACCGGTTCCGGTTGCCCCGGCGACCCCACTGGCATCCAGACGCGGGGGCCCGTAGTCTTGCGGCTCTAGGGATGCTCGGCCACTGGGAATCCAGCGTGGTCGACGGCCGCGCCGCTTTCAGGCGGGCGGATGTCAGTCAGGGGGAAGCATGAGCGATCAGATACCGGACCCGAAACGCGCCGCGATCCTCGTGGTGGATGACTCCAAGGTCATCCGGGTTGCGTTGCAACGTATTCTGCAGGGTCAGAACACCGTCTACGAGGCGGCCGACGGCGAACAGGCCCTGGAGCTGCTGCAGCAGTATCCCGATATCGGGCTGGTGCTGACCGATCTCTCGATGCCGGGCATCGACGGCCAGGATCTCCTGCTGCGTATTCGTGATGGCGTCGATGACATCCCCACGGACCTCCCGGTGGTGATCGTGACCGGTCAGGAGAGCGACGAAGCGGCCAGCGACGAATGGCGTTCACTGGGGGCCAATGCCGTCCTGATGAAGCCGTTTGTTCCCACCCGCGTGCGCGAGGTCGTGGCCGAACTCCTGCCACCGCCGCCGGTCCCCGAGCCGCCCCCCTCCGGAGCGGCCCCCGACTCCGCCGAGAACCAGGCGCTGCGCGACGAGGTCGAGCGCCTGCGCCGCGAGTTGATGCTGCGACAGCAATCCTCCAATGAGCGCGAGGCGCAGAAAGAGCTGGAGCGTCTGCGCAACGCCCTGGGCGAGGCCCGCGACGAGTCCACGGCGGCATTCCAGCGCGCGGAAGAGCGGGATCGCGAGATCGAGACTCTGCAGGGTCGTCTGGAGGAGGCCGAGACGGCGCTGGCCGAGGCGCGGGCGCGGGACGACGAGGTCGCGGCAGCAGCCGAACAGGCCGCGGCCCGCGAGGAGGAGCTTGCGGCCTTGCGTGTGCGTGTGGAAGAACTCGAGGCTGAGGGCGCCCCGGAGTCGACCGAGCCCGACCGCGAGACCGAACAACTGCGTAGCCGGGTGCGCGAGCTCGAGAGCGAGAATGTCCGTCTGGACCACGAGCTCGTCGACCTGGAGCGCCAGCGCGAGGAGGAGCAGACGGAGCTGAAGGTGGCGCGGGGCGAGGCCGAACGCCTGCGCCGCGAGCGCAACCAGCAGTGCGAGCGCGCCGCGGCGGCCGAGAAGGCCCAGGCCGAGGCCGAGCAGCGCTGTACGGATAGCCAGGATTCGGCTTCGGATCTGGGTGACCGCCTGGTGGCCCGCGAGCAGGAGCTGGCGGAGGCCCAGCAGCGCAACCAGGACCTGCGTGGCCGCATCCGTGATCTGGAACATGCCCTGACCGGCCACAGCACCACCGCTGCGGCGGAGCCGGCGAGCGAGCCGAGTCGGGGCGAACCGGTCAAGGCGGAGCCGGAGGACAGCCTGCGAGCGTCCCTGTTCGATGCGCAACACGCGCGACCCGCGCGCCTGGGGCGTCGCCGCTGGTTCCGGCTGGCGTTTGTCGGGGTGCTGGCGGTGATCGTGGTCCTGGGGGTGGCGATCTACCTGCGCGGGATCTGAGGCGCCGCGTGAAAGGGGCGGGCACCTGGCAGTGCCCGCCGTTCACCGGGTTTAGTGCCGATCGCGGAGGACACCCAGCAGGTGGTTCCAGGAGTCGTGGTCGGCGCGGGCGTCATAGCCGACCGGCATGCCGAACTCCTCGGCAATGGCATCGGCCCCCGGATTGGTGAAGCTGTGCTTCACGCCGGAGAATTCCACCACGGTGTAGCGTACTTCGGCCTCCTGCATCTCCTTCTGGAAACCGGCGACCTGCTCCGGCGGGATCATCGGGTCTGCGGTACCGGTGAAGGACAGCAGTTCGGCCGACACCTTGCCGACCTCGGCCGGGTGCTCGGTTGCCAGGCCGCCGTGGAAGCTCGCCGCCACGTTCAGGTCCATCCCTGCGCGCGCGGCCTCGAGGGCCACGGTGCCGCCGAAGCAGTAGCCGACTGCGGAGGGCGCCGCATCCGCGCTGGCATCATGCGCGCGCAGCCAGTCGTAGGCGGCCTGGAAGCGGCCCAGCATCAGGTCGCGATTCTCGCGGATTTCTCCGGCGAACTCGCCGGCGGTAGACGGGTGATCGGCCAGCTTGCCGCTGCCGTACATATCCAGGGCGAAGGCGGTGTAGCCCTCGCGGGCCAGCTGCTCGGCACGGTCGCGGGCGTAGTCGTTGTGGCCCCACCATTCGTGAATGACCAGGACCGCCGGGTGTGGCCCGTCGCCTTCGGGATGGGCCAGATAGCCGGTCATCTCGTCGCCGTCATGGTCGTAGGCGATCTCTTCGGTCTGGATACCGGCCAGGGCCATGCCGGGGAGCAGGCCGGCGAGCAAAATGGCCAGCGGCGCAAATGCGGACTTGCTAAACATATGGGCACCTCCTTGGTGGTCGAAGCGTCGTGTTTTCGACCCGGGCCTCCGAGTATGGTTCGGGCCCGGCCGGGTTACAACGAAGGGGACAGCGGCTACAGTAGAGAGGTCGGGGCCACGTGCGCGAGGTGGCCTCGAAACAGGACGAGTGAGGCGCAGCGATCCCCGTTCCGCCTCGGCAAGAGGATCCACCCATGTCCGACCGATCCGCCAACGATTCCCTTGAGGCCCGCGTCCAGTCGGCTGACAAGCTTCTGGCCATGCCACAGGTGGTGTTCGAGGTTGCGCGCCTGCTGGAGGACGACGACGCCACGGCTGCCAGGATCGCCAGCAGCCTGGGACGCGATCCCGGCCTGGTGGCCCTGGTCCTGCGCATCGCCAACAGCCCTGCCTATGCCCCGGCGCGTCCGGTTGACTCGGTAGACCGCGCGATTGCCATGCTGGGTCGCGATGCCCTGCAGCGTCTGGTGGTGGCGAGCGCGATCACCCGCGCCACGGCCAGCATCCCCGATCAGGAACGCCTGCCGCTGGAGGTGTTCTGGCGCCATTCGGCCTACTGTGCGGTGATCGCGCGGCAACTGGCGATGCGCGTGTCGCCGCGCCAGGCCAGCGGGATCTTCCTGGCTGGCCTGCTGCATGATCTTGGCAAGCTGTTGTTGTTCTCGCAGTCGCCGGAATCGGCCCACCGGGCCTTCCTCTCCAGTCTGGATGTTGGCGACGGCCTGAGCCCGCAGGGCGCGGAGCGCGCGCAACTGGGCTTCGATCATGCGGAACTGGGTGGGGCCCTGGCCGCGCACTGGGGTCTGCCGGAACTCCTGGTCGACTGCCTCGCCGGTCACCATCAGCCGCTGCAGGCGCCGGAGCGCAATCGTACCTCCGTGATGCTGGTGCACCTGGCCAACACCGGTGCCCATCTCGCCGAGATCGATTCGCGCGACTGGGCGGATGCACCCCCGGTAGACCCGGCGGTGTGGGACGCCCTGCACCTGGCCCCCGAGGTCTTGCTCTCCGCAGTGGAGGAGGCCCAGCACGAGGTGCTGGCGGTGCAGGACCTTTGCGATCCGGCGCACGAGGGGGAGCCGCGGCCATGAGGGCGCGCCGTGAACTTGAGGGTGGCGCTCGAATCTCATCGACTATGCAGAGTCGAGCATTACCGCTTGTACGATTGCGCTCGCTGGTCCTGACGGGGCTGCTGCTCCTGGTGACGGGTTGTGCCGGGGTTCCGGCGGCCCTTTCCCCGTTGCCTGCTGCCGCCCCCGATCGCGATCAGGTGCTGGCGGATCCCGAGGCCGTGAAGGGTGAGACCGTGGTCTGGGGCGGAGTGATTGCGGACATCGAGAACACCTCGGGCGGTACCCGGCTGGAGGTGGTGGCCCGCGAACTTGATCGCCAGGGGCGACCACAGGAGGCGGATCGCTCACCCGGGCGCTTCCGCGTGGTCAGCAGCGGTTTCCTCGACCCGCAGATTTACAAGGAAGGCCGCGAGGTGACCGTGCGGGGTGTCATCCACGGGATCGAGGAGGGCCGCATCGGTGACTACGCCTATACCTTCGTTACGCTGCAGGCGGATGCGGTCTACCTGTGGTCGCGGCGCCCGCCACCGACGGAGCGCGGCTATCGCGATCCGTTCTACGACCCGTTTTATGACCCGTTCTATAGCCCCTGGGGCCCGCGTTACGGCCTCTATGGGCGCTATCACCCGCATCCCTGGTACTGGTGAGCATGACCCGATTCCTGCGTCCTTTTCTGGCATTGCTGCTGCCCGTGTTCCTGGCCGCCTGCGCGTCCGGCCCGCTGGAGGCCCCGGATGACCCGGCCGTGCAGGTCGAGCCGCGTGCAGTCACCGCCGATAGCCTGCCGCCCGACGAGCAGGTATGGGGCGGGGTCATCGCGCGCGTGGACAATCGCGCCGAGGCGACCTTCATCGAGGTGGTCGGGTACCCGCTCAGTCGTCAGGAGCCACAGACGCGGCAGTCCACCACCGGGCGTTTCCGCCTGCGTGTGGAGGGCTTCGCCGACCCGGTGGACTATCGTGCCGGGCGCCGGGTTACCGGTGTCGGCACGGTGACCGGGGTCGAGGACGGCCGGATCGGCGAGCTGGACTACGTCTTCCCGGTGCTGGAGGCCCACTCGGTGCACCTGTGGCCGGAGCCCGAGCCGGCACGATCTTCCGGTGGTGTGCGCTTTGGCATAGGCATCGGGATCGGCCTGTAGGCCGCACTCGGGGCGGCCGGCGCGCGTTTCCACGAATCCCCATGCAACGAGGAGTAGTCATGCGAGCAGTCGTGTTCGACCAACCCGGAGCCGCCGAGGCCCTGCGTCTGGACGAAATGGCGGAGCCGGCGCTCACGGCCCCCGATCAGGTCCGCATCCGGATGCTGGCGGCCGGTGTCAATCCGGTGGATACCAAGGTGCGCGCCGGGGGCATGATCGTCCCCGGTGCGCCGCGCAACACGCCGGGCTGCGATGGGGTAGGCATCATCGAGGAATGTGGCAGCGCCGTGCATCACGCGCGGCCGGGGCAGCGGGTTGCCTTCTGTTTTGGTGGGGTCGGGGCCGATCCGGGGACCTACGCCGAACAGGTCGTGGTGCCCGAGGCCGCGGTGGTCCCGGTGCCGGCGGCGGTATCCGATGCCCAGGCCGCCGCCCTGCCGCTTACCTGGCTGACCGCCTGGGAGGCCCTGTTCGAGCGGGCCGACCTGCAGCGCGGCCAGAGCGTGCTGGTCCACGCGGCGGCCGGCGGGGTCGGGCAGATGGCCGTACAGATCGCACGCGCCGCCGGCGGCCGGGTACTGGGGTTGGTGCGGCGCGACGAGGCGGGCACGATTGTCACCGCACTTGGGGGCGATGTCGTCGACCTGCGCAAGCCGGATGCCGCGGACGCGATCATGCAGTACACCGATGGGCGTGGCTTCGACATCGTGCTGGACACCGTTGGTGGCGAGGTCTTCCGCGAGGGACTGACGCAGGTGGCCTATGGCGGGGATCTGGTGACCCTTCTGGCCCCCCCGGAGGATACCGACTGGAACCCGGCGCGGCTGCGCAACCCGAGCATCAGCCTGGAGCTGATGCTGACCCCGATGCTGGAGAATGATCGCCGCCGTCTGAAGCACCAGGCCACCCTGGTGGCCGAGGGTCTGGCCCGGCTGGCCAGCGGTCGCTTGCAGGTCAACGTCGAGGATACCCTCCCGCTGGCCGAGGCCGCCGAGGCCCACCGGCGCATCGAAGCCGGCGGCCGCCGCGGCAAGCTCGTGCTGCGCATCCCCGAATAAGCGGGTCTTGCAACCACGAAGCGCGTGGGGGAGGAGATTAGCTGCCGAAGAGGTGGCTGAAGATGCGGGCGCCGCCGATGTAGGTGCCGGCGGCCGAGCCCAGGGTGGTCAGCAGGAACACGAGCAGTACCCGCGAGACGCGGTTGCGCCACCAGCCGCGCGGCGTGGTGGTGTCCTGACGCAGACTGGCGAAGTCGGAGACCCGCGGTTTGCGCAGGAACAGCTCGGCCGCGGCCGCCACAAAGCCGACCCCGATGGTGGGGTTCAGCGAGGTCAGCGGGGCTGCCAGGGCCGCGGTGAGTACGGTTAGCGGATGGGCCATGGCGATGATCGCGCCGAGGGCCGCCAGGCCGCCATTGATCAGCACCCAGTCGGTCACCATCTGCAGGCCGATATCCGGGTTGCGCGAGAAGCCGATGGCAAAGCCGGCAAGGATCACGCTGATCACCACCCACGGGACGACCTTGGGCCAGCGCGCCTTGGGCGGGGCCTGGTCCAGGGCGTCGAGGATCGCGTCCGGCGGGGTCAGGTGATCCTCGGCCTGTTCGGCAATCCCCGGCAGGTGCCCGGCCCCCACCACCGCGAGGATGCAGCGGGTCTCCGGGCTCGCCGCGAGGCGGCGCAGGTGGGCGGCCATGTAGTGGTCGCGTTCTTCGATCAGGGTGCGGTAGAGGTCCTCGGACTGCTCGGCGAACTCGCTGAAGGTGGACTCCAGCATGTCGCCTTCCTTCAGGCGCTCGATCTCGGATTCGTCGATCTTCTCGCGCGAGAGTACGGAGCTGAACAGTCCGCCGATCAGCCCCATGCGTTCCCACCAGCGCACTGCGCGGTAGGTGCGGCGCAGGGTCAGGCCGATATCCCGGTCGATCAGGGCCAGGGGGAGGCCATTGTCCAGGGCGCCGTCCATGGCCGCGCGCATCTCGGCGCCAGGTTCGATGCCGTACTGGTCGGCCAGGCGTTGCTGGTAGGCCCCGAGCGCCAGACTGGCGGCGATCATCGGGGCCTGGCCCTTGCGCATCACGCTGAACAGATCCATGCGCCCGACTGCGTCGGGGTCCAGCATCGCGCGCTGACGGCTTTCGCACAGCTCGACCGCCACGCTGTCAAAGGCCCCCGTGTCGATCAGGGCACGGACCTTGTCGGCGCTGGCGCGCGACACGTGCGCGGTGCCCAGCACCACGACTTCAGTGTCGCCCAGTTGCAGGACGCGGTGGGGTTCGTCGGCGATCAGTTCCTGGACGGCGGGATTCATGCGTGGCGGGCTCTTGCTCCGGTGGGCGGGCCGTATTCTACGGCGAATACGCGCGGCCCGCAGCGCCGGCCGCCGGATCGCGCGCTACGGGGCATCGGGCTCGGCCTGTGGGACGTCGTCGGGCGGGCTGTCTGCCTCCGCTTCGGGGAGCGGTTCCGGCACGCGAAGGCTCTCCAGGCGTTCGACCACGCGCAGCGCACGCTCGTGGGCCGAGAGGAGTCCGGCATGGTCGGGCGCCAGTTCGAGCCCCTCTTTCCAGTGTCTCAGGGCCTCTTCGATGTCACCGGCGGAGTAATGGCTGCGGCCCTCCTCCAGCAGCGTCTCGGCGCGCGCGTCTCGGCGCTCGCGCCATTCCTCGCACAGCGCGCGATGGGCTCGCTGGGCGGCCTGGTCCGGGCCGGAGGCGTCGGTGTCGGGGGTGATCTCGTTGCGACACCAGCGCGCCGCCGTGGCCAATTCGCCGGCCTCCAGGGCCTGACGCAGGCGTGCATTGATGGTGGAACGCGGGACCTCTTCCTCGATCTCGGGGGTTTCGGCCTGGCGCAGTTCCCGCTCCAGGCGCGCGATGCGTTCTGCGCGTTCGGAGTCGGAGGCCAGGCCCTGGGCCAGGTGCAGTAGCTCCAGGCGTTCCTCGCCATCGGTGTCGGCGGCGTAGCCATCCAGCGCCCGCGCCAGGGGCTCGCGACGATTGGCAAGGCGGTCGGGATCGTCCGGCAGTCGTTCGCTGTGGCGCACCAACGGACGCATCACCTCGAGCAGGCGCAGCCGCTGGACCAGGGCGCGCGCCTCGAGGATGTCGTGGCGTTGCTGCAGGGTCTGCAATCCAACCTGTCGCTGGCGCTCCAGTTGGCTGATGAATTCCCGACGTTCGTTGTCCGGCGGCAGTTGTGCCTCGGCCGTCTCGAGGATCTCCAGGGCCTGAGCGACCGCGCCTTCGGCCGAGGCGGCGCGCGCCTCGTGCATCGCCTCGGCCGCGGCGGTCGCGGCCTCGTCCTCGATGGCTGCCCGGCGCTCGGCCCATCGGGCTCGCGGTTCCGGGTCGTGCTCGTCGATCAGCTCGAGGGCATGCTGGTAGTTACCCGTCTCCAGTGCGCGTTCGATGCGCTGCTCGGGCGGGGCGAAGGGGTCCAGAGCGGCGCAGCCCTGGACCAGCAGAAGGGCCAGCAGGATACTCGCGAGCGGGAACAGGCCGCGGGCTGCAGTCATGTGCGATCCGTAGCGTTCAGTACCCGGGTGGTGGGCACGGCTTCGCTGACCCCGTGCAGCTCGTGGGTGCCCCAGTCTTCGGTGCGGAACTGTCCCTTCACCTGCTCGTGCTCCATGAATGCGGCAGTCGTGACCAGCCCGCCGGCGGGCGCGACCGTGACCAGGCGGGCCGCGAGGTTGACGGTGTCGCCGACTACGGTGAACTGCATGCGGTCTTCGGCCCCCATGTTGCCGGCCAGCATCTCGCCGGCATTCAGGCCGATACGGAACTCCACCCGGGTATCGCCGCGGCGTTCACGCTCGGCGTTGATCGAGGCGACGGTGTCCAGCAGGGCCAGGCCGGTCTGCACAGCGGTCAGGCGATGGTTTCCGGCATCCGCCGCGAGGCCGAAGACCGCCATGGTACAGTCGCCCATGTACTTGTCCACCGTGCCGCCGTGACGGGCAATGCATTCCGACATCGGCCCGAAGAATTCGTTGAGCATGCGGCCCAGGGCCTCCGGGCTGCAGCGCTCCGAAAGCGCGGTGTAGCCCTGGATGTCGGCAAACAGTACCGATCCCTCCAGCGCGCGACCGCCCAGCTCCACCCGGTCCAGATTCTCCAGGATGTCCTGGGCGATGGCGTCCGACACATAGCGGCGCAGGGCGGCCTCGACCTGGTCCTTGCGCAGCAGGTCGCGCGCCATATCGTTGAAGGCGTCGGTCAGCTGGGCGATCTCGTCCTGGCGCACCATCGGCAGCGTGTTGCCCTGGTCATCCATGGGGCGGGCGCGCGAACGCATGCTCTCGGCCAGGCGTTCCAGTGGGCGCACCAGGCGCTTGCTGATGTCGATTGCCAGGATCAGGCTCAGCAGAAACACCCCGACGGCCGTGGCGATCCCGGCGTTCAGGGTGTTGCGTATTAGCTCCTGCATTGGCGAGGTGTCGATGTAGGCCTCGATGTAGCCCACCTGTACGTCCTGAAAGCGCACGTTGCGTCGGTAGGGTTCCATCGTCGGTGCCAGCGGCCACACCCCGTCGGTGAGGGATTGCTCCGGGGGGGTCCCGGCGCGGGCAACCTGACCGCGGTCGATCGCGTAGGCGGCGATGGACTCGACGCGCCCCTCCTCCACCAGTGAGTTCAGCAGGGTTTCCAGGGTCAGGTAGTCCTCGGCCAGCATCAGTTCCGCCGAGGTCCGCGCGACCGGCGCCACGGTGCTCTCGGCCTGGGCGCGAATCTGGTTGTCCAGCACGTTGCTGACCTGGTTCAGGACCACAGCCGACAGGGTCACGATCCCGGCCAGTGTCAGCCCGGCGATCGCCGCGACGATCTTCCATGCGATCGGCAGGTAGCGTGGGGTGAAGTCGGCGCTGCCGACGCCCAGGCGTGCGCCACCGCCGGACTTGCGGCGGCGGATCACGAGGGGGTCTCCGGGGCGGCAAGCCAAGGGGCCAGCCACGCCCGCCAGTCGGCGAGCAGGGTGTCGGAGCGCGCCGCCACCGCGGAGCGCTTGGTCAGCGATCGTCCGAATACGGGCTCGCCCGCGAGGTTGCACATGGCACCGCCGGCGCGGGCGAGCATCAGCCCACCGGCCGCGCTGTCCCATGGGGCCTGGCCACCGTGCAGGTACAGATCGGCGCGGCCGGCGGCCAGCCAGGCCCACTCCAGGGCGCAGGCGCCGAGGTTGCGTTGCGAGCGAAACGGCGCGTTGCAGGCCAGTTCACCCGCCAGGGGGGCATCCAGGCGCTTGTAGTCCACCAGGGCGATGGCGCGGCCCAGCTCCGTGACGGGAGGGCGAGTGGTCGCCGGCGGGGTGACCCCGTTGAGCTCCAGCGCGCTGTCTTCGGTGGCAGTAAAGAGTTCTTCGCGTACCGGATCGTAGGTCGCGCCATGGGTGACCCGGTCACCCTCGATGCGGGCGATGGAGATGGCGAAGAAGGGCATGCCACCGGCGAAATTGGAGGTGCCGTCCAGCGGGTCCACCAGCCAGAAGGCGGGGGCGGTCTCCAGTACGCGTGCCTGTTCGCCGCGTGCCTGTTCCTCGCTCAGTACCGGCGTGTCCTGTCCGTATGCGCCCAGCAGGGTGCGTACACGCGCATCCACCGCGTGGTCGGCCTCGGTGATCACGCTGCCGTCCGCCTTGTAATCAACGGCGATATCGGCCTCGAAGCGGGGCAGCAGTTCTTGCTGCCCGATCTCGCGCAGGCCCTGCGCGAGATCGGAGAAGGGGATGGCAGTGGTAGTCATGCAGACCCGGAAACGCTGGTGGCAAGGTAAACGAACCGGAGACGGCCGGGCATGCCCGGAAAAACTCGGGTTCGTTTGCGCTTATCATACCGGTCCATGACAGGCTTGATCATAATCATCTCCATTGCCTTGATAGGGTTTTACGTTAATGACACCTGGCGTGCCAACGAACGTGCCCGTCGGGTGGGGCGGCAGGCCTGCGAGCGGGCAGGGGTGCAGTTGCTCGATGCCACCGTCGTGCGCACCGGTCAGCGGCTGGTCTGGGGCGACCGTGGCCTGGCCCTGCAACGCCGCTACCGCTTCGAGTTTTCCGCCGATGGGGCGGGGCGACATCCCGGCGAGATCTCGCTGGAAGGCCGACAGTTGAAGCGCGTGACCCTGGACTGGCCGGACGGCGGCCGCGAGTTTCAGGGGCTGGACAGCGATGACAACAGCGGAGGGACGCCCCGGTGACCCTGAGCGAGCTGCGGTATGTGGTAGCCGTCGCCGATGCCCGCCACTTTGGACGGGCGGCCGCGGCCAGCCATGTCAGTCAGCCATCGCTGTCGGTGGCGGTGCGCAAGTTCGAGGAAGAACTGGGCGTGACCCTGTTCGAGCGCGGCCGCGGCGAGGTCAACGTGACGCCGGCAGGTGAGCAGATTATCGCGCAGGCGCGGCGCGTGCTGGCCGAGGTCGAACAGCTGCGCTCGGTTGCCGTACAGAGTCAGGATCAACTCTCCGGCCCGCTGCGCCTGGGTGCGATCTACACCATCGGTCCGTACCTGCTGCCGGAGCTGATCCCCGCGCTGCACGAGCGCGCGCCGAACATGCCGCTGGTGATCGATGAGAACTACACCGGGCGGTTGCGCGAGCGGCTCAAGCAGGGTGAGCTCGACGCGATCCTCATTTCGTTGCCGTTCGAGGAGCCGGGCGTGGTCACGCTTCCCTTGTACGACGAACCGTTCATGGCCGTGCTGCCGGCGGCGCACCCGCTGAAGGACAAGGAACCCCTGCGCCTGGAAGACATGGCCGATGCGACCCTGCTGATGCTGGGCGCCGGACACTGTTTTCGCGACCAGGTGCTGGAGCGCTGCCCGGACTGTCAGCGTACGGTGACTGCGGATGGCAGTACGCCGCGCAATCTGGAGGGGTCGTCGCTGGAGACAATCCGCCACATGGTGGCCTCGGGGATGGGGGTAACGATCCTCCCGTGCACGGCGGTGGGGGCGGATCGTTATGCCCAGCGACTGCTGGCCGTGCGGCGGTTTCAGGATCCGGCGCCCAGCCGCCGTGTGGCCCTGGCATGGCGCACCAGCTTCCCGCGTCCGGAGGCCATCGAGGCGCTGCGGCGCGCGGTGCTCTCGACCCCGCTGACCTGCGTCGATTTTATCCAGCCCGGCGCGGGGTAGGCGGCTTCAAGGCAATGGCGCGGGGTAGGCGGCTTCAAGGCAATGCGGATTCGCGCGGGATGGGCTGCCGCGGCTCAGTTGCCGGCAAGGACGCGGTTGCGCCCGGCCTGCTTGGCCGCATACAGGGCCTCGTCCGCCGCCTGGTAGGCGGACTGCAGGGTGGCGCCGCGCCCGACGCCGGCCACACCAACGCTCGCGGTCACCTTGACCGCGCCGGCGCTCTCCAGCGCGGACTGGTCGGTGGCGGTGGCGCAGGCGCGCAGGGCGGCAATAGCCAGGCGGATGCGCTCGCCGCATTCCATGGCACGGCTGAGATCCGCGCCGGGCAGCACCGCCAGGAACTCCTCGCCGCCCATGCGCACACACAGGTCGGACTCGCGGGTGGTGCTGCGCAGGGTCTTCGCCACCAGGCGCAGGATGTCGTCGCCCACGCTGTGGCCGTATTCATCGTTGATCTGCTTGAAGTGATCGAGATCGATGGCCAGCACCGACATCGGGCGATCCTGGCGGCGGCAGTCGGCCAGCCACTGGGCGCCCTGTTTCTCGAAGGCGCGGCGGTTGCCGAGACCGGTCAGTTCATCGGTCTCCAGGCTTTCGTTCAGGCGCTGGAACCGCAGGGCGTTGGCCAGTGCCGGGGCGGCCAGCCCCAGCAAAGCCTCGATCAACTGCTGTTCGTCGTCGCTGAAGCGGCGTCCGCGCATCAGGATCAGCGAACCCATGGTCTCGTTGTTGAAGCTCATGCCGTACTCGATGCGATGGCGATCCTCGTCGCCGCCGGACCAGGTCTCGTCACTCTCCTGCAGGATGAAGAACCAGCCGCTGTGGTGGACCTGGGCGTGCAGGTGTTCCTGCAGGCGGGCGAGGACGGTCCCGAGCTCGAGACTGGAGGACAGGGCCTGCACGAAGGCAAGGGCATCAAAGGGCGTCCCGGCATCGCCAGTCGTCTTGCCCTTGGCGGATACCAGTCGCAGGTTGTGGGCGTTCCCGTCGCGGTTCATGGCCGTCTCGCTCGCATCGATCGTTGGGTCGAGAGTAAAGCCAGATCCATGCCACTTATCGTATATTTAGTTAAAACAGTGACTTGCATCACGGATAACGGAGGTCTTGACGGAAATTCGGCGATTTTTCGCCGCCCCCGGCAGGTCCTCACCGCCGCAGGCGGCAAGGTGCGGCAGGATTCTGACACCCTGCACCGGGGCGGCGTTTCCCGAGGATCGGCCGGCCTACATGAGCCGGGCGCGCGCTTGCCCTACACTGCGCCGCATGATTCGAATACAAGATATCGAGCTGCGTCGCGGCCGCCAGATCCTGCTGCAGCACGCCAGCCTCACCGTGCATGCGGGCTGGCGCGTCGGCCTGACCGGCGCCAACGGGTCCGGCAAGTCCAGCCTGCTGGCGGCGTTGCAGGGCGAATTGAGCCTGGATGCCGGCGAGATCGACCAGCCCGCGGAATGGGTGGTGGCGCACCTTCCGCAGGAGGTCCCGGGGAGCGAGCGCTCGGCCGTGGACTACGTGCTGGATGGGGATACCGAACTGCGCGACCTGCAGCAGCGCCTGGAGCAGGTGTCCGATGGCGCCGAGCAGGCCCGCCTGTTCGGCGCGCTGGAGGCGATTGACGGCTGGACGGCCGATGCCCGTGCGCGCCGACTGCTGGCAGGCCTCGGATTCGCTGCGGCGGATGCGGATCGGCCAATGAGCGATTTCTCCGGCGGCTGGCGCATGCGCCTGGGCCTGGCGCGCACGCTGATGACGCGCTCGGATCTCTTGTTGCTGGACGAGCCCACCAACCACCTGGATGTCGAGACCATCCTGTGGCTGGAGGACTGGCTGGCGCGTTATCCGGGGACGGTGATCGTGATTGCGCATGACCGGCGGTTTCTTGATTCGGTCTGCACCCATATCGCGCACATCGAGCGCGGTGGTATCGCGTTGTACGCCGGCAGCTACACCCACGCCGAGGCCAAGCGCGCCGAGGCCATGGCCCAGAGCGAGGCGTCGGCCGCAAAGGTGGCGGCCGAGCGCGCCCACCTGGAGGACTTTGTGCGCCGCTTCCGTGCCAAGGCGAGCAAGGCACGCCAGGCCCAGAGCCGACTGAAGCGTCTGGAGAAGCTCGACGAGGTTGCGGTGATCCGCGCGGCCCGGGCGATTCACCTGGAGATCCCGACCCCGGAGCGCCTGCCCGACCCCCTGCTGGCGCTGGATCATGCCGAGGTCCGATCCGGGGACCGCGTCCGCCTGCATCCGACGACTTTACGTCTGCGCCCCGAGGACCGGATCGGCGTGCTGGGCCCGAACGGTGCCGGGAAATCGACACTCTTGACGCTGCTGGCCGGCGAGCTGGCCCCGACCGCGGGCGAGCGCCGCGTGGAGCCCAACCTGAAGGTCGGCTATTTTGCCCAGCACCAGAGCGAGCAGCTGGACCTGAAGGCCTCGCCCCTGGTGCACCTGCAACGTCAGGACCCGCGCGCCGAGGAGCAGCGCCTGCGCAACTTTCTCGGTGGCATGGGTTTTCCCGGCGAGAAAGCGGACGCTCCGGTGGGTCAGTGTTCCGGCGGGGAGCGGGTGCGCCTGGTACTGGCGCTGCTGATCTGGCAGGCGCCCTCGTTACTGTTGCTGGATGAACCCACCAACCACCTGGATCTGGACATGCGCGAGGCGCTGGCCGAGGCGCTGGAGAACTATGCCGGTGGCCTGGTGGTGGTGGCGCATGACCGTGAACTGCTGGCTCGCGTCTGCGACCGTTTCTGGAAGGTGGAAGGCGGCCACCTGAGCGACTTTGACGGGGACCTGGATGACTACGCCCGCGAGCTGAAGGCCCGCGAGCGGGAAAGTGTCGCCGCGAAAGCCCCCGGAACGCCCGCCACGACGTCCCCGAGTGGTCCGGCACTGTCACAGAAGGAACGGCGGCAGCAGGCGGCGCAGGCGCGTGCCGCACTCAAGCCACTGAAAAAGAGTGCGGACCGAGCCGAGCAGGAATGTGTCCGTGTTCAGGAACGACTGGATGCGCTGGAGACCGAGCTGGCCGATCCGGCGCTGTACGCCGATGAGGCGGCGGATCGTCTGGCCCAATTGACCCGCGAACAGGGCGATTTGCGCAGTCGGCTGGAGACGGCGGAGGCCGAGTGGATGGAGGCGCTGGAGGCGCTGGAATCCGCCCAGGGTGAGACTGCGGAGTGAGGCCCTCTTCAAAGACCAACCCTTGAACTCGGGTATTGCGGGGTCTATACATAAGGGTGAATGCATTGGAGCGAGGAGTGATCCCCATGAATGCACAGGAACTGAATCGTCGCTGTGTCGAGCTCTTTCACAACCCGGATGCGAAACTGCATTGCTGGCACCCGCGCATGTTCTGGAAAACCAACATGCTGGAGAACCCGAAGCCGGAAGACCTGCAGGAACCCAAGGTCGACCTGCGCGAGCTGGAGGTCATGCTATCGGAGGCCGCGCACGAGCCTTCGCAGTGCGCCGACGAGCTGGAGCAGGAAGAGCCCGGTCGGGCTGCATTGATCCGGCACATGATGGAGCGTGGCGAGATGCCGCTGCTGCATCGGCCGCACTGATCGTTCCATCAAGGAGCGATGATCGATTATGGAGTGAGCCCCCAGCGGGGCTCGATCCCGTCATGTACTGGCGGGAGCATCGGCCCCCGGTAGCCTGTGCTGCCGGGGGCTTTTCCTTGCCGGCGAGTGAGGATTACTGGCGGATGAAATCCGAGAAGTAGAGGGCTGCGATCCGCGGTGCCCCGGTAATCTCCTCGAGCAACTCGTTCAGCTCCTCCGTGGCCTCGTTGCGCAGGTCCTCGCGCGCGCCACCGCCGGTCAGGCTGTCGGGACTGCGCCCGCCAAGGATGCGGATCAGTCGGTCGCGCACTGCGGGAATGTGCTCGCGGATCGCGCGGGCGTCTTCCAGATCGTTGCCTTCCAGCTGGATGGAGGCCTGCAGGTAGCGCCCGCGGTCGGAGGACGCCATGTTCACCACCACCGGCTCCAGGGTCACGTAATGGCTGTCCAGGTCGTCTACGGCGAGTGCGAGGGGCGCGGCCAGCATCAGGACAACCCCCAGAAGAGCAAGGTGCAGGGAACGAAAGGGGCTGCAGATCATGGTGTGTGCTCCGGGGCGGGTTGCGTGCTGGAGGCGATCAGGTCGCCGCGTCGATGGGGCTCCTGATCAAAGTATGCCACCAGATGCTCATAGATTTCGGGCATGGCCTCGCGCAGGCGCGCCGGCTCGAAGAAAAAGGACTCTGTCGCGACGGCCAGGAACTCCTCCGGGGCGGTGGCCGCATAGGGGTCCAGCGGCAGCTCCGCTTCGTCGATCTCGCCGGACTCCACGGCCTCCACGAATGCCTCGAAGGCCCGCGAGAAATCCTCCGTCCAGGCACCGGCCGACTGTCCGCGGCGTAGTGGCGGAAACCCGTTCACCTCGCCGTTGCCGGCGTCCAGTACGTGGGTCATCTCGTGCACGACCACAGCGCCGTCGCGCTCGACATCGTTCCACGACAGGATGACCGGGCCGCGTTCCCAGGCCTCGCCGGACTGGGGTATCGCCCCCTGGTGGACGATGCCAGCCTCGTCCACCCACTCGTGTTCGGGCACGAAGGTGTCGGGATACAGGATCAGCGTGCGCCAGTCGCGGTAAGGCTCGAGGCCCAGTTCCAGCACCGGCAGCGCGGCGTAGGCGGCGATCACCTGGCACTGCCAGGGTTCCGGTTCCGCGGCGATGCCGATGAATTCCTTTTGCGCCAGGATCTGGCCGACCAGTTCGCGCAGCCGGGAGCGCTCTTCCGGTGTGAGGCGGGCGACGAACGGGACCCGCCGGCGCAGGGTCTCCCACTCGTCGTTGTCCAGCTGCACGGCCTCGGGCTCCAGGCCGGAAAACGGCCCCAGCAGGCGGCGGAACAGGCCACGCAGCGGAAAATGCGGTGTCGAGTGCATCGTCCAATCGTCGCATGTTTGCCCGCCGGGCGCCGTGCAGGACCGGAAAGCAGGGGGCACCCGCGCGAACCCCGAGCGCCTCCCTGGCCTGCGGGGCGTGGGCAGGAACCGCTACCATGGGGATCAATCCCAACGGTCGGTCGCCCGCGGGAGCACGATGGCACCGCGCGCCCCCCTCGCCAAACAGGTCGCTGCACATGCCGAACATCCAGGATGGTTTATTCGCGCGGTCCGCGCGCGCGACCCGCAGGGCTGGAGTCGCGCTCGCCTTTGCACTGGTGCTCTCGCTGACTGCCTGCGGGAATGGCAACGATGCCGGGGCCAATGATGAAGGCGGCGAGGCGGCCACCCCGGTCGCGGCGGTGGAGCTCCAGCCGCGGGATCTGTCGCGCGAGCTGATGGTGTCCGCGCGGGTCGAGCCGCGGGCGTGGGTGCGCCTGGCGGCGCGCACCGATGGTGTGGTCGAGGCGGTGCATGTCGAGGAAGGCGATCGCGTGGAGCAGGGCGAGACCCTGGTCGAGCTGGACGTGGCCGAGGAGCGCGCGGAGCTGGCGCGGGCCGAGGCGCATGTCGAGGAGGCCCGGCTGGAATACGCGCGCAGTGCCGAGTTGCGTGACGAGGGGATTGCCAGCCGAGCCAGCTACGAACGGGCACGTGCCGCGTTGCGCTCGGCCGAGAGCGAACAGGCGTTGTGGCAGGCACGGGTAGACTACGGCGCGCTCGCCGCCAGCCGTGACGGCGTGATCACCGAGCGCATGGTCGAGCCCGGCGAGGCGGTCGCCGCGCGCGATACGCTTCTGGAACTGGTCGATACCACTACGTTGGTCCTGCGCCCCGGGGTGTCCGAGCTGGACGTGCGCGATCTGGTGGTGGGCCAGGATGTACCCATTCGGCTGGATGCGTTTCCGGATGCCGATTATGTCGCGAAGATCCGGCGCATCTTTCCGGCGGCCTCGCCGGACTCGCAGCAGGTGACGGTGGAGATTGCCCTGCCGGCCGGGGCGGCCGACAACGGCGTGCGTCCCGGCAATCTCGGGCGCATCCGCATGACGGTCGACGAACGCCCGGATGTGCTGGCGGTTCCGGCCGCCGCCATCGGCGAGGACGGCGACCAACGCTATGTCTACGTGGTGGTGGACGAGCAGCTGGAGCGCCGCACGGTCGAGACCGGCGTGACCCGCGGCCCATGGACCGAGATCACGGACGGCCTGGAGGAAGGCGACATCGTGCTGGCCACCAACCCGATCGACATGCGCGAGGGCCAGCGCGTGCGCATCGTTGGCTGGCGGGGCTAAAAGATGGCGGCCGAACCGGAGGACCGTCCGCGCGGGCGGGTGACCAGCTTCTCCATCCGCCGACCGGTGGCGATCATGGCGCTGGCCTCGGTGGTGATCGTGCTCGGCATGTTCTTTGTTGATCGCCTGCCGGTGGACCTGCTGCCGCACGTCGAGTATCCGCATATCCGCGTGACCGTGAACCATCCCGGCACCTCGCCGGAGGTGATGGAGGAACAGGTGACCCGCGTGCTGGAACGCAACCTCGCGGCCACCGAGAACCTGACCCGCATCTACAGCCGTGCCTCCGAGGGACGTACCAACGTCAATCTGCTATTCGAGTACGGGACCAACCTGGACCTGGCGTTGCAGGACGCAGCGCGCCACCTGGAGCTCGCGCGCACCCAGCTGCCGGACGATTTCGACTCCCTGCGCCTGTACAAGTACGACCCCTCGCAGGACCCGATCTGGGAGGCGGGGTTTTCCTCCACCGTGCGCACCGAGACCGCGGTGCGCGACTGGGTGGAACACCAGCTGGCGCCGCAGCTGATCGCGATCCACGGCATCTCCTCGGTGGAGGCCTCCGGCGGGCAGGAACGCGAGCTGGAGGTGATCCTCGACCAGGAGCGGGTGCGCGGCTATGGCCTTTCGCTGGCGGCGATCAGCGTGACGCTGGAGGACGAGAACCGCGAGGTGGCCGGGGGCTGGGTGACCTCCGATACCTTTGACGTGATGGCCAAGACCGAGGGGTTGTTTACCTCCGCGGCGGACGTGCGCAATGTGCTGATCCCGTTGCCGGGGCCGCAGTCCGCGCATGTGCGCCTCGGCGAGCTGGCCGAGGTGCGCGATGGCCACCGCGAGCAGCGCCTGTTCATCCGCCTGGACGGCACGCCGGCCGCGCGCGTGTCCGTGTTCAAGCTGCCGGACGCCAATACCGTTGAATCGGTGGACTCGGTACGCGCCACGCTCGAACGACTCGAGCGCTCGGGCTTCATCCCCGAGGACATCCAGTGGGAGGTCGTCAGCGACTCCGCCCCGTTCATCCGTGGCGCGGTCAGTTCGGTGGGTACCGCCGCGATCCTGGGCGGCGTGCTGGCGATGCTGGCGGTGTTCCTGTTTCTCGGCAGTCTGCGCAAGAGCTTCATTATCGGGTTGTCGATCCCGATCGCGTTGATGGCGACCTTCGCCATGATGGGCCTGGGCGGGCTCACCCTGAACATCATCAGCCTCGGCGGGCTCGCGCTGGGGGTGGGGCTGTTGCTCGACAACGCCATCGTGATGCTGGAGAACATCGTCCGCCATCGCGACAAGCTCGGAAAGTCGCCGGAGCAGGCGGCCCATGACGGGGCCGGCGAGGTGGTCTCGGCGGTCATCGCGGGCACTCTCACCAATCTGGCCGCGGTGCTCCCGTTCCTGCTGATTACCGGGATCGGGGCACTGATCTTCCGCGAGCTGATCCTGACGCTTTCGTTTGCGATCATCGCGACCCTGGCCGCGGCCATCACCCTGGTGCCGATGCTCGCGGCCCTGCTGACACGCATCCGCTGGGAGAGCGGACTGGACCAGACCTGGCTGCTGCGCGGCTTCGATCGCGGGGTGCAGGGACTACGCCGACGTTACCGGCGCCTGTTGCCGAAGGTGCTGCGCCTGCGCTGGGCGGTGCTGGCGGCGGCCGTCGTTTTGCTGATCGGCGCGGTGCAGGTGGGCGGTGAGCTGGGCACCGAGTTCCTGCCGCAGGTCGACGATGGCCAGGTCAGCGTGCGCATGGTCCTGCCGCCGGGCACGCCCCTGCACGAGACGGATGCGGCCGCACGCGATATCGAGGCCGCGCTGGAGGCGTTGCCGCATGTGGAGAGCGTGTTCGCGATGGTCGGCGGGCATCTCGGTGGCGGCGTGGTCAACGAGCGCCCCGGCACCTCCAATATCACCGTCCAGCTGACCCCGGCCGGACAGCGCGAGATGAGCGCGGGACAATGGGTGGCCGAGGCGCAGGAGGCAATGGATGCGCTGGAACTCCCCGGGGCACGGATTACCGTGCGACCGCCAAGCATCCAGGGGCTGCAGTTCAGTATCACCGGGGATGACCTCTCGATTGCGGTGGTCGGGGCGGATCTGACCGAGATGCGCCGCATTGCCCGCGAGATCGCCGGGCGCCTCGAAGGCATCCGGGGCCTGGAGGGCGTCGAGGTCGGGCGCGAGGACCAGAGCCCGATTTTGCGCGTCCATGTGGATCGCGAGCGGGCAGCTGCGCTGGGCCTGCAGGTGGGCCCGGTGGGACAGGCGATCCGCGACGCGGTGGAGGGATCAGTGCCGACGCAGTACGTCCGTGACGATCGCGAGTACGACCTGCGCGTGCGCCTGCCGCGCGAGGATGTGCAGGATACGGCCACCCTGGGGCGGATGATCCTGTTCCGCGACAACGGGGATCCCGTGCGCCTGGCGGACGTGGCCGAGTTCGAGACCGGCGAGGGGCCCGCGCATATCGAGCGCGAGAACCAGAGCCGGGTGGTGCGGGTGAACGGCGACATCAATACCGAGGTGAACGATGTCGGCTCGGTGATGACCGCGGTCGAGCAGCGCCTGGCCGAGGTGGATGTGCCCGAGCACTACAGTCTGCTGATCGGTGGCGAGTGGGAGACCATCCAGGAGACCCAGCGCGAGATGGCCACGGTGGTGGCGCTCGCGATCTTCCTGGTGCTGGTGGTGCTGGCGGTGCTGGCGGTGCAGTACGAGCGCCTGGCGAATCCGCTGGTGATCGTGGCGGCCGCGCCGTTGTCGCTGACCGGGGTAGTCGCGATCCTGTGGGCGACCGGCACACCGGTCTCCGCCCCGGTGATGATTGGCGCCATCCTGCTGATCGGGGTGGTGGTGAACAACGCAATCCTGCTGGTGGAGTACATCGAGCAGGGGCGTCGACTCCGTGGCCTGAGCCCGGCGCGGGCGGTCGTGGAGGCCGGGGCATTGCGCCTGCGCCCGATCCTGATGACCACGCTGACGACGGTGCTGGGCATGTTGCCGCTGGCGATCGGCCTCGGCGAAGGGGCGGAGATCATGCGCCCTCTGGCGCTGACCGTGGTCGGCGGCCTGATCGCGGGGATGATCCTGACGCTGCTGGTGGTGCCCTGCCTGTACCTGGTGGTGAACCGCGCTGCGGAGGGACTGAAGCGGCGCCTGACCGGAGGCATGCGGGACGCTGCCCGCGCAGCCTGAAAAGGCCCGCTGCCGAATGGCGGACGGGCCGTGAAGGAATGCTAGAAGCGGTAGCCGAGACCGACCATGAAGCGCGAGGCATCGGGATCGAAGTGCAGGGTTTCGCCCTCGATGCGATAGCGCTCGCTTTCGAAGAGCGTGTACGAGTACTCGGCACGCATGAAAAGGCGGTTGTCCATCTGGTATTCGACGCCTACACCGAGCCGGGCACCGTTGATACTGTCCTTGAAGCGAATGGATATGTCCTCTTCTGTATCGGTAAGGCGGTAGTCCAGGCGCGAGCGCTGGTAGCCGGCCAGGCCGTAGAACAGGACGTTGTCGTTTACCGTGGTGCCGAGCCGGCCGGTGATGCCGTAGCTGTACTTGCTATCCACCCCCAGTTCGCTCTCATCAAGGGTGACCGTCAGGTCGGCGTCCTCGTTCTGCGCATTCAGTTCCAAGCCCAGGTACAGGCCGTTGTCCAGGACGGTACCCCAGCCCGTCATGACACCCCCGGTGAAGCCGGAGGCGCTAAGCCCGGAGATGCCGCCGTCACTGTCTTCGCGGTAGTCGATGTCATAACCGACCCAGCCGAGTTGGCCGCCGACGTAGGAACCGTGGAACGGGCTTGCCTGAACTGCTCCGGCCGAGCCCAGGAGGATGCAGGCGCCGGCCACGGCGGTGGCGAGGCGATAAGGGCTGGACATGGTGGTTTCCTTTGCGGTGTGGTTGCGGCAGTGAACGGGTGCCCCGTCCGGGCGCATAGTGGCACAGGCGGTCAGACAGGGCGCCGGTCCTTGTGTGCCAGAATGGGACCGACCGGGCTTCCGGGCGCACGGCGACCCCTGCATCAATCGATGGCATGGGTTTGTGCGACCGCGGGATGATTCGCCCAGGGAGATGTTGTTCAGCGTTTCCCCAACGCCAACAAGCAAACAAGAGAACAGGAGTCGAGCAATGCGCGGACAAGCGGGAATTCTGGCGGGACTATTGGTGGGGTTGCTCGGGTGGGGCGTGGCGAGCGCCGAACCGATGCATACGGTGGAGGAGCTGAATCAGGCCCCGGCCGAGCTGGATGGGGAAGAGGTCCGGCTCGAAGGCATTGTGGGCCGGGTGAACGAGGACATCATGGGGCGCAATTTCATCCACTTCGTCGACGGTACCGGCAGCGAGGGTGACTACATCACCGTCACCTCCACCGAGTTGCCCGAGGTGGGCGACCGCGTCTCGGTGACCGGAACGCTGATCCTGGATCGCGACTTCGGGGCGGGTTACAGCTATCCGGTGATCCTCGAAGGTGCCAAGTTCACCGAGCAGTAGCCGCATGTCATGATCGTGCATGTCGGGGTACTCCGACATGCATCCAGGTCGCACAGGGTGGTGCGGCTTTCAGATATCCCAGGGAGGGGAGACGATGTCCATCAAGGGTCTGCTGTTTCGGTTTGTACTGCTTTATTTCTCGCTGTTGATCGCTGCCATGGTAGCGGGCGCCTATGTCGATCTGGATCAAGCCGGTACGGCGATCGGGATGGGCATTCTGGCGCTGGCGGTGGTGTGGCCCTGCGAGTCCTTCGGGCGCAGGAACGGGCGCTATCTGTCGCGCGCCGAGAAGTGGCGCGTGATCGCCGCCATGATCGCGGTGCTCCTCGGTACACAGATTCCGCTCACCCTGCTGGTGATGTGGGCCGAGGGGATTGCACTGGACGCCGTGATGCTCGGGATCGTGGGGGGCGTCGCGTTGTTGTATGCCGGGACCGTGGTGGCAATGGTGAACTTCACGGGCCGCAACCTGCGCAAGCGAGGCCTGGTCGCCGGGGAAAGCGCGGGGTAGGCACCCTGTCGGTCAGTCGGCCAGGTGGCGTTTGAGCCACTCGATCTCGTCCGCGGACCGGTCTGCGTTGGTCACTGCCTGCCAGGCATCGATGTAGTGCTCGGTGGCGTAGACGTGGCCGTAGCCGCGCGGGGCGGCATCGCCGATCGCTACGTCCACCGCCAGTTGCAGCATGGTGATGACCGGGTACCAGGTCAGGTCCGGAGAGACGTCCGGGCCGCGCGGTGCCTGCATCCATTCTGGCTGGCGGTACAGCGCCTGGGGCTCGAAGAAGGTGACCGGGTCGCTCGCGTACTGCAGGTAGACGATGCGCATCGGGCCCCATTCGGCGCCGGGGATGTCCAGGTGGTTTCCCTGGTTCGTGAAGCGCACCACCGAACTGTCGCGAAAGCGCGGCAGCCAGGCGGGCGAGTCGGGTTGGCGCTGGCGTTTGATGTCGCGCCAGGTCTCGCTACGAAATGGCGGGCCCGCCCACAGCGCGCCGGAGAACGGGTCGCCGATCACGTCGTACAGGTCCGCGGCCCGCTCGGAGTTGAGCGCGCCCAGGCTGAGGCCGTAGAGGTACAGGTCCGGGCGGGCGTCCGGTGGTAGCTGTTTCCAGTAGCCGTAGATCTCCGCGAACACCGCCTGGGCGGTCTCATGGCCGTACTGCGATTCCGCCATGAGCGACAGCCAGCTCGGCAGGTAGGAGTACTGCACGGCCACCGTGGCCACATCGCCACCGTGCAGGTACTCGACCGGCTGGATTGCGCGATTGTCCACCCAGCCGCGTCCGGTGGGCGTGGCCAGCACCAGCACCGAGCGGTCGAAGGCATTGACCCGCAGCATCTCCTGCAGGGCCAGCCGGGCGCGTTCCGCGATGGTCTCGGCGGCGTTCAGCCCCACGTAGACCCGGATGGGATCCAGTGCGGTCTCGCCGGAGAAGTCGCTAATGGCGGCGGCGTCCGGGGCCTGGTGGATGAAGCGCTGGCCCTGGCGGCCCAGGCCCTCGTCCCAGCTGATCAGCGAGGCGGGGCTGCCGGTGCGGAAGGTCGCGCTCGGCTGCTGCGCCCCGGGGTGTTCGCGCACGTCGAACTGCTGGAAGCTGCGATCGGCGGCGCGCAGGCTGTATTCCAGGATCACCCCGTCGATCACCGCCCAGAATACCCCGGCCGCCACCAGTACGCCGATTACGTTGGACAGCCGCCGCGGGATAAAGCGGCGCAGATGCCGCGCGAGGAAGCGCACCAGCAACTGGAACAGCCGCGCCACGGCCAGCGTGGCGACGAACACCGCCGCCGCGATCAGCCCCAGGCGGATGGGGAAGCCGCCATCCACCGGCTCCTGCTCCATCAGCGCGCGGATGCTGTTCTGCCACTCGGTGGCCTGCCACAGGAAGATCAGCACGATCAGCATGGCCCCGCCGCCGGCGATCACGACCAGGGTGTTGTGGGTGCGCTCGCCGAGCTCCGGCAGTTCCAGGTATGACCACAGCCAGTGGAAGAACACGCCCAGGCCGTAGCCGGCCGCCAGCGATACCCCGGACAGGATGCCCTGGACGTCGTCGGTGCGCGGGATCAGGCTGGGGGTCAGCGAGGCGGCAAAGAACAGCGTGGCCAGGATCAGCCCCGGGATCGACAGCGTCCCGAGGATGCGGGTGGCCCAGGCCGGCCAGATGAAGGCTCGCAGGCGGGTTTGCAGGCGGCCGACGACGGACATCGCGTTCGCGCTTCCTTGGCGGGGTATGGAGGCGCTCATCCTGTCCGCCCCGCCGGCTGGGTTCAAGTTTCCGCGCCCGCGGGCGGCCTGCCTAGCCGTCCCTGGGGGGTGCGTTCTGCTACTGGCGCGTCATTGCGTGGAGCGCGGCGACGAAGCGGTCGCTGTCCGGAGCCACCCGCGCTGGTTGGATCGTCTCAGCGCTTATTTGACGCGTCTCGTGCTTCGCTGCGGTGTCTCGCTGGCAGCACGGGCTACTCGGCGGTGACGGGGCGGCGGAAGCGGAAGGTGCCCTCGACCATGCGCAGGGCCACGCCGAATAGTGCGACTTGCAGCAGGAGTCCACCGGTTGCCGCGCCCACCGCGAGGCCGGTGGCGAGCCCCAGTGCCATCAGCAGCATCAGCAGTGTGGCGGCGACCCGGCTGCGCAGCCAGCCGCCCACCAGTGCCAGCAGGGCGACCAGCGTGCCCTCGAGCATGGTGGGCGTGTGCTGCACCAGGACGCCCAGCATCACCACCACGACCCCGGCGAACACCAGCACCCAGCCGGCCACGCGCGCCAGGCGCTGGGCCTGTTCGTGATTAGTGATGGATTGCAGCAGCAGGAGCAGGTCGGCGCCGGCTCCCGCCCAGTGACGCGATCGCGATTCGTTCATTGTGTCCACGGTACTCCAGGGCCATGACAGCCCGGTGACAGGCGCCCACCTATCGTTTGGCGAGGAGCGAATCAAGATCGAGTGTATTGACTGCGGGGGTGCCCGTCTGCGCGTGTTGCACAGTGCCATGATCGGGCCAGTGCAGCAGGCGGAGGTTGCCGGCGCGGTCCTCCACCAATGCGGTGCAGTGCTCGACCCAGTCTTTAGCATTCGCCGATGTCGCCCCGGTGCTGGCCGGCACCTGAACACCTGGCCGGGGTGGTGTGTCCTTAGCGGTAGACCCGGACTTCCTGTTCCCAGCCTTCCACGCCGCGGTTGGCGCAGAACTCCTGTACCTGCCCGTCGGCGTAGCGGATTTCCATGTTGAAGCCGGCTGCGGGGACATGGTTCAGCGCCACCCGCCGGTGTTCCCCGGGCCGGAGCTGGCCCTCGCGGATGCTCGATTCCGACAGGTCGTGGCCGAAGTCGAAGTGGATCGCCTGGATCAGCACGTCGCTGTCATTGTGCACCGTGACCATCAACGCCCCCTCGGCCGGTGGGCGCTCGACGCCCCAGTGCACGGCGGCGGCACCGAGCACGAGCCCCAGCACGAACAGCCAGCTCGCGGGCGCGCGTAGCGCATCCACGATCCGGTCCTCCCAGCTACGGTGTTCTCCGGATGACTCCACGTCTCATCCCTTGATTATTAGGGATTGCTAATCTACAAGATCGGCCGGCATCGGGATACCGGGCGGCCGCGATATCCGGGAAGGCCGCCGCCCCGCAGAAAGCGCCATGGGCGCTGCAGCGGGCTGTCAGTCGAGCCCGAGCGCGCGCAGGCGCTCGAGGAGGCGCGGATGATCGAAGTCGCGGGCGCCGATGGCGCGGTAGGCGATGCGGCCCTCGGGATCGATGATGAACGTGGTGGGGATGCCGCGAACCGGCCAGCGGTCGATGGTGGCGGAATCCTGGTCCAGCAGCAGAGGGAAATCGACCGGGTAGTCGGCGGTAAAGAAGAAGATGCGATCGGCGTCTTCGCCCACGTTCACGCCCAGCACCGCCAGGCCCGCATCGCGCAACTGCTCCCAGAGCCGTTGCAACGACGGCAGCTCGTCGCGACAGGGTGGGCACCAGGTGGCCCAGAAGTTCACCACCACCACACGTCCGCGATAGTCCTCCAGTCGATGGTGCTGCCCATCGATGTCCTCCAGTGCCAGGGGCGGGCCCTTGGGGCGTGGCTCCAGCGCGGTCAGGTGCGTGGCTTCCGCCCACACGGGCCGCAGCGAAAGGCCGAGCAGGCCACCGGGGATTGCAGTCAGGAAGCGGCGCCGGTTCATCATGGTTCGGCCTCGTCCCGTTCCGGTTCCCCGGCGCAGCGTAGATCGGGCAGGGTGGACTGCCGCAGGGTCGTCTGCTGCCGCCAGTGCACGGTCAGATCAAATGTCGTGCTGGGCGGGTGCTTGAAGACGATCATGCCCATCAGCCAGTCGCCGGGCTGGAACCGGTGTTCGCCAGGGAACAAGGCCCAGCGAAAGGCGATACGGGCTACTTCCGGAACCTCCCGGCTCGTCCACTCGTCCTGCCAGTCGCGGTTGGGGAGCGGTCGCGCGGCCCCGTTTGGCGTTTGGCTGCGCCATTGGCGCAGGTCCACGGTGGCCGATGCGCTGCGGTCGGTATTGCGCAGGACGCCCTGAAACACGCAGTGGCCGGCGATGAACGTCGCATCCTCGGTGTCGAACCCGCGGCCCAGGAAGAACGCGCGGGTCTGGTCCGGGAGCCGCTGTGCGAGTTCCAGCGAAAGCCCCTCGCCCTGCCAGTGCCAAGTGATCAGCCCACTGTCGGGGTCGGTATGCACCTGCATCTCCTCCGCCGTCCCGGCGCCGCCCGGAAGGGCCGGCCCCGCCAGAGCCAGAAGCGTCCATGCGACGACCGTCAACCTTGGGCCGGGCATTGGGCGCCTCGTGGCAAACCGGCGGGGTGGCTTGGCGCGGCGTCCCTACGACCCACCAAGGACATGATCCAGCAGCGCCTCGAAGGCGGGCTCGGCGTTTTCCACGGCACGTTCAAGGCTCGGGTGCGGCTGCAGCGTCGTCATGAACTTCGGGTGCAGCATGGACAGTTTCGTGCCCCCGTCCTCCTCGTACAGGCCGATGTGGCCGCAGGGCATCATCGCCCCGACATGCAGCCCGGCATCCAGGATGTCCGGTCCCAGCGGCAGGTAGCAGACCTTGAGCGCGGTGATGTCACCGCCCGCCAGGTCGAACTCGGCCAGAAAGATCCAGTCCTCCTCGTTTTCGGCGTATTCGCGAATCGCCCCCGCCAGGTCCGCGCGCGACTGTTCGCAGTCGCGGATGATGAAGTGGTCGTCTGGCTCGGTGGCTGCCAGCGGGGCGGACAGCGCCAGTGCAGTGGCCAGCGTGAAGGCGGCGATGGGTGTGAGTGTTTTCATGATCGTGTCCTCCAGGTGGGTGGGTGAAGGCGCGTCAGACGCGAACGATCTCCGGTTTCAGAGACCCGGAGATCATCGGCAGCGCTTCCTTTTCGCGCTGCCCAATTCAGAGTTCTTCCAGGGTCTCGGCGAGGTCGTCGACCACGGCGACGAATGCCTCCTCGCGGATGTTCATGCCGCGATGGATGGTCAGCCTGTCGCGGTCCCTGCAGGCCTGCGGGCCGCCGGTGCCGTTGCAGATGCATCCGTGTTCCCCTCGTCGAAGATGCTGCCTGGCGAGCCCGCGGATCCGTGCCTTGCTGCCCAGGCGTTGGTAGAGATTGGCTTCGGTCATGGATGAGTCCTCCTCGCGCCGTCGTTAACGGGTGGCCACGTACCAGTTGTTCTGAGGGTCGTGGACCAGCTGGTGGACCCGGATGTCGTGAAAGCCGGCGCGCTCCAGGTAGTCACGTGCCATGGGCTCGCCCCACATCGCGCCCAGGCCGGGTCCGCCCCGGGCGAGCGATACCGGCATGCAGTGCATGCAGGAGATGGTGTAGAGAAAGGGTCCGAGCGGATGCTCGAGATCGCCATGAATCTGTCCGGAGCCGCGGATGTCCTGCATCAGGTAGATGCCTTCGGACTTGAGCGCGCGGTGAATGCCCGTCAGTACGCCCAGCGGGTCGGCCTGGTCGTGGATGGCATCGAAGGTGGTGATCAGCGCGAACTGTTGCGCGGCGACATGCCGATCCAGTTCGGCCGCGTCGGCCTGGATGAATTCGACGTTCCCCAGCCCGGTGGCGTGTGTCTCGGCGCGGGCGCGCTCGATAGCCTCTGTGGACAGGTCCAGGCCGGTGAACCGGCTGTGCGGGTACAGCGCGGCCAACTGGTTGAGGATACGCCCGCTGCCGCAGCCGATATCCAGGACCTGAATGCCGCGCTCGAGGTGGTCGGTCAGGCCCGGAACCAATGGCAGGATGTCGCTTTCCAGTGACGACAGTACGGACTGGCCGCTGTCCTCGGCCATCACCTCGTGGAAGCGCGTGTAGTGCTCGTACCCCACGCCACCGCCGGTTCGGAATTCCGCAACGATCGTGTCCTCCACCCCACCCAGCAGGCCGATGTACTGCGCAAACACGGCCAGGTTGTCGGCGGCTGCCGCGCGCGTCAGGCAGGCGGCGTGTTCCGCGGGCAGAGCAAATCGTGGGCCATCCGCATCCACCGTGACGATGCCGCTGGTCGCCATGACCCCGAGCCATTCCCGTACGTAGCGCTCGTTCAGGCCCACGGCGGCGGCGATCTCGCCGGAGGTGGCAGGCGGCCGGTCGCGCATGTGGTCGAACAGCCCGGTGCGGTGCCCGATCGACAGGGTCAGGCACAGCGCGCCGTGGTTGAGCACGCTGACCAGATGCTCGCCGAAGTCCTCGGCGGCAGATGGGGGTGACAGGCATTCCGGGGCTGACGACATGCAGTGGACCTCCGCCAGGACAAACCGGGCCGGGTGTCGGCGTTACTTCGAGCCTAGGCCGGGAAGCCCTTGCGGGCGGTCACGATCTTGCGGGGGTGGGGCGAATCTTGCGGTGATTTCCAGGGGCGCATGGATCCGTTTTAATGCTGGCGCCGGTATGCCGCGGGGGCCACACCCAGGGCCTGGCGGAAATGGCGGACCAGCTGTTGCGGGGAGTACCCGGTCGCGGCAGCGATCTCGGTGATGCTCAGTGATGTTCGGGTCAGCAGGTCGCGGGCGTGCTCCACGCGCAGGCGGGTGAGATAGCGATGCGGTGGCAGGCCGTGCGTATCGCGAAAGGCGCGCGCGAAGTGCCAGGGCGAGAGTCCGGTCAGGGCCGCCAGATCGCGCAGGGTGATGCGCTGATCCAGATGGCATTGCATGTAGTCAATCACCCGTGCCGACTGGTGCGGTGCCAGGCCGCCCCGGCGCCTGTCCAGGTCCCGGTCGTGTTCGGCCATGCGGGCCAGGCGCACAACCAGAACGGCGAGCATGCTCTCGACGAACAGTTGCGCGGCCGGGTCGTCACGGTCCATCTCCTGCCACAGGGCATCCAGGGCCTGGGTGATCAGGGGGTCCCGGTGGTGTCGGGTATGCAGGTGGCCAAAGTCCAGCGGATCGCCGGGGTCGCGCTCCAGGCAGTCCCGGGCCAGCTCGGGCGGGATGCCGAAAAACCGCATGCGTGCCGGGTCCCGCATATGGCAGCGTCCCGCGACCTGCGGGGCGATCACCACGAATTCGCGCGGGCCGGCGCAACCGGAGAACGGACCGGCCCCGATGTCACAGTGGTAGCGAAAGGGGGCGCCCACGGACTGGCTCAGCATCAGTTCGCGGACTGGCGGGGTGCTCAGGTGGCCGGCCGGGTGCGCGTTCTCGATCATCGGCACCGGGAGATCGGGGCGCGCACGGGCCTCCTCCAGGAACGGCGCGTCACGTCCCCGGGCGAAGAAGTCGAGCATGCTGGATGAACGTTGCAGCATTCCGTGTACCCCGCAACTTTAGTTATAGGCCATTTGGGAACCGCTTGCGGTGCAGGCGTCGCACGAACCTCGCGGACCGCGTCGGGTCGTATGTGACCGTGGCGCTGCATTCGGGTATGTTCGCCGGGTTTCGATGACCGCAGGGTTACCATCACGTGAGTACGGACGAGCGCAAGCTGCAGGATCTGACGCACCAGCTGGCCGAGGCGCTGGCGGGTGTCGGGTTGCACGGGCAGATCGGGCTGGAAAAGGAGACCCTGAGGGTCGGGCCGGAAGGCTCGCCGGCGCTTACGCCGCACCCGGCCGCGCTGGGATCCGCGCTGACGCATCCATACATCACCACGGATTACTCCGAGGCGCTGCTGGAACTGGTGACGCCGCCGTTCGAGGATGTACGCGAGACCCTCGGCTTCCTGCACGACCTGCAGGCCTTCGCCGCCGCCAACGTCGGCGACGAGACCCTGTGGTCGACCTCCATGCCCTGTGTGACGGCTGATGACAATGCGATTCCGGTCGCGCAGTACGGTGCCTCCAACGCCGGGCGCATGAAGACCGTCTACCGCATCGGTCTCGGGCATCGCTACGGACGCAAGATGCAGGTGATCGCCGGGGTCCACTTCAATTACTCCCCGCGCCCGGAATTCTGGCCGGCGCTGGCGGAGGTGCTCGGTGCGCCCGACGGCCGCGCCTTCCGCGACGAGCGCATGATGGGGATGATCCGCAACCTGCTGCGCTTTGGCTGGCTGGTGCCCTATCTGTTCGGGGCGTCGCCGGCCGTCTGCAACTCCTTTCTCGAAGGCCACGGCGCGGTGCTGGAGGACTTCGACGACGACACCTCCTATCTGCCGCATGCCACCAGCCTGCGCATGGGCGATATCGGCTATACCAACCGCAAGGAGGCGGACACCGGCATCAAGGCGGACTACAACTCGCTGGCCGGCTATGTCGACTCCCTGCGCTGTGCGATCAATACCCCCAGCCCCGAGTGGGAGAACATCGGGGTGAAGGTTGATGGCGAGTATCGCCAGCTGAATGCCAACATCCTGCAGATCGAGAACGAGTACTACTCCACCGTGCGGCCCAAGCAGCCGCTGGAGCGTTTCGAGAAGCCGACCGACGCCCTGGAGGCGCGTGGCATCGAATACGTCGAACTGCGCTCGGTGGACATCAACGCCCAGCACCCGCTGGGGGTGGACGAGACCCAGCTGCGTTTTCTCGAGGTGTTCGCACTGGCCTGTCTGCTGCAGCCGAGCCCGCTGCTGGCCGACGGCGAGCTGGACGCGATCGACCGCAACCTGCTGGACGTCGCGCATTACGGGCGTCGCCCGGGCCTCGAGCTGCGCCGGGGGGGCGAGAGCGTTGCGCTCCAGGCCTGGGCGCGCGAGCTGCTGGCGCTGATGCGACCGGTGGCGGCCGTTCTGGATCAGGAATTGCCGGGTGACCCCTACCGCCGGGCGCTCAGTGAGCAGTGGGGCAAGGTCGAGCAGGCGGATCTGACCCCGTCCGCGCGCATGCTGGAAGACATGATGGCGCGCGAGGAGGGGTTCTACTCCTACGCGCGCCGCCTGTCGGCCCAGCACCGCGAGGCCTTTCGCTTCAACGGGCCGTTGCCGCGCGCCGAGACGCTGGAGGCCCTGGCCCGCGAGAGCCTGGCCGATCAGGCGGCCATCGAGCAGGCGGACGAGCTGGACTTCGATACCTTCCTGACGCGCTATTTCGACGGCACCCTGCGGGCCTCCTGAACCGGATTCGTTCGATTTTGTAGAACGGTCGACCGCATTTAACGCGATTTATCTTCGATAAAATCGATGGGATGATCGGGCTATCACATACATTCAGCCATTGAGGCGTGCGCGCATTCGGTGCCGGGCACAGACGGCAGGAGCATGGCATGAGTCTTTTGATCAACGGTGAATTGCGCGAGGGCTGGCTGGAAGAAGAGTCGGACGAGAGCGGCGAGTTCGTGCGCCAGGACCAGCAGTACCGTAACTACGTCACCAGGGATGGTTCGCCGGGCCCGATGGGTGACGGCGGCTATCCGGCCGAGTCAGGGCGCTATCACCTGTATGTCTCCTACGCCTGCCCCTGGGCACACCGCACGCTGATCCTGCGCAAACTGAAGGGTCTGGAGCCGCATATCGGGGTTTCGGTGGTGCACCACTACATGGGTGACGCCGGCTGGTCGTTTGATGACTGCGACGGTTGCACCGGGGACCGGGTGCACGGCTCGCGCTACATGCACGAGCTCTACACCCGTACCGATCCGAATTACACCGGCATCATCACCGTGCCGGCGCTGTTCGACACCCAGGCCGACCGCATCGTGAACAACGAGTCGCTGGACATGGTGCGCATGTTCAACAGCGCGTTCGACGGCATTACCGGCAACACCCTGGATTTCTATCCGGAAGATCTGCGCGAGGAGATCCATGCGGTCAACGAGCGGGTCTACGAGAACGTGAACAACGGGGTGTATCGCAGCGGCTTCGCGACCAGCCAGAAGGCCTACGAGGCGGCCTTCGACCGTCTGTTCGAGACCCTGGACTGGCTGGAGGAGCGCCTGGCACGCCAGCCGTTCCTGGTCGGCGAGCGACTGACCGAGGCCGACTGGCGGCTGTTCACCACGCTGCTGCGCTTCGATCCGGTGTACTACAGCCATTTCAAGTGCAATCGCCAGCGGCTGCTGGACTTCCCGAACCTCTCCGCCTATCTGCGCATGCTGTACCAGCGCCCGGGGGTGGCCGAGACGGTGCGCATGGATCACATCAAGGCGCATTACTACGGTAGTCACCCGATGCTGAATCCCAGCGGCATCGTGCCGAAGGGTCCAATGATTGACTACACCCGGCCGCATGGCCGACCCCTGGGCGACCTGCCGGCCGCGTTGCGGAACGTCGACGAAACGTGACGGTCGTTACACTGTTGGGACGTTCAACCGTGGCCCGGCTAGATGCCGGGCCGCATTCGTGTCGGGGGAAAGGCAAGTGAAGGCGATAGGCGGGTTCCTGGGGCTGGTCCTGGTTGTGGCGATCGTGGCCGCGGCCTGGTTTGCGTTCGGCCCCGAGGATGGCGCCCGTGACGAGGGAGGCGATGCCCCCGCCGCGTCCCAACGCGACGAGCGCACGCCGGTGCGGGTCAGCGAGGTGGCTCCGCGCACCTTCGAGACCATGGTCGAATCCCTGGGCACGGTGGAGGCCAACGAGTCGGTCGTGGTGACCGCGAGCGTGACCGAGCGTGTGGTCGAAATCCTGTTCGATGATGGCGATGCGGTCGAGGCCGGAGACGTGCTGGTGCGCCTGGACGCCGACGAAGAACGCGCCGCCCTGCGCGAGATCCGCGTGCAGGTGGACGAGGCCCGGCGCGAACTGGACCGCGTGCGCGACCGGGTGGCCGACGGCGTGGTCACGCAGCAGCAGGTGGATCAGCAGCGATCGCGGCTGAACGAGGCCGAGGCCCGTCTGGCCGCCGCGGAGGCGCGGGTTGCGAACCGGGTGATCCGGGCCCCGTTCAGCGGCCGTTTGGGCTTGCGCCAGGTCAGCCCCGGCTCCCTGGTGAGTCCGGGTACCGCGATCGTGGAGCTGGATGATGTATCGGTGGTGAAAGTCGATTTCGCCGTGCCCGAGCGCCATGCCGCCGCCATCGGTCTGGGTATGGAAGTAGTGGGCCGCAGCGCGAGCGGAGAGTTCGCGGGGCAGGTGGCGGCGGTCAGCAATCGTCTGGACGTGGCTACCCGGACCTTGACCGTGCGCGCCCTGGTCGAGAATCCCGATCTATTGCTGCGCCCCGGGATGCTGGTGAACATCCGTCTTCCGCTGGACCCGGTCGAACGCCCGGGGGTGCCGGAGGGTGCCATCCAGCAGGTCGCCGATCAGCACTTCGTGTTCCGGCTGCGCGACGACGGCACGGTGGAGCGCGTGCGCATCCGTATTGGCCGCCGCGACCCGGGCTACGCCGAGGTGCTGGATGGCCTGGAGCCGGGGGATACCGTGGTCTCCGAAGGGGTCTCGCGGGTCCGTGACGGGCGGGAAGTGCGTGTGCTCCCGCCGCGCGTACCGGATTCCGATAACGGCAACGGCGAGGCCGGGGCCGACACATGATCATTTCGGACGTCGCCAATCGCCGGCCGGTGCTGGCGATTGTCTTCAACCTGCTGCTGATCACCTTTGGCCTGATCGCCTACGACAGCCTGCCGCTGCGCGAGTATCCGGATGTCGATCCGCCGGTGGTGACGGTGGACACCATCTATCCGGGCGCTAGTGGCGAGATCATCGAGCGCGAGGTGACCCAGCGGATCGAGGACCGCATCGCGGGGATCGAGGGGATCCGTTTCATGCAGTCCTCCAGCGAGGACGGGCGCTCGCGCATCACCATCGAGTTCAATCTGAGTCGCGACATCGACGCCGCCGCGAATGACGTGCGCGAGGCGGTCAGCCGGGTACTGGGCGATCTGCCCGACGAAGTCGACCCGCCCGAAGTGACCAAGGCGGATGCCGATTCCAACCCGATCCTGTGGCTGAACCTTGCCAGCACCACGATGGATGCGCTGGAGCTTGCGGACTACGCCGAGCGCAACCTGATCGACCGCCTCTCGGTAGTGGATGGCGTGGGGCTGGTGCGCCGGGGCGGCGCCCGCAGTTACGCGATGCGCATCTGGGTCGACCGCGAGGCCCTCGCCGCGCGCGAGCTGACCGTGACCGACATCGCTGACGCCTTGCAGCAGGAAAACGTGGAACTGCCCGCCGGGCGCCTGGATTCGCTGGAGCGCGAGTTCACCGTACGCGTGGAACGCCAGTACCGCACGCCCGAGGATTTCTCCGGTCTGGTGCTGAAGCGAGGCGAGGGCGGACAACTGGTGCGCCTGGGCGATGTCGCCGAGGTGAACGTGGGCGCGGATACCGAGCGCAGCGAGTTCCGCGGCAATGGCGAGGACATGATCGGGCTGGGGATCATCCGCCAGTCCAACGCCAACGTGCTGGAGGTGGCCAATGGGGTGAAGGCCATGGCGGCCAGCCTGCAGGGCTCCCTGCCGGAGGGCACCTCGCTGGTGACCACCTACGACGAATCGGTATTCATCGAGGGCGCGATCCGCGAGGTCTACATCACCCTGGCGGTGGCGACCGCCGCCGTGGTGTTCGTGATTTACCTGTTCCTGGGCAGCTGGCGCGCGACCCTGATCCCGGCGGTGACCGTCCCGGTGGCGATCACCGCGGCCTTCATTGGCATCAGCCTGTTCGGATTCTCGGTCAACCTGCTCACCCTGCTGGCGTTGGTGCTGGCGGTCGGCCTGGTCGTGGATGACGCGATTGTGATGCTGGAGAACATCCACCGGCGTATCGAGCGCGGCGAGCCGGGACTGTTGGCGGCCTATCGCGGCGCCGGGCAGGTGGGCTTCGCGATCGTCGCGACGACCTCCGTGTTGATCGCGGTATTCGTGCCGCTGGCCTTCCTCGACGGCACGGTGGGCCAGCTGTTCACCGAGTTCGCCATCGCCATGGCCATTGCCGTGTTCTTCTCCAGCATCGTGGCACTGACCCTGGCCCCCGTGCTGGCCGGGCGCCTCATGCACAAGGGCGACGACGAGACCGGCGTGGCGCGTTATATCGGCCGCGGCTTTGCCGCGCTGGAGGCCGGCTATGGTCGGATACTGGCGAAGGGGCTCAAGGGCTCCTGGCTGGTCTTGCCGCTCCTCGCCGCCGTGTTGGCGGGCGGCTGGTACCTGTTCGCGGAACTGCCCGAAGAATTTGCCCCGCAGGAGGACCGCGGATCTTTCTTCGTGCTGGTGGATGGCCCCGAGGGTGCCAACTTCGAGTATATGAGCCGGCAGATGGCCGAGGTCGAGGCACGCATCCAGCCGTTGATCGAGGATGGCCCGATTCGCCGTGCACTGGTGCGCACGCCGCGCGGTTTTGGTGGTTCGGAGCTGATGAACAACGGCTTCGTGATCGCGATCCTGGAGCACTGGGATGACCGTGATGTCTCGGGTCAGGAGGTCATCAACCAGATCCGCGGCATCATCGACGAGATGCCGGGAGTCGAGGCGCGGGTGATCATGCGTCAGGGGCTCTCGAGTGGCCGTATCGGCCCGCCGGTGCAGTTTGTCATCTCCGGGCCGGACTACGATCAGCTCGAGGAATGGGGCGAGATCATGCGCGAGGCCGCCGAGGGCATCGACGGCCTGACCCGTGTGGACCTGGACTACGAACCCACCCAGCCGCAGCTCAACGTGCGTCTGGACCGCGACCGTGCGGGGGATCTGGGCGTGTCCATGCGCGATGTTGGGCGCACGCTGGATATCGTGCTGGGCGGCCGCGACGTGACCACCTTTGTCGACCGTGGCGAGGAATACGACGTCATCATCGAGGGTCTGGCCGACCAGCGCCGCACGCCCGGGGATATCGACAACCTCTACGTGCGCTCCAGCTCTGGCTCGATGGTGCCGTTGTCCAGCCTGGTGACCTACGAGGAGCAGGCCGGCCCATCGTCGCTGGAGCGCTACAACCGTTCGCGCGCGGTGACCCTGACCGCCGGGCTGCGTGACGGCATGACCCTGGGCGAGGCCCTGGACGCCCTGGACGCGAAGGCGGCCGAGCTGCTGCCGGCCGAGGCGGGGATCGACTACAAGGGCGAGTCGCTCGATTTGCGCAGTGGCTCCGAGGCCATCCTGTTCGTGTTCGCGCTGGCCCTGCTGGTGGTGTTCCTGGTCCTGGCGGCGCAGTTCGAGAGCTTCGTGCACCCGTTGGTGATTATGCTGACGGTGCCGCTGGCGGTGGTCGGGGCGCTGATCGGGCTGACGGTCACCGGTCAGACACTGAACATCTACAGCCAGATCGGCATGGTCATGCTGATCGGGCTGGCAGCGAAGAACGGCATCCTGATCGTGGAGTTTGCTAACCAGCTGCGCGATCGTGGGCGCGATTTCGATACCGCGATCCTCGAGGCCTCGCGCATGCGTCTGCGGCCGGTCCTGATGACCGCGCTGACCACTGTGGCCGGTTCGATCCCGCTGATCCTGGCTTCCGGTCCGGGCGAGGAGACGCGCTTCGTGATCGGGGTAGCGGTGTTCTCCGGCGTGCTGTTCGCCACGCTGTTCACGCTGTTCGTGATCCCGGCGGCCTATCGCCTGGTCGCCCGCGGAACGACCTCGCCGCTGGCGACCACCCGCCGCCTGCACGACCTCGACGCCGAGGTCGAGGACGTCGATGGCGAGCGTAGGGGCGTCCGCGCCTCGCCCTGATCGCTCAGGATTTCGGTAGGCGGCTGCGGACTGCTGCCGTCGAGGATTGTGGCTAGGCCTGGTTCGTCATCTGGTGTTTACGGTGGTTTCGTCTGGCCGCCTGCCAGGCGCTCTCTCGCGAGCGCACCGCGAGGTACTTTCTTGCTTGCCCAAGAAAGTACCCAAAGAAGGGCACCCGGATTTCGCCCGGGAACCTCGCTCCGGACGCGCTGGGCCGGCGGCGCTGAACTCGCTTCGCTCAGACATCCAGCGCCCCATGTCTATTGTTAACTGGCCGGCCCATCACGCCCTCCGCGAGGGGCTCCATACGGGAGGAGAAGGTCAAAACAGGCGGTATCCCGTAGGGTGCGGTTGAGCGCAGCTAAACGCACCGTTCCCCACGCCGTGCGAAACTCGGATTCGATTCGCTACGCTTATCGGCATCCTACGCCCCCCGGCGCCCGCTTCGCGGGCGCGGCACGCAACGGCCAAAGGCCGAGCGTGCCGAAGATGTCCGAAGACCTAGCCATCATCCACTGGCAACAACGTCGGGAAAGCTGTTGTTTTGACCTACCTCCCCGTTGTCGTCGCGCCGAGTGGAGAGGCTTTTCGCGGGACGATTCTAAATAGACACGGGGCGCTGGATCTCTGAGCGGAGCCGAAGGCGTAGCGAGTTCAGCGCCGCCCGCGAAAAGCCTCGGAGCGAGGGAAACCCCGGCCCGCGCAGCGGGCCGGGGTCGCGGCAGTCGGGCGTGTTTCTTGGGTACTTCTTTGCACGAGCAAAGAAGCCAGTTTTTGATCAACAACGGGCGCGGTGCGCTCGCGAGAGAGCGCGTGGCAGGCGGCCCGACGAAGCCACCGCAAACACCGAACGCTGAACCATCCCCAGCCACAACATGGCAGGTGGTAGACCGAAGCCACGGTAAACACCCGATGATGCACCATGATCGCGGACCGCACGGCGGGAGGCCGAGCGTGGCCGGCGGGAATGGGGCGTCAGGCGCGTGGTGGGGCGCGGGCGTCGTCGCGCCAGAGCCAGAGGATGGCGACGGTCAGTACCGCGATCACTGGCAGCATCGCCAGGTTCAGGCCATCCCAGCCCAGCGGTCGCAGTAGCGCACCGGCCAGCAACGAACCGGCGGCGACCAGGGTGAACACCGTCAGGTCGTTCACGCCCTGGACCTTGCCCTTTTCGCCGGCCGTATGGGTCGTGGTGAGCAGGGTGCTGCCGCCGATGAACAGAAAGTTCCAGCCGACCCCCAGCAGGAACAACGCCAGCCAGAAGTGCGCCAGCGTCTCGCCATGCGCGGCGATGGCGACACTGAAAAGCACCAGCGCGTTGCCCAGCGCCAGCACGCGCGTAAGCCCGAATCGCGTGATCAGATGGCCGGTGACGAAGGATGGGGCGAACATCCCGAGCACGTGCCACTGCATCACCAGGGCGACCTGGCCCATGTCGAAGCCGGCCTGGCGCATGGCCAGCGGGGTTGCGGTCATCAGCAGGATCATCACCGCGTAGCCCAGGGCGGCCGTTGTCAGCGCAACGACGAACCGGCCCCGGGGCATGATCTCGCGCAGGGGACGGGATATGGCACGTTCTGCTGCCGGCGGTGTTGGTACGCGTAGCCAGGCCAGCAGCAGCATGGCCAGCAGGGCGAGTGCCCCGAGCAGAAGGTAGGGACCGGCTTCCGGCGTCTGTGGCAGCAGGGCCTGGGCATGGTGGGCGTTCCACGGGCCGAGGAAGGCTGCGGCCACGCCCCCGGCCATGACCAGGGAGATGGCGCGCGGGCGGAAGGCGTCGCTGGCGACATCCGCCGCGGCGAAACGGTAGTACATCGCGAAGGCCTGGTAGGCGCCCAGCAGGAGATTGCCGAGCACGAAAATCCAGAAGGCCTCGGCGAATACCCCGACCGCGGCGATTGCCGCCCCGCCGAAGCCGCCGACGCCCGCCCCCAGCAGGAAGCCTGTGCGCCGCCCGAAGCGTTTCATGAACAGGGATGCCGGCAGGGTGATGACCAGGGTCCCGATCATCATGGCGGCGACCGGCAGGGTGGCCAGCGACGGGTCGCTGGCCAGGCGCTCGCCGACCACGCCGCTCAGGGTCATCACGGTCACCGCGGCGATCAGGAACAGGGCCTGGCCGAGGGCAAGGATCAGGACATTCGCGCGCTCGCGCGGGGTGGTCTGGCCGGACATGAGATTCCTTTCGGCATTGGGCCCGGGCCTCATGGCCCGGTTCGGGTAACTGGGTCAGCGGCGCGGATGGAACTCGAGCACCGCCGAGTTGATGCAGTAGCGCAATCCGGTGGGCGCCGGGCCATCGGGGAAGACGTGGCCCAGGTGGGAGTCGCAGGCGGCACAGCGGACCTCGGTGCGCTCCATGCCCAGCGCGCGGTCGCGGTGTTCGTCGACGGCGGCAGCGGACACGGGGGCGGTGTAGCTGGGCCAGCCGCTGCCGGAGTCGAACTTGGCTGCGGAGTCGAACAGCGGCGCGCCGCAGGCGGCGCAGTGATAGAGGCCGTCCGCCTTATGGTCGTTGTAGGCGCCGGTGAATGGCCGCTCGGTCCCGCCCTCGAGGGCGATGTGATACTGCTCCGGTGTCAGGCGGTCGCGCAGTTCGGCGTCGGTCGGGCGTTGGGATGAGCTCATGCAATCTCCGGGTTGATGCTATTGTTTGCGAATCGAGAATGGGTCTTCCGGTGGACCGGGAAAATTATCCCCGGTTCTCGGCCGGGTGGCCAAAGACTGGACCGCTGGAGGTGGTCGTGGGTTGTCCCGATTGCGAACGTATCGATCTGCTGCCGGCGGCCTCCGGCACTCTTTACCTGGCACCGGTGCTGGCGCACACCCGCGCGGCCCTGCGCCAACGCATGGTGGACGAGCAATTGCCCTGCGCAGAGCCGAGCTCGGGCATCCTGGCCCTGCCGGTCAAGGGTGCCGGCGGGCTGGGCGAGATGCTGGTGCGGCTGGAGCAGGCCCTGAGCAGCTCCGAGCAGGCCGGTTGCCGCGCGACCTTCGTGCCGGAAGGCGAGGACTTCGGGCTGGCGCATCTGCAGGACACCCACCTGCTGTCCACGCTGATTGCGCGGCACAACGCGCGCGATCTCTCCGCGATCCTGGCCAACGACACCCTGGACTTCCACTTCCAGCCGATTGTGCATGCCGCGAACCCCACCGAGGTCTTTGCCTACGAGGCCCTGGTGCGCGCCTCCACGCCGGGCGGTGACATCATCCCGCCGCTGGACCTGTTCAAGACGGCGCGCAATGCCGAGCTCCTGTTCCATCTGGATCGTTCCGCCCGGATCAATGCCATCCGTCGCGCCAGTGAGCGCGGGGTCCGTAGCCATCTGTTCATCAACTTCAACCCGACCGCGATTTATGACCCGGCCTTCTGCCTGGAAACGACCGTGCGCGAGATCATGTCACGCGTGCCAGGCCAGCCGGGGCCCGCCGGCTTCGTTTTCGAGGTGATCGAGAGCGACCAGGTCAACGACATGGAGCACCTGTCGCGGATCGTCGAGCGCTATCGCCGCGCCGGGTTCCAGGTCGCCCTGGACGACCTGGGGGCGGGGTACGCATCGCTCAACATGCTGTCGCAACTGCGCCCGGATTTCGTGAAGATCGACCGCGAACTGGTCAGCGGGATCGACCAGGACATCTACCAGCAGAAGATCCTCGAAAAGATCATCGAGCTGGCGCGGGATCTCGATATCCGGGTCGTGGCCGAGGGCGTCGAGACCGTGGAGGAATGGCGCTGGCTGAAGGAGCGCGTGGATCTCTGTCAGGGCTACCTGTTCGCGCGCCCGGCCGCGGAGCCGCCGCTGCCGAACCACCCGGAGTCCTGACTACCCATCCGTTCTACCCCCGGGCGTTGGCGGTCATGGGTCCGAATCGCTGCAGAAGCACAAACAGGGCCGGAATCACCACCAGCGTCAGAACGGTCGCAGCCAGGATGCCGCCGATGATCACCGTGGCAATCGGCGAGAAACGTTCGGCCCCGACGGCCATCTCCAGGGCCAGCGGCAGCATCCCGGCGATGGTGGACAGGGCGGTCATCATGATCGGACGCATGCGGGTTTCCACCGCCTCGGTGACGGCGGCGTAAATGTCCCGGCCCTCGGCCAGTCGGCGCCGGGCCAGGTCGAGCAGGATGATGCTGTTGTTCACGACGATGCCGATCAGCAGGACGATCCCGAGCAGCGCCGGCATGGATACGTACTTTCCGGCGATCAGCAGTGCAGCGACTACGCCGATGAACTGCAACGGAATGGCGGCCATGATGATGACGGGGTGGGCGAAGCTGCGGAACTGCACGACCAGCAGCAGGTAGACGGCCAGGGCGGCCAGCAGCAGCGCCCGCATCATGTGGCCACGCGCCTCGTCGAAGTCTGCCTGCTCGCCGGCCAGCGTCGCCGGGTAGCCATCCGGGGCGGCGAAGGTGTCCAGGCGCTGCTGGACGTCGGCCACCACCTCGGACAGTGGACGCCCCAGATGGAAGCCGAGGATGTCCAGGGTCCGCTGTCCGTTTTCCCGCGTGACGATGCGCGGACCCAGGGTGTGTTCAAGGCTTGCGACCTCGCTCAGGGCGATCGGGCCCTCGCGGGTGGGCAGCAGGATGCCCTCCAGGTCTTCCGGATAGCGGCGGTCCGATACCTGGTAGCGCACGACCACGTCCAGATCCCGCTTCGGCGGCTGGCGGAAGCGTGTGGCCACGGCGCCGTCCATGGCCTGGTGCACCGCGCGGGCGATCGCGGTGCCGGTGAGGCCGAGCTCGGCCGCGCGGTCATGGTCGACCCGGATCCGCACCTCGGGGGTGTCGAGGGCCCAGTCCTTGTACAGGTCGGTAATGCCGGGGATGCCGGCAAGATGGTCCAGCAGCTCGCTCGCCGTGCGGTCCAGGGTTTGCGCCTGCTCGCCACTGATCCGGGCGATGATCGGGGCGGCGGTTGACGAGCGCGCGGTGCCGCCGAGTTCCCGGGGCACGGCGAAGGTCACGCCCGGGGTGGCCTCCAGGCGCTGGCGCACGTCGTCCATGATCTCCCACTGTGTGAGGGAACGTTGCGTCCGCGGCACCAGCGTCACCGTGATCTCGGCCTGGTTGACGCCCATGGCGCCGCGGTCGCCCATCGAGCGGGCGCCGGCTTCGTGGCCGAACTGGCTGCTGACATCCACGACGTATTCATGTTCGGCCAGATACCGCTCGACGGGTTCCAGGGTTGTCAGAGTGGTGTCGAGCCGGGTTCCCGGCGCCATGTCGACCAGAACCTGGAAGCTGCCCGAGTCGAAACGCGGCAGCATCTCGCTTCCGGTCATGCGGAGCATGCCCAGGCTGAGTGCCAGGAGTACGACCGCCACCACCAGCGTCGCCAGCGGACGATGCAGTGCCAGGGCAAGGACGTCCAGATAGAGGTTGCGGACCCCTCGCGCCGGCGCCTCCAGGGTCTCCCTCCAGCGCGGGGTGGTGGTCGACGTTGCAGGGCGCAGCCAGTAGGTGGCCAGCAGCGGGATCAGGGTGACGGCCATCACGAACGACGCGCCGAGGGCGAACGCCAGGGTCAGCGCCAGCGGACGGAACAGCTCGCCGACAAAGCCGCCCATGAACGTGAGAGGCAGCAGTACGCCGAGGGTGGTCAGTGTCCCGCCCAGCTTGGCGCCGAAGACCTCGCCGACCCCCTCGATGGCCGCCTGGCGCGGGGGCTGGCCCTCTTCGTCCAGGTGGCGGTGGATGTTCTCGAGGATCACGATGCCGTCGTCGACCAGCAGGCCGATGGCCAGGATCAGCGCCGACATGGTGACCATGTTCAGATCCAGGCCGGCCAGTTGCATCAGGCCGAAGGTCGCCAGGAACGCCGCCGGAATCGAGAGGGCGATGATCCCGGCCTGACGGAGGTCGGCGAGAAACAGCAGGACGATCACCATCGTCAGGGCGATGGCGATCATCACGGTCTGTGTCATGTCGGCGATGACCTTCTCGGTGAACACCGAATCATCGTCGGCGACGACGATGTCCAGCTCGGGCGTGACGTCGCGCAGGGGTCCCAGCGCCTCGCGGACCCGCGCGGCCACCTCCACCGTGTTGGCATCGTCCCGGCGCAGCACCTGCACGGCAATGGCCGCCCGGCCGTCATGACGGTAGGCCGAGCGCGGCTCACCGGGCTCCAGACGGATACGGGCGATATCACCCAGGCGCACCCGGGAATCGCCGTCCGCCTCCAGGATGAGCCCGCGCGCATCGGCCTCGCTTCGCAATGGCGCATCGAACCGCACGACGCTCTCGAGTTCACCGATGCGGACGCGTCCGCCCGGCGCCATGAGATTCCAGTCGTCGAGGGCCTCCAGTACCCGGGACATGTCGATCCCCAGGGCCTCGGCGCGCTCGGGGTCGAGGGCAACATGCAACTCGCTCTTGTGCCCCCCGACCACGTCGATCGCGGCGACACCGGGGATCCACTCCAGGGTTTCGCGGACGGCGTTATCGGCCTGTTCGCGGATCGCGTGGAGCGGCAATGTGTCGCTGGTCAGGGCGATGGTGATGATCGGCTTGTCGGCGGTGGAGAACTCCAGGATCTGCGGTTCTTCGATGGTGGCGGGCAGGTCGGGACGCAACCGTCCGACGGCGTTCTGGACGTCCACTGCAGCCAGGGCGCTGGTGATGCCGTAGTCGAATTCCACGCGCGCCACGGACAGCCCGGTCTGGCTGGAGGAGCTGATCCGGGTGACGCCGTCGAGGCTGGCAAACTCCTCCTCCAGCAGGCGTGTGAGTTCGCGGTCGACGTCCAGGGCCGCCATGCCGGGGTATGCAGTGATGACCGTGACAGTCGGCGGATCGGTGTCGGGAAAGAGCTGGACGGGCAAATCGAAGCGCGCCTGCAGGCCCAGGATCAAGGCGGCCGCCAGAAGGGCCAGCACCGTGTGCCGGTACCGCAGGAGGCCTTCGACCCAGGTCATCGGTCGCTGTCGTCCACGGCCTGCACGGGCCCCCCGTCGCGGACCCGCCGATCCGGGGTCACGATAATGCGGTCACCCGGGTTGATGCCCTCGAGAATCGCCTGTTCTCCATTCGGCAACGACCGTGTCACCACCTCCGTGCGGTATGCGTGTCCGTCTTCCAGCCGATAGACCCATTGGTGATCGGCGTCGCTCCGGACCGCATGTGCCGGTACCCGGATGACCGGGTCCAGATGGTCCAGGACGACCCGGGCCTGTACGGCCATGCCGGGGCGCAACGCCTCCGGCGGGTCGGGCAGGCGTGTCTCGAAGCTCCCGCTGCGCCGGCCGGCATCCAGTGTGGGGTGGACCCGGTCCAGCCGGGTCGTCACGGTGTGTTCCAGGGCGGGGATGGTCAGCTCCACGGCCAGACCGGGTTGGAGCAGCAGGCTGTCGCGCTCCGGCACGCGCAGGACCGCATGCAGGCCCTCGAGGCCGACCAGCTCGATCAGGGGCTGCCCCGAAACCGCCAGGTCGCCGGGGCGGACATGGGTGCGCCGCACCTGAGCGGCGAAAGGGGCCCGTTCCGTCGTGTATTCCAGGCGTTTGCGGGTCAGTTCCAGCGCCGACCGATTTTCGCGGAGCTGGGCCTCCAGTGTGGCGACGCGCTGGCGAGCGTCGTCGAGTTCGCTTTCCGGAATCAGACCCCGGGAAAAGAGGTCCTGCTGGCGATCGAGGTTGCGCCGGGCGGTTGCACGTTCTCCGTCCAGGCGCTGATCGGCGGCCTCTCGCTGCCGGACCTCCAGGCGGGTCTCGTCGGTATCCATACGCACCAGGACGCCATCCGCCTCGACCCGGTCCCCGGCATTCAGGGGGCTTTCCAGTACCTGGGCCGTGACCCGGGCCGAAATGGTGGTCTCGTCATGGGTCTCGATGCTGCCTCGGTACGCAGGGCTATAGAGTGTGACTCCGGTAGGTTCCGCGGCGATCGTGGTGACGGCCGGCGGTGGCACGGTGCGTGCGGCCTCGGGCGAAAACCGCTCCGACAGCCGGTCCGCAGCGCTCCAGACCGTCACCAGCACCACCCCGCCCAGCGCGAGGAGGCCCAGGGTCCGCCGAAGACCGCGACGACCGGATGGAGTCCGGGGTGCGTTCATGTTGTGCTCAGCGTTTTGGGGCGTCTTCCGGCGACAGGGCGCTGACCACCTCGTCCCGGAATGCGCTGTGGCAGGCGATGCAGGCATTTACGAGCCTGCCGTGGTAGCGGATGGACTTGTCCAGATCCTGGTCACGCGCCGCGTCGGCAAGCCCTTCGGCGGCACCGTGCACTCGTTGATCCAGCGCACGGAACTCGCTGACCCGGGACCCTACTGCCGACAGGACACGGCGACGTTCGCCGAGCGAGGGCTTCGGATGATCTGCGATCGCCTCGGCTGCCTCGGTGATGGCAGTGAAGTCCTCGACGAACAACGCGGACTGGACCCGGTTCATGTCGTCCGTGAGCCCCTGCATCACGGACTGGAAGGTATCGGCCGACGCAGTGCTAGCCAGGGGCATGGCGAGAACGGCGACGACCAGGGTGGCACGGGTGAAGGACATATCCAGTCTCCTCGGGTTAGTCGAATGTGTTCGGGTGCGGGCCGGGTGCCTGAGTCGGTTGGTCCTGCGGTGCTCGCAATGCAGGCTCCAGCAGTCGCCACAGCACGTCGCCCTGCTGGTCGAGCGGAAACTCGAAATCGGAGAGTGACCAGCGCATGACCAGCCCCTGGATCATCGCCACGATCAGGCGGGCGGTTTCGGCGGTTTCCATGTCCTGGCGAAAGCATCCCTGGGTGACGCCTTCCCGGAGCAGTTCCTCCAGCCGGGAGGTGTAACGGTCGATGATGTCGCGGACCACGGCCTTCAACTCGGGGTCTTCCAGGTGCAGGCGTTCGGAGAAGATCAGGCGCGGCAGCCCCTTGCGCCGACTGATGAATCGCAATTGTCGGGTCAGGAGGTTGCGCAGGCGGACGTCTGCCGAGCCGCGTCCGGACAGCATCGGTGTGAGTACGTCCAGGAGCCTGCGGCCGATGGACTCCAGCGCCGCGCGGAAGATCGCGTCGCGGGTTGGGAAATGCCGGAAGATCGTGGGCTGGGCGATGCCCACCCGATCGGCAATGGCCTGGGTGGAGACGTCCCGTGCCCCGCGTTCGGCTGTCAGGTCGAGTAGGGCCTGAACGATCTCTTCGCGCCGTTCGTCGCCGGATTTTCGTTGCATGCAAGTAAGTAATCGCTTTCGCTCTTTATGATGCAGATCGTATGAAGTTTATGGGGGGGGTGGCAAGTGGCTGGGGTGCGTGCACAAACGCACGGGTTTCCATAGACTCGGTGTTTATGAATCAGCTCCCGCCCGACGCCCGCAATCCGACGCTCGAATCCGCCTACCAGCTGCTGCACGATGCCGAGGTGCGCTATCGCGGGCGCACGGTGGGCACGGTGGCCAGCCTGGACGAGCGGGCGCCTGCGGAAAACTATGCCGACTGCTTCATCCGCGACTTCGTGCCCTCGGGGCTGGTCTATCTGCTGAACGACGAGCCCGAGGTGGTGCGCGACTTCCTCGCGCTGATCCTGCAGATCCGCGATACCCAGGAAGAGATCGAGGGCCATCGCCGCCTGCCGCGGGTGATGCCGGCGAGCTTCCGCGTGTTCACCGACGAGAACGGGCGCGAGTCCCTGGCGGCGGACTTCGGCGATCGCGCGATCGGGCGTGTGGCGCCGGTCGACTCGATGATGTGGTGGGTGCTGCTGCTGCGGGCCTACCAGAACCGCACCGGCGATACCGATTTCATCAAGAGTGCCGATGTGCAGCGCGGCATCCGCTTGATCCTGAGCATCTGCCTGCAGGACCGTTTCGAGGTCTTCCCGACCCTGCTGGTGCCGGACGGCAGCTTCATGATCGATCGGCGCATGGGGGTGTTCGGCCACCCGCTGGAGATCCAGGCCCTGTTCTACGGGATGCTGAAGGCCTCGCTGGCGATGCTCGAACCCTGCGACAAGGACTCGGAGCTCTTGTGCGAGCAGTCCGCGATTCGTACGCGGCAGCTGTCCGATTACATTCGCAATTACTACTGGCTGGATCTCGAGCGGCTGAACGATATCCATCGCTATCGCACCGAGCACTTCGGCCACGAGTCCGAGAACTCGCTGAACATCTATCCCGAGAGCATCCCCGACTGGCTGGTGGACTGGATCCCTTCGGAGAGCGGGTACCTGGTCGGCAACCTCGGCCCCGGACGCATGGACTTTCGCTTCTTCAGTTTCGGCAACCTGCTGGCGGTCCTGTTCGGGCTGGCCGACGAGCACCAGTCGCGTTCGATCATGCAGACCTTCGAGCAGCGCTTCGAGGACCTGATCGGGACCATGCCGGTCAAGATCTGCTATCCGGCGATGGTGGGCGAGGAGTGGCGCCTGTTGACCGGGTCCGATCCCAAGAATACCCCGTGGTCCTACCACAACGGCGGCAACTGGCCGGCACTGTTGTGGGCGTTCACCGGCGCGGCCCTGCGCGTCGGGCGGCCGGATCTCGCGCGTAGCGTGCATGCGGTCGCGGCCGAGCGCCTGTATCGCGATAACTGGCCGGAGTACTACGACGGGCGCCATGGTCGTCTGGTCGGCCGGCGCGCCAACTATCGCCAGACCTGGTCGGCGACCGCGGTGCTTGTTTCGCAGGGCCTGATCGACAACCCCGAGACCCTCAGCCTGTTCGACAGCCCGGAACCCGAGGTGCCATGAAAAAGACCCAGAGCAAGTCACGCGACGGTGAAGGCCTTTATCTCGTCCTGATCAGTGTCCACGGCCTGATCCGCGGACGGGAGCTGGAGCTGGGTCGCGACGCCGACACCGGCGGGCAGACGCTCTACGTGGTCGAGCTCGCGCGCGCGCTGGCCCGCCACCCGCAGGTCGGCCGGGTTGACCTGCTGACCCGGCGGGTGGTCGACAGCAAGGTATCCGCCGACTACGCCGAACCGGAAGAAGACCTGGGCGACGGGGCCCATATCGTGCGTCTGGACTGCGGCCCGCGGCGCTACCTGCGCAAGGAGAAGCTCTGGCCCTATCTGGACTGCTTCGCCGACAACGCCCTGGGGCATATCCGGCGGGTGGGGCTGCGGCCGGACGTGATCCACGGGCATTACGCCGATGCCGGGCATGTCGCGGTGCAGCTGTCGAACCTGCTGGGCGCACCGATGCTGCAGACCGGCCACTCGCTAGGGCGGGTCAAGCGCGAACGCCTGCGCGAGAGCGGGATGTCGGACGCCGACATCGAGGCGCGCTACAACATCTCCACCCGCATTCATGCGGAGGAGGAGGCGCTGGCTCATGCCCACCGCGTGATTGCCAGTACCCGCCAGGAGATTGGCGAACAGTACGCGACCTACGACAACTATCAGCCGGAGCGCATGGAGGTGATTCCGCCGGGCACCGACCTGACGCGCTTCCATCCGCCGAAGCGGGGTCAGCGCAAGCCGCCGATCTGGGCCGCGGTCCGGCGCTTCCTGGAAACCCCTGACCGCCCGCTGATCATGGCCCTGTCGCGCGCCGACGAGCGCAAGAACATCCGCGGCCTGTTGGAGGCCTACGCCGGGAATGACTGGCTGCGCGAGAACGCGAACCTGCTGATCGTTGCCGGTAACCGTGACGACATCGCCGACCTCGACAAGGGCGCGCGCGACGTCATGACCGATCTGCTCCTGCGGATCGATCGCCACGACCTGCATGGCCTGGTGGCCTACCCGAAGCACCACGACTCCGACGACGTGCCGGATCTCTACCGCCTGGTGGCCTCCAGCAAGGGCGTATTCGTGAACCCGGCGCTGACCGAGCCCTTCGGCCTGACCCTGATCGAGGCCGCGGCCAGCGGCGCCCCCATCGTGGCCACCAACGACGGCGGACCGGAGGAGATCATCTCGCGCTGCCACAACGGACAGTTGATCGATCCGCTGGATCCGGAGGGCATCGCCGACGCGATCCAGGCCATCCTCGCGGATCGTCCGCGCTGGCAGCGTTACTCGCGCGCCGGGCTCAAGGGCGTGCGCCAGCACTATTCCTGGGACGGCCACGCCGAGAAATACGTCAAGCTGGTGAAGTCGCTGACCCGCGAGGTGCGCCAGGAGCGCCACCACGAGCGCCGGGTCTCCGGTCATCTGGCGCAGATGGATCGCGCCGTGATCACCGACATCGACAACACCCTGCTGGGCGATGACAAGGCCACTCGTGCCTTCGTCGCCTGGCTCAAGCGCAATCGCAAGCGTGTCGCCTTCGGCGTGGCCACGGGACGGCGCATCGATTCGGCCGCGGCGATCCTCGAGGAGCATGGCGTGCCCACCCCGGACGTCTGGATCACCTCGGTGGGCAGCGAGATTCATTACGGCACCAAGCAGACCGAGGATCGTGGCTGGGCGCGCCATATCAGTCATCGCTGGGAGCCGGACCGGCTGCGCGAATGTCTGCAGCAGGAGAAAAATCTGGTCCTTCAGCCGGATGTGGACCAGCGCGCATTCAAGGTCAGCTTTTTCGTCGAGCCGCCCGGCAGTCTGGATGCGAAGGCGGTGGAGACCCGGCTGTACCGCGAGGACCTGCACGCCCGGGTGATCTACTCGCACGACCGTTTCCTCGACCTGCTGCCGGTGCGCGCCTCCAAGGGCCTGGCGGTGCGCTATCTCTCCGACAAGTGGGGCATCCCGCTGGAGCACGTGCTGGTCGCCGGCGATTCTGGCAACGACGAGGACATGCTGCGCGGGCGCCTGCTGGGGACGGTGGTGGGCAACCACCAGCCAGAGCTGGAGAGCCTGCGCGGCTTCCAGCGCATCTTCTTCGCCGGGGCCACGCACGCGCGGGGCCTCCTCGAAGGGATCGAGCATTTCGACCTCCTCAACCGCTGCGAAAGCCCGGGCGACGCCGAAGAATAGCCCGCGTTTGCTAGCGCCGAGCGCGTGAAGGCCCGAAGAAGGGCCAAGGCCGTTGCGCCACGGAGGGATCGAAGATCGCGGAGTGAGTGGATGTTGCCGCCAAACCCATTTCGCTCTGCGGATTTGCGGGGACGGCCAATCACTTCCAGGCCATGCCCTTCCTGCACGAAGGGCATGTTCCCCTTTCGTGCCTTCGTGTGCTTCATGGTGGATTGCCCTGGTGAGGCAGGGCGTCAGGGCACGGGCAGCAGCAGGGCGATCCCGGTGAGGACGGTGACGACCTCGAAGGCGCGTTTGACCAGGCGGTTGCCGTAGTGCTGGGCCGCCCAGGCGCCCAGATATCCGCCAACAAAACTGCCCACCAGCAGTGCCGGCAGCCAGTCCCACTGCACCGTCCCGAGCGTCCCGAGCATCAGGGCGCCCGCCCCGTTCCAGACCAGGCCGACCAGGACCATGGTGTAGGCGACCGCCTGGGTATAGTTCATGCCGTACCAGCGCACCAGCCACAGGGTGACCATCAGCCCCGTGCCCGAGGCCAGCGAGCCGTTCAGGATGCCGATCAGGAACAGACCGGCCGCGCCGATCAGGGCGTGGCTCCAGGAAAAGCCGATCTCGCGCACCACCTGCCCGAGCTGCGGGCGGCGCCAGGAGTACCAGCCGAGGCCGATGGTCAGCAGGCCCAGGGCGATTTCGCCGGCCCGCGGCGGGATCCCCAACACCAGCCAGGCACCGATTAACACCCCAGGCAGACCGGCCAGCAGGATAATGGCTAGGCGCCTGGGCGCGAATGTGCTTTTCTTGACGTGGCGCAGGCCGGCACCGGCACCCAGAGCCACGGATGCGATTTTATGGGTGGCCAGTGCCACGGGGTAGGGAAGGCCCAGAAAAATCAGGGCGGGCAATTGCAAAAGGCCCGCCCCGCCACCGGCCAACGCGGAGAACCCGTTGGCCACGATGGCGATGAAGACGAGTCCGAGGTGTTCGAAAATGGTCATTTGGGGTGTGTGGAACGGGCAGCGGTCAGGGGTTTTTCGCCCGGCGCTGGCCGGTGCGTTGTTGCTGGGGCTCGCGGTCCCGGTCCAGGCGGATATCTACCGCTGGGTGGATGATAACGGGACCGTACACTATTCCAGCACCCCGCAGCCCGAGACCAGCCAGCGCGAACGCCGCATCTACGACTCCGAGGGGCGCATGCGCGAGATCCTGCCGGCCCCGATGAGCGCCGAGGAGCGGGCGCAGGCCGCGGCCGAGCGCGAGCAGGCGGAACGCAACCTGGAGGCGACGCAGCGCGCGCGACAGGATCGAGTTGCGCGCGAGCACCAGTTGCGCCGGGCTTACACCTCGCTGGAGGAGATCGAGGAGCTGCGCGAGCGCCGCGAGCGTTCGATTGGTGGCAACGTCCTGCGCAGCGAGGCCCAGGAAAGGACCCTGCTGCGTGAACGCGAGCGCATCCGCCGGCAGCTGGACGGCGCCAATGAAAACTCCCCGCTGGCGGATCGTTACCGGGCGGAGCTGGACGAGCTGGACGCGCGCATTGCTCGCGAGCGCCAGTACCGTCGGGGGCAGCGTGAGCGCCTGTCCGCGATCCACGAGCGCCTGGATCTGGACCGCCGCGACTTTCAGCAACTGGTGCTGAATGGCCGCGTTAACGACTGATCAACGTCCCCACACCCTGGTCGGTCAGTAGCTCCAGCAGTACCGCGTGTTCCACTCGGCCGTCCACGATGTGGGTGGCGTTCACGCCACTGCGCACGGCATCCAGGGCGCAGCGGATCTTCGGGATCATGCCGCCGTGGATGGTGCCGTCGCGGATCATGGCATCCACCTCCGGCGCGGCCAGGCGCGGTAGCAGCGCCCCGCTGCCGTCGAGCACACCCGGGGTGTTGGTCAGCAGGAACAGCTTCTCCGCATCCAGCACCACGGCGAGCTTCTCGGCCGCGGTGTCGGCATTGATGTTGTAGGCCTTGCCGTCGCGGTCGAAGCCGATCGGGGCGATGACCGGGATGAAGTCGCTCTGATCCAGGGTGTGGACAATGCTCGGGTCCACGCCTTCCACCTGGCCGACATGGCCCAGGTCGACGCTGGGTTCGCCCTCGGCCGCGCCGTAGTCGCGCAACGGGGTCGCGCGGATCATCTGCCCGTCCTTGCCGGTCAGGCCGACGGCCCGGCCGCCGAAGCGGTTGATCAGCGACACGATCTCCTGGTTCACCAGCCCGCCGAGCACCATCTGCACCACGTCCATGGTCTCGCGGTCGGTCACGCGCAGGCCGTTGACGAATTCCGTCTCCTTGCCCAGGCGTTTCAGCAGTTCGCCGATCTGCGGTCCGCCGCCATGCACGACCACTGGATTCACGCCGACCTGCTTGAGCAGAACGATGTCACGCGCGAACGAGGCCTTCAGGTGGTCCTCGGTCATGGCGTTGCCGCCGTACTTGATCACGATGGTCTTGCCTGCGAAGCGCTGGATATAGGGCAGCGCTTCAATCAGTACGTGGGCAACGGAATGGGCCGTCTGGGTATCCATGGCGGGTCCGGTTGTCGGGTTTCGCAGCCGCGCAGTTTAGCACCCCGCCTTGCGGGTGCGTCGGGGCGGTCATGGTCAGCGTCTCCTTGAAGGTCGATTCGATATGCATGGTTTGACCGGTGACGCCGTGGCGGGTATAAAGCTGCGCACCACATACAACAAATGAAGGTGTCCCATGCTCTCGACCGAACAGAAGGCGATCATCCAGCAAACCGTGCCGCTGCTGGAATCCGGCGGCGAAGCCCTCACCCGTCACTTCTACGAGATCATGCTGCGCGACTACCCGGAGGTGCAGCCGCTGTTCAACCAGGCGCATCAGGCCAGTGGCGAGCAGGCACGGGCCCTTGCCAATGCGGTCCTGAACTATGCACGGCACATCGACCGACTGGAGGCCCTGGGCCCGCTGGTGGGCCAGATCGTCAACAAGCACGTGTCGTTGCAGGTGCAGCCCGAGCATTACCCGATTGTCGGCACCTGCTTGTTGCAGGCCATGCGCGAGGTGCTGGGCGAGGAGGTCGCGACCGATGCGGTGCTGGAGGCCTGGGGCGCGGCCTATCAGCAACTGGCCGACATCCTGATCGAGGCCGAAGAGGGCGTGTACACCGCGCACGAACAGCAACCCGGCGGCTGGCGTGGTGCCCGCGCCTTTCGTGTGGAGCGCAAGTTCCCCGAGAGCGAGGAGATCACCTCGTTCTATCTGCAGCCGGTGGACGGTCAGCCCGTTCCGCCGCACCAGCCAGGGCAATACCTCGGGCTGCGCCTGCTGATCGACGGCAAGGAGGTACGGCGGAACTATTCCCTGTCGGCGGCGGCGAACGGCAAGACCCTGCGCATCAGCGTCAAGCGCGAGCCGGGCGGTGTCGCCTCGACGTTCCTGCATGACCGGGTTCAGGAGGGCGACGTGCTGGATGTCTTCCCGCCGGCCGGCGATTTCGTGCTGCGGGCGTCGGATCGCCCCGTGGCCTTCGTGACCGCGGGAGTCGGGATTACGCCGGCGGTGGCGATGACCGAGGCGGCGCTGGCCGACGGTCGCGAGGTGCACTTTCTCCACTGTGCGCGACACGGTGGCGTGCACGCGTTCCACGACTGGGTGGAACGTCAGGCAGAACAGGTGTCCGGTCTGACGCGTCGTTATTGCTACAGCGAACCGCGTGCCGGCGACCAGCCGCACGCGGAAGGCTTCCTGACCCGGGAGCAGCTCGCCGAGTGGCTGCCCGACAGCCGCGAGGTGGATGTCTATTTCCTGGGACCGAAGCCCTTCATGCAGCAGGTGCGCGCCCACCTGCGCGGGCTGGGTATCCCGGACGACCGGGTGAACTACGAGTTCTTCGGGCCCGCCTCCGCGCTGGAGACCTGATGCGGTTGGGGTGCCGGGCCGGGGTCAGCCCCGGCCCGAAGACCCGAAGCCGCCCGCGCCGCGGGTGGTCTCTTCGAAGTCCTCGACCACGCGGAATTTCGGCTGGATGACCGGGACGATGACGAGCTGCGCCAGGCGCTCGCCGATCTCGAGTGTGTAGGCGCTCGCGCCCCGGTTCCAGCAGGAGACCATCAGCGGGCCCTGGTAGTCGGCGTCGATCAGGCCCACGAGATTCCCCAGCACCAGGCCGTGCTTGTGCCCGAGCCCGGAGCGCGGAAGGATCATCCCGGCATAGCCCGGATCCTCGATGTGGATCGACAGCCCGGTGGGGATCAGCTCGGCCGTGCCCGGCTCCAGCGTCAGCGGGGCCTCGATCATTGCCCGCAGGTCCACGCCGGCAGAGCCGTCGGTGGCCGGGGCGGGCAGCGGGAAGTCCGCGCCCATGCGTGGGTCGAGGATCTTCAGGTCAATCTCGGGGACGGGCATTCGGGGTTCCTTGGCAATGACTAATCTGTTTCGCGTGGGTTCAGGCGCTCGATGACCAGGTCGATCAGCGCGCGCGCCAGTTGGGCCTTGGGCTGGTTCGGCAGCGTGCGCTCGCCGCCCTCCCACAGGCACAGCAGCTCGTTGTCGGCGGTGCCGAAGGCGAGGCCTTCGCCGACGCGATTGGCCGCGATCAGGTCGAGCCCCTTGTTTCGGCGCTTGGTCTCGGCGTGCTCGCGCAGGTCCTCGGTCTCGGCCGCGAAGCCCACCAGGAACGGGCGCCGGGGGAGCGTGGCCGCCTGGCGCGCGGCGTCGGCGAGGATGTCCTGGGTGCGTTCCAGGGCCAGATGCATCGTGGGGTCGGATTTCTTGATCTTCTGGGCCTGTGGTTTGGCCGGGCGGTAGTCGGCCACGGCCGCCGCCGCGATCAGGATGTCGGTCGCGGGCAGGCGTTCCATCACCGCGGCGTGCATGGTGGCGGCGGTTTCGGTGGCAACGCCCTCGACGCCGGCGGGCACGGCCTGTGCGGTGGGGCCATGCACCAGGGTCACGCGTGCCCCGGCATCACGCGCGGCCGCGGCCAGGGCGAAGCCCATGCGCCCGGAGCTGCGGTTGCCGATGAAGCGCACGGGGTCGATGGGTTCGAAGGTGGGGCCGGCGGTGATCAGCACCTGGCGACCGGCTAGCGGGGCGTCTGCTGGCTGCAGCAGTTCGCGCGCGATCGCGGCCGGCTCGCGCAGGCGGCCTTCGCCCTGCTCGCCGCAGGCCTGGTCGCCGCTGTCGGGTCCGATCAGGGTCACGCCGCGTTCGACCAGGGTCGCAATGTTGGCCTGCGTGGCCGGGTGTGCCCACATGCGGTGGTTCATCGCCGGCGCCAGGGTGACCGGCGCGGTGGTGGCCAGCAGCAGGGTACTCAGCAGGTCGTCCGCCAGGCCCTGGGCGTAGCGGGCGATCAGGTTGGCGCTCGCGGGGGCGACCACGATGCGATCGGCCCAGCGCGCTAGGGCGATATGGTCCATGCCGGATTCGGCCTCGGCATCCAGCAGTTCGGTGCGCACCGGCGCGCCGGACAGGGCCTGGAAGGTCAGCGGGGTCACGAAGGCGCGGGCACCCGCGGTCATCACCACGCGCACCGCGCAGCCGGCGCGCTTGAGCTCGCGCACCAGCTCGCAGGCCTTGTAGGCGGCGATGCCGCCGCTGACGCCGACCAGTATCCGGGGCTGGGTGTCGTGTTCCGTCATGCGCCGGATTCTACCCCTTAAGGAGACGCTGATTAATTCGCACGTTCGCGTTGGTGCCCCATTTTCCCCGATTCTGCGTTGCGCCGCTTGACCGTAGAGTGACTACGGCACTGCGCACCGCGCCTTGTCTCGGAAAAAATGGGGCACCAACGCGGACGTGCGAATTGATCAGCGTCTCCTTAGCCTTTGTCCTGGCGCGCGGAGACGCCGGCGGTCAGGGCGTAGCGCATCGCATCCTCCAGCGGCAGGTCCAGCGGCTCGACCCGCTCGCGCGGCAGCATCAGGGTGTAGCCGCCGATCTGGTAGCTCATGGGCATGTAGACCGCGAGCGTCTCCGGCCCCCCCAGGTTGTCCGGCAGGCCCTCGAAGTCCTCGCGGGTGACAAAGCCGACCAGTTTGAAGTCGGTGCCGGGGAACGTGACGAGCACGGCCTTCCCGAAGCGCTGATGGATGTCGCCGGAGAGCAGGTTGGTGACGTCGCGCACGGTGCCGTGGATCGTCTTGATCACGGGGATGCGCTGCATCAGGCCCTCCAGCCAGTCGAACAGCCAGCGCACGACATAGGCCTGCAGCAACACCCCGAGGCCGAAGATCAGGCCGATGCCGGCCAGGATCCCCATGCCCGGGAAGTAGAGCAGATCCGGCAGGACGGCCTGCAGCAGGCCCCCGAGGACATCCTCGGCGGTGCTGCCCAGCCACCACAGCAGGGCCAGCGTGATCGCGGCCGGGAGGATCGCGGCCAGGCCGGTCAGGAAGGTGCGGGAGATTCGGCGCACAGCAGGCTCCGTGCAGGGGGGATCTCCGGAATGCTAACGCATTCGTGTCCGCAGCACGGTCGGCTGCCGGTCACGACTGCTCGGGGCGGCACTTCCGTGATCGGGTGCAGTCTATGAAATGGGTTTGAGCGGCATTTTTGCCGATACATTTTTGCCGATAGAAGGAGCGGACGATGAGCGGATGGACCGGGTTGGGTGTGCTGGCGCTGGTAGTCTCGGCGGTTGCCCTACCGCAGGCCTCCATCGCGGGGGAGTCGGACGCGGCCGCGCCCGAGGACTACGCGATGACGCCCGAGGCGGTGGCGCCGGGCGTCTATGCGGTGATGACGCCGGCGCGGGATCTCCCCAGTCGCGAGAACCTCGGCTGGAACGCGAACATGGCGTTCGTGGTGGCCGACGACGGCGTGCTGGTATTCGACACGGGCTCCTCCGAGACCATGGGTGTGGCGCTGCGCGAGGCGATTGCCGAGGTCACGGGTCAGCCGGTGCGCTGGATCGTGAACAGCCACAGCCACGGGGATCACTGGCTGGGCAACCACGCCTTCGCCGATTCCGACCCGGAGATCATGGCCGGTTCCGCCGCGACCGCGCGTATGGAGACGGAGGCCGAAGGCTGGGTCGAGAATTTCCGCGAGATGACCGAGGGCGCGACCGGTGACACCACGCCGCTGTTGCCGAATGTTGCGGTGGACGAGCGTATCACCCGTGACCTTGGCGGCACCGAGGTGGTGATTCTTCCCTCCGGGGGTGCCCATTCGCCGGGCGATCTGAGCATCTGGCTGCCGCAGACGCGGGTCCTGCTGGCCGGGGACGTGGTCTACAGCGATCGTGCGCCGTCGGTCTGGGATGGCGATGTCGCGCAATGGATCGACCTGCTGGACGAGCTGATCGCGCTGGAGCCGGCGGTGGTCGTACCCGGCCACGGTCGGCTGGAGGATGCGCAGACGCTGGCCCGGCTGCAGCGTTATCTGGTCACGCTTTGGGAGGGGATCGAGGAAGGTGTGGAACAGGGGCTGGCCGCTTTCGAGACCGTGCCGCTGGTGCGCGAGCGCATGGGTGACCTGATCGATCACTACCCCGGCTTCGACGACAAGATCGACCGGTCGGTGGCTACCACGTACCCGGATGTCGAGGCCGCGGTGTTCTGAATCCCTGTGTTCAGAACTGCCAGGTGGCGTGCAGCGAGCCGAACTCGGCCGCGCCCTTGGCCTGCCCGCTGAACTCGCGCGAGCGCCAGACATGGGTGTAGCCCAGGCGCACCCCGCCTACATGAAACACGACCCCGGCGGTGAGTTCGCCCACCACGGGGTGTTTGTCCACCGAGGGCCCGTCACGAAAGACTGGGCCGTCCAGGAACAGGTCGTAGAGCATCAGCCGCGTGTCGATACCGGCAAACGCATAGCCGCCGACGCGCGCGGTGGTCTCGAAGGTGTGGGTGCCGGACAGGGCCGGGCGGATCCGGGGCGGGCCGTAATCGCCCGGCAGGTTGCGCCCCGCGCGCACGATGGCACCGGCATTCGCGAAGGTGAAGGGGGTTCCGGCAGCCGCGCCCCAGTGCGGGGTCAGGTCGGCGCCCCAGCCGTTTGGCGTGCGGTGTGACCGGCCGCGCAGCTGGCGTTCGTAGGCCAGCATCAGCGTCGGTTCATTGCCGATCTGGTGATCCCATCCTTTTGGCTCCGGTGCGCTGGACCAGCTGTGGACCTCCCTCTGGGTGCGTTCGGCCAGGGAGGCCGGGCCGACCGTGCCCAGCGTGACCTGCAGGCGGTCCAGGCGGTTGTCGTGTTCCGCGGCCATGCTGAAATTCAGGTACAGCCAGCCGGCGTAGGGGCGATCATCCGGGTCCGGCGTCGTGCGCTCGATATCCTCCGGGGTGTACATGTTCTGACCCAGGTGGATCGCCGCCTTCAGGCGTTCGGGCTCCTCGCGACGGATGAAGAACGGCAGGCTGTCCGCCACAGTCCGCAGCCACGGTGGCACGCGTTCCTCGCTGCGCGTCCAGCCGATGCGAACCCCGTTGGTGTAGTAGCGATCCTCGCCCCCGAACAGGTCGTTCTCGAATTCGAAGTGCAAGGCATCGACGCCGCTCCCGGCCAGGCTGGTTGGGCTGGCGACCGCCACGCACAGGAGTGCCGTGGCCAGCAGGCCAGCCTCTCTCCAGCGGGTGGAGCGCCGTCGGGATGCGGGGGTGTTCCGGTATGATTGGCGCATGGACCTCTCCAACCAGATCATCTTCCTGGCCGCGATCGTGCTGCTGGGGAGCATCCTTTCGAGCGTGATCACCTCGCGGCTGGGTGTGCCCCTGTTGCTGGTGTTCCTGGTCATCGGGATGCTGCTGGGCCCGGAAGGCCCGGGCGGTCTGGTGTTCGAGAATATCACCGTTGCCTATCTGATCGGCTCGGCGGCGCTGGCGATCATCCTGTTCGACGGCGGGATGCGCACACCGGCGCGCAATTTCCGCATCGGGCTGAAGCCGGCGCTGGGGCTGGCCACACTCGGGGTCATCGTCACCTCGGGGCTGACCGGGGCGTTCGCCGTGTGGTGGCTGGGACTGTCCTGGCTGGAGGGGCTGCTGCTCGGGGCGATTGTCGGGTCCACCGATGCGGCGGCGGTGTTCTCCCTGCTGCGCTCGCGTGGGCTGGAGCTGAAGAGCCGGGTCGGCGCCACGCTCGAAATCGAGTCCGGCTCCAACGACCCGATGGCGATCTTCCTCACCATTGTGCTGATCGAACTGCTGCTGATGCCGGAACAGCAGTTCGGTCTGGTGGTGCTGGTGGAGTTCGTCCAGCAGATGGGCCTGGGCGCGTTGCTCGGGGTGGGTGGCGGCTTTGCCCTGCTCGCGCTGATCAACCGGGTGCCGATGGCGGCCGGGCTTTATCCGCTGTTTGCCATGGCCGGGGCACTGGCCATCTTCGGGCTCACCGGGCTGGTCGGCGGTTCCGGGTTCCTCGCCGTGTACCTGGCGGGGCTGCTGCTCGGCAACCGACCGCTGGAGGCCTCGCAGAACATCAAGCGCTTCCACGACGGCATCGCCTCGCTGGCGCAGATCGGCATGTTCCTGATGCTGGGCATGATCGTCGCCCCGTCCGAGCTCCCGCCGGTGGCGCTGGACGCCGGCCTGGTCGCCGCCGTGCTGATCCTGATCGCGCGGCCGCTGGCGGTGTGGATTTGCCTCTACCCATTCCGCTTTCCCTGGCGCGAGCAGGTGTTCATCTCCTGGGTTGGTCTGCGCGGGGCGGTGCCGATTATCCTCGCGCTGTTCCCCTTGCTGGCCGGGCTGGAACTGGCTGGCTACTTCTTCCACGTGGTGTTCTTCGTCGTGCTGATCTCGCTGCTGGTGCAGGGCTGGACCGTCGCGACCTCGGCGCGCTGGCTGGGGCTGGAGTTGCCCCCCACCACCGCGCGGGTGCAGCGCACCGAGCTCGACATCCCGGGGCAGCAGGAGATGGAGCTGGTCGGCTACCGTCTGGCGGAGACCACCCCGGTGGTGCGCGAGGCCTGGTCGAACTTCCGCTTGCCGGGCAGCGCACGGGTGGTGGCGCATCTGCGCAAGGGCAAATTGCTCGAGACCCTGGAGCTGCTGGATCTGCACGCCGGCGACCATCTCTACATCATGGTCACGCCCGCGGATCTGCATGACCTCGACCGCCTGTTCGTGCCCAAGGACGAGGTGCCGGAACGCCTCACCGAGCGCAGCGTGTTCGGCGAATTCGCGCTCAACGGCGACGCCCAGTTGGGCGCAGTCGGCATGGCCTATGGCGCCCCGGTCCCGCCCGAACGCCAGGGTGAAACCCTGGAGGTCTATCTGCGTCGCGAGCTCCAGGCCGAACCGGTCGTCGGCGATGCCGTCGATCTCGGCCCGATGCGCCTGGTCATCCGCGAGATGGACGGCGCCCGCATCACCCGCGTCGGCCTGAAGCTGCTGAAGCCTTCTTGAGTGTAAGTCCGGCGGTGCGAGGCCTGAATCTCTAAGGGGCCCTATTTTTCCAGCATGGCCTTCAGGCCGGCGAGGTGGGCGCGGGCGGTGAGCTGCTGGGTCTCGGGGTCCGGCGGCTTGGCGTCGGGCCAGTCGAGATGCTCCCCGGGGAGTTCGTCGAGAAAGCGCGAGGGCTCGCAATCGATGCTTTCGCCGTAGCGGCTTCGGCTTTGGGCGTAGGTGATCAGGAGGGTTTGCTGGGCGCGGGTCAGGCCGACATAGGCCAGGCGGCGCTCCTCCTCGATGGAGTCGTCTTCGACGCTGACGCGGTGTGGCAGCAATTCCTCCTCGAAGCCGACCAGGCAGACATGCGGAAACTCCAGGCCCTTGGCGGTGTGCAGGGTCAGCAGCTGTACCGACTCGTTGCCGTCCTGGGAATCCCGGTTGCGGTCGAGGATGTCCATCAGGCTGATCCGATTGACGATGTCGGCAAGACCCATGCTGCGGGTGTCCTCGGCCTCGTCATCACCGTATTCGGCCGTGGTGTTCGCTCCGCCCATGCGCCCGACCCAGTCGATGAATTCGCGCACGTTGTCCATGCGCCGGGTCGCTGCGCGCGGGTTGGGGCTGTTCTCCAACAGCCAGGATTCGTAGTCGATGTCTTCGACCAGGGCGCGTAGCAGGACGTCCGGGGACTCTTCCGCGCCGCGGCGCTGGAAGCCGTCAATCCAGTCAGTAAAGCGCTCCAGCCGGGCCTGGGCGCGGGCATCCATGTATTCGGAAAGACCGGCGCCGCGGGCGGCCTGCAACAGGGAGGTGCCGCGCTGGTTGGCGTAGTGGCCGAGCTTTTCCAGGGTGGCTGGCCCGATCTCGCGGCGCGGGACGTTGACCACGCGCAGGAACGCGGTGTTGTCGTCCGGGTTGGCGAGCAGGCGCAGGTAGGCAACCAGGTCCTTGATCTCGGCCTTCTCGAAGAACGACTGGCCGCCGCTCAGGCGGTAGGGGATGCCCTGCTCGCGCAGGAGCTTCTCGAACAGCCTGGACTGGTGGTTGCTGCGGTAGAGGATCGCGAAATCCCCCCAGCCCGCGTTGAGACGGAAACGCCGGCGCATCAGCTCGGAGACCACGCGCGCCGCCTCGGTGTCGGCGTCGGAGCAGCCGATGACCTCGATCTTTTCGCCCTCGCCAAGCGCACTCCACAAGCGCTTCTCGAATACGTGCGGGTTGTTCGCGATCAGCGCGTTCGCGGTGTGCAGGATGCGGTTGGTGGAGCGGTAGTTCTGCTCCAGTTTGATTACCTCCAGGCGCGGGAAATCGTCCTGCAGGCGCACGAGGTTTTCCGGGCGCGCGCCGCGCCAGGCGTAGATCGACTGGTCGTCATCGCCGACCACCGTCAGTCCATCACTGACGCCAACCAGCAGGCGCACCAGTTGGTACTGCGCGGAGTTGGTGTCCTGGTACTCGTCGACCAGCAGGTGGCGGATGCGGTCCTGCCAGCGGTTACGCAGCTCCGGATCGTCGCGCAGGCAGTCCACCGGGCGCTTGATGAGGTCGTCGAAATCCACCGCGTTGTAGGCGCGCAGGGCGTCCTCGTAGCGTGGGTAGAGGTTGGCGGCGGCGATGGCCTCCGGGGCATCGGTCATCTGACTCGCCTCGTGCAGCGCCTCCGCCGGCGTCATCAGGTCGTTCTTCCAGCGGCTGATGTGGCCGACCAGTGCGTCCACCTCGGAGCCGGTGTCATCGCGGTAGGTGATTTCGCGCAGCAATTGCCGGCAGTCGCCCGGATCGAGGATCGAGAAGCCGGCACGCAGCCCGGCCGCCTGCAGTTCACGGCGCAGGAAATTGAGCCCGAAGGTGTGAAAGGTGGAGACGCTAAGCCCGCGTGCCTGCTCGCGCGCCAGGCGGCCCTGCACCCGCTCGCGCATCTCGCGCGCCGCCTTGTTGGTGAAGGTGATGGCAACAATGCGGCGCGCCTCGAGCCCGCGCTGCTCGATCAAGTGCGCGATCTTCTCGGTGATCACGCGCGTCTTGCCCGACCCCGCTCCGGCCAGCACCAGCAGTGGGTGGTCCGTGGTGGTCACGGCGGCCTGTTGTTGAGGATTCAGTTCAGACACCGGGGTGATCGATTCCTTCTCAGCGGGGCGCGTAAACTAACCCACGATCCAGCATTCATAAAGACAGTAACGGTGAGGGTAAGCCATTGACCGATGTGTCGGGCACTGCAGCCGCGGCCGGGACGGACGGGTCGCTCCCGCGTCTGACCCAGTTTGATTTTCATCAGCGCCTGATGGATGTGCCGGGCTCGGCGGTGATTCTGTTCACGCGCCAGGGCTGTGGCGCCTGCAAGGTGATGGGTCGGGTCCTGGCGGAGTGGCAGGCGGCCGCGGATGCGCCTGCCTTGTTCGTGGTGGACGCCGAGACGGATACCGCCCTGGTGCGCGAATTCGAGGTCTTCCATCTGCCGGCGCTGTTCGTGTTCCAGGCGGGCGCCTACCACGGTCGCCTGGAGGCCCCGCCCCGGTTGCCCCTGCTGCGCGAGGCGCTGACCGCCTGCCTCGCGCGCCCACCCGAGGAGGCACCATGACCTCGAGCGACATCGACTGGTGGCCGCCCGCGCGCGTGGTGGAAAGCCCGAACCAGGATGCCCGCCCGCCGGGACAGGACCCGGAGTTGATTGTGGTGCATGCGATCAGTCTTCCGCCCGGCGAGTTCGGCGGACCGCATATCGCCGAGCTCTTCCAGAACCGGCTGGATCCGCAGGCCCATCCCTACTTTGCCGAGATCGCGGCGTTGCATGTCTCCGCCCATGTGCTGATTAACCGCGACGGGTGGGCCACCCAGTTCGTGCCGTTCTCCCGCCGTGCCTGGCATGCAGGGGCGTCGCAGTGGTGCGGACGCGAGCGCTGCAACGATTTCTCCATCGGGATCGAACTCGAGGGGACCGACGAGGATCCGTTCACCCCGGCGCAGTACGCCGAACTGGCGCGGTTGGTGGGCTGGCTCCGGGCACGCTACCCCGGTATTGGCGCGGATGGGCTGGTGGGTCACAGCGACATCGCGCCGGGGCGCAAGACGGACCCCGGGCCCTGCTTCGACTGGACGCGCCTGCGGCGGGAATTGCAGGCGGTGACGGCATGATCGTGGATTTGTTGCGCCACGGGGAGCCGGAGGGCGGTCAGCGCTATCGCGGTCATGGCTGCGACGATCCGCTGAGCCCGCGCGGGTGGGCCCAGATGGAGCAGGCGGTGAAAGGCGAGGCCGGCTGGCAGTACGTGGTCAGTTCGCCGATGCAGCGTTGCCGCGCCTTCGCTGAACGCTTCGCCGCCGGACAGGATTTACCGCTGTCCCTGGCGCCGGATCTGCGCGAGGTGGGCTTCGGCGACTGGGAGGGGCGGACCCGGGTTGAGCTTCAGCGTGACCGGCCGGAAGAGTACCGCGCCTTCTACGCCGACCCAGTCCACGCGCGGCCGGCAGGGGCCGAGCCGCTGGCGGACTTTCGGCGGCGGGTGGAGACCGGCTTCGAGGCGGCGTTGCGGCCCCTGGAGGCCGAGCGCGTGCTGCTGGTCGTGCACGCCGGGGTGATCCGCGCCCTGGTGGGCTGGGTGATGGGGGTGCCGGACGCGCGGCTGTTCCAGTTGGAATGCGACTATGCCAGCCGCACCCGCCTGCACCGGCACCCGACCCGGGGCTGGCGCCTGATCCACGCCAACCGGGTTTGAGTCGGACGCCGCTCCGGTCTACCCGGCCTGGTTGCTGCGTTTGGGGACGGCCTTCACCGACAGGTAGAAGTCGTTGTTCAGCACGTCGATCAGACGATCGATGTTCGGGTGCTTGCCGGGGTTGGCGCGGGCGTCATCGGCGTGGTTGCCGTACATCAGCAGCCCCGAGTTGGCCGCCTTGGGGCCGATGCCGCCGAAGTCCAGCGCCAGCTGATAGTAGATCTGCAGCGACAGGCTCTGGCCTTCCACGTTTTCGATGGTCGCGGTGGGGTTGTAGTCTTCGCCAAACAATTCCAGGCGTTCGATATTGCTGACGTCGGGCAGCTTCTTGGACATGTCGGGCTCCTCGAAATAATGGCGGCATTATCGGGGCATGACCCGGTGGCGACAACCAACCCGCGAAGGCGGCAGGGTCGCGCCGGGTCAGCGACGAAGGCGCCACATGCTAAGATAGCGGCTTTTGTCGAGGGGACACGAACATGTCGCGAAGCGCGTTCATGGAGGCCGCCCAGGCCGCCGCCGATGCCGCCGAGAAGGTAATCCGCCACTATTACGAGGCGGGTGTCGACGTCGAAACCAAACCCGACGATACCCCGGTGACCCGGGCCGACGTGGAGAGCGAACAGGCGATCCGCCAGGTGATCCGCGAGCACTTCCCGGATCACGGTTTCTACGGCGAGGAGACCGGGCAGTCGGACATGGATTCCGACTATGTCTGGCTGATTGACCCGATCGACGGCACCAAGAGCTTCGTGCGTCGCTACCCGTTCTTCTCCACCCAGATCGCGCTGATGTACAAGGGCGACCTGATCCTGGGGCTGTCCAATGGCATCCAGTTTGGTGAGCGGGCCTGGGCGGAAAAGGGCCAGGGCGCGTTCCTGAATGGCGACCCGATCGCGGTCGAGAAGACCACCGATCTGGGGCGGGCCTCCCTGTCCACCGGTAACCTCAAGTCCCTGGCGCAGAATGCTGAAGGCTGGAAGGCACTGGGCGGCATCACGGCCGAGGTGAACCGCACCCGTGGCTACGGCGACTTCTACCACTACCACCTGCTGGCGCGCGGCAGCATCGACCTGATCGTCGAGTCGGACGTGAATATCCTGGATATCGCCGCACTGGCGGTGATCGTGCGCGAGGCGGGGGGCGTGTTCACCAACCTCTCTGGCGGCGAACTGGACCTGCAGACCGCGAATGTCCTGGCCGCGGCCACCCCGGAACTGCATCGTACGGCCCTGACCCGCTTGGGCTGGAAGGGCTAGTCAGCGCCTTCCCATGCGCCCCGATCGGGGCGCATGGGGTTGCCGGCGCCGGGGGTTATTCTCCGGCGCCGTTCCCGTTGGTTCCCACCAGTCCGTGGGTGCGCAGCTTCTTGCGCAGGGTGGCGCGGTTGAGCCCGAGCAGGGCCGCCGCGCGGCTCTGGTTGCCCCCGCAGCGCTCCAGCACGCTGGCCAGGAGGGGGCGCTCCACCTCGTTCATCACCAGCGCGTAGAGATCGTGGCTGCTCTGCCCATCCAGGGTCTCGAAGTACTGGTCCAGTGCATGGCGCACGGACTCGGCCAGCACACAGTCGGACGGGAGGACGCCTGCAACCGGCGTCTCGTGGACCTCTGGGTCCTGTTCGAGTGGCATGTTCATGCTCATGCAGCCTCGCTTGCGATTCCCGTCAGGTGGGCCCGAAGGCGCCACAGTTGTTCGCTGGCCGTGGGGGCGGCGAGAAGATCAGCCCGGGCCGCCCGGGTGCGGGCCTCGTCGAGACCCAGGCCCTGAAGATACCAGCCCAGGTGCTTGCGCGCGATGCGCACGCCCTGCGGTTCGCCGTATTGGGCGTGCAATTCGCCAATGTGCTCCTCGATCAGGGCCAGGCGGGCGGCGCGCCCGGGTGCCGGCGGTATCGGTTCGCCCGCCAGCGCGGCCCGGATCTGGCCCGGGAGCCAGGGCTGGCCCTGGGCGGCACGCCCGATCATCACGCCCGCCGCACGGGTCGTATCCAGTACCTGCAGGGCCTTTTCGGGGCCGGTGATGTCGCCATTGGCGAGCACGGGGATGGAAACGGCCCGGACGATGCGCGCGATGGCGGCGTAGTCCGTCTCTCCGCGATAGGCATCGGCCCGCGTGCGGCCATGCACGGTCAGCATCGCTATGCCGCAGTCCTCGGCAATGGCCGCGATGGTCTCGCCGTTGATCCGTTCGCGGTCGAGGCCCAGGCGCATCTTCAGGGTCACCGGGACCGTGACCGCGGTGGTGAGCGCCTGGAGCAGTTCGCGCACCCGTTCCGGCTCGCCCAGTAGCGCCGATCCGGCGGCCTTGCTGCAGACCTTCTTGGCCGGACAGCCGAGGTTCAGATCAATCACGTCGGCACCGCGGCGCACGTTCTCGCGCGCAGCCTCGGCCAGGGCCTCGGGTTCGTTACCCAGCAACTGTACGATGCGCGGGCGCGGCTCCTGGCGATGATCCAGGCGGTGGCGGCTCTTGTCGCTGGTCCATAGTCGGGTGTCGGAGGTCACCATCTCGGATACCGCCGCGCTGGCCCCCAGGCGGCGGGCCAGTAACCGAAACGGACGGTCGCTGACCCCGGCCATCGGCGCCAGAAACACGACAGGGTCGGGGAAGTGGTGAGTTCCGAGCTGCATCGGGGCTATCGGGTCGGGAGCAAGCGGGTCAGTCTAGCAGCTAACCTGCGCGGTTTCCGGTGCGGTCGATCGCGAAACCATGTGAATGCGCGCGAGCTTGGACCCGGGAATTACCGGGGCTGGATTTCGATGCCGGTGATGTGGCCATGAGGACTGGCAACGGCCAGACGCACGGAATGGGGGGAGTGGGCATTCATCGGTGCGTGGGTGTCGGTGTAGTCGTCGGGGGTTAGCCGGAGGGTGCCATGGGGCGTCCCAAGCTGGTCGGTCAGGCGGATATCGAGGATCGGCCAGGCCTGCCGGATCGGGCTCTCGAGCACGAATTGCAGGTGCAGAGTGCCATCGGTGGTGGTGAAGAAATCGGGCGCCGAGGTCCGGATTTGTCCAGGGGCGCGCCGCGGGTGCCAGGTCGGGCAGGGGAGGGCCGCGCACACTTGCGCCCGGGCCTGGGCCAGCTGGGGGCTCTGGTCCGGTGCCACGGGCGGGATTGCCAGTAGTTGCGCGCCCAGCAGCAGCATCAGGGCGGCGGCCAGCACGATCCCCGGCCAGGAGCGCCGGCGTGTTGCGTCTGCCGAGCCCAGGGGGCTTGCGTGGCGTTCGATGTTGAGGGGTATTGCAGCGCCCGGGGCCCGCTCGATGGCGTGGAGGGGCGCCTGCCGTGCCGGGAGGAGCCCTTGGCCCAGCACGCGTTCGCCCGCGCCGCCGATCTCCAGTGCCGGGAACAGATCGAACTCGGCATCGCAATTGGAGCAGTGCACTCGCCTCTGGCGGAGCTTGGCCCCGCGGGCGAGGGCGTGGGTGACGCCGCATTGGGGGCAGCGGGCCAGCATCCTACGGGCTGGGCGTCAGGTGTCGCGAGGATTCGCCCGATGGGGCCTGCTGATGGGCTTGCGGCGCGTTGCTGCAGCCGGGCGATCCTGTGCTTGCGGCGCCTTGCCGTTGAGAGCGATCGACTCGGCCGGGCGCGTCCATGACTCAGCGTCTCCCTAGCGCCGGCGGCCGCCGAGCAGGGCCCAGCCTTCGCGGCAGTCCTCGACGCCGATATCGAAGGTGTCAGAGTAGGCCGCGATGACTTCGTCTGCCTGGCGTTCGAGCAGCCCGGCGAGCAGGATGCGTGCGCCCGGTTTCGCCGCCCGAGCCAACTCCGGTGCCAGATCGATCAGCGGCTTGGCGAGGATGTTGGCCAGCACCAGGTCATAGGCCGCGTCGGGCACAGGGTGATCGGTCAGCCCCGTCTCCAGCTGTGCGGGCGGGATGGCGTTGGAGTCGGCATTGCTGCGGGTGGCTTGCACGGCCTGTTCATCGATGTCGATGCCCAGTGCATGGCGTGCGCCCAGCTTCAGGGCGGCGATCGCGAGGATGCCAGAGCCGCAGCCGTAGTCGAGGACCTCTTGATCGCGCGGTGGCTGCTGGGCCAGGGCGGCCAGGCACATCGCGGTGGTCGGGTGATTGCCGGTCCCGAAGGCAAGGCCGGGGTCCAGGCGCACGAAGGTGCCTTCCTCGATCGCCGGTTCATCCTCCCAGGAGGGCACGATCCAGAGTGCGCCGCCGCAATGGATGGCGCCAAGACCGTCCAGCCCGGCGCGGACCCAGTCCTGGTCCTCGATCGCCTGGACCTGGATCGCCTCCGGGGCCTGCGCTTGGCGCGCCAGCGCGGCGGCGGCGAGGTCCGCCTGGGTGGTGTCCGGGAACACCGCCTTCAGGCGCACGGTGGACCACAGGGGATGTGTGCCCAGGGGCGGCTCGAAGAGGGGTTCGTCTGCGGCGTCGAACAGCTCGACGCTGACGGCACCCAGTTCGAACAGGGTGTCCTCCAGCGGCTCGGCTTGTTCCGGGCTGATCTGGCATTCAAGTTCGGCAAGGCTCATGGCATCAGGCTCGTGGCGCGAGGGGGAAGGGTCAGGCCTGTGCCTTGAGCTTCTTCTCGAGATAGTGGATATCGGTCTCGCCGCGCTGGAAGTTCGCGTCGATCATCAGGTCGTGGTGCAGCGCGACGTTGGTCTGGATGCCGTCCACCACGATCTCGCCCAGGGCGCCGCGCATGCGCGCCAGCGCGATCTCGCGGCTGTTGCCGTGGGCGATCAGCTTGCCGATCATGGAGTCGTAGTACGGCGGCACCATGTAGCCGTTGTAGATGTGGGTATCCATGCGGATGCCCGGTCCGCCCGGCGCGTGGTATTGCTGGATGGTGCCGGGGCTGGGCATGAAGGTACGGGGGTCTTCCGCATTGATGCGGCACTCGATCGCGTGACCGGTGATGCGCACGTCGTCCTGCGTGTAGCCCAGGGGTTCCCCGGCGGCGATGCGGATCTGTTCGCGCACCAGATCGATGCCGGTGACCTGCTCGGTGACGGTGTGCTCGACCTGCAGCCGGGTGTTCATCTCGATGAAATAGAAGCCCCCGTTCTCGTACAGGAACTCGAAGGTCCCGGCGCCGCGGTAGCCGATCTCCTGACAGGCGCGGATCAGACGTTCGGCCATGGCCTGGCGCTGGTCATCGGTAATGCCAGGGGCCGGTGCCTCCTCGATGACCTTCTGGTGGCGTCGCTGCATGGAGCAGTCACGTTCGCCCAGGCAGACGGCGTTGCCGTGGCTGTCGGCGAGGATCTGGAACTCCACGTGGCGCGGGTGTTCCAGGTACTTCTCCATGTACAGGGCGTCATTGCCGAACCCCTGCTGCGCCTCGTTGCGGGTCAGCGATATGGCGTTCAGCAGCGCGCCCTCGGTGTGTACCACACGCATGCCGCGCCCGCCCCCGCCGGCGGCGGCCTTGATGATGACCGGGTAACCGATCTCGCGCGCCAGCGCCAGGTTGGTGTCCGCGTCGTCGCCCAGGGCGCCGCCGGAGCCGGGGACGCAGGGCACGTTGGCCTCCAGCATCGACTGCTTCGCGGAGACCTTGTCGCCCATCAGACGGATGGTCTCGGCGCGCGGACCGATGAAGGCGAAGCCCGAAGACTCCACTCGTTCGGCGAAGTCCGCGTTTTCCGACAGGAAGCCGTAGCCCGGGTGGATCGCTCCGGCGTCGGTGACCTCGGCGGCCGCGATCAGCGCGGGAATGTTCAGGTAGCTCTCGCCCGAGGCCGCGGGGCCGATGCAGACCGACTCGTCCGCCAGGCGAACGTGCTTCAGGTCGCGGTCGGCGCTGGAATGCGCGGCGACGGTGGCAATGCCCATTTCGCGGCAGGCACGCAGGACCCGCAGGGCGATCTCGCCGCGGTTGGCGATCAGAATTTTCTCAAACATGCTCGAACCTGTTTCCAGCGAAGCCGGGGATGTGACGCCCGACGGATGGGTTCATCCGATGATGAACAGCGGCTGCCCGTATTCCACCGGGTTGCCGTTCTCGACCAGAATGTCGCGGATGGTGCCGCCCTGGTCGGCCTCGATCGGATTGAGCATCTTCATGGCCTCGATGATGCAGAGGGTCTCGCCGGCCTCCACCGTCTGGCCGACCTCGACGAATGGCTTGGAGCCCGGGCTCGGGGCCCGGTAGAAGGTGCCGACCATGGGTGCGGTGACCCGATGACCGTCCATTTCCGGTGCGGCCTCCGTCGCGCCCGCCGGGGCTGCGGTCGGGGCCGCCGCGGCGGCGGGCGCCGCTGGGGGCAATGGGGCCGCCGGGGCGGCGGCCATGGGCGTCCCACTGGCGGAGCGGGTGATGCGCACCGACTCCTCGCCTTCGTGGATCTCGATCTCGTGGATGCCGCTCTCGTCGAGCAGGTCGATCAGTTTCTTGACCTTGCGAATGTCCATGGAAGCCTCTTAGTCCTTGATAGCTGCAAGCGCCGCATCCAGCGCCAGCCGGTAGCCAATGACGCCGAAGCCACTGACCAGGCCGGCGGCGACATCGCTCAGGCGCGAGGTCTGGCGGAAGGGCTCGCGGGCGTGGATGTTGCTGATATGGATCTCGTAGAACGGGATGGCGACGCCCAGCAGGGCATCGCGCAGACTGACACTGGTGTGGGTCAGGCCGCCCGGATTGATCAGGATGTGCTCCACGCCCTCGCCAGCGGCGGCGTGGATGCGGTCGATCAGGTCGCCTTCGTGATTGCTCTGGAAGCAGTCGAGGGTTGCGCCGGCCTGTTCCGCCCGGGCTTTAAGGTCGGTCTCGATGTCCGCCAGGGTCTGTACGCCGTAGCGCTCCGGCTCCCGCTGTCCCAGCAGGTTCAGGTTGGGGCCGTTGAGCAGCAGTATGGACGCCATGGCAGGGGGAATCGGTAGCGATCCTGTCGAGAATGGACGCGATTGCACCGAAAAATCACGATGCAGCGAATGATCGGGATTCTGCCGCAGGAAGGGTAGGAGTGTCCAGCGCGAGGCGCTGGAGACGTCGCCAGAATGGGGTCGGCCCGGCCTCGGCTAGCGTCGGGGTGCCGGGCCGGAACGTGCGGGTTAGTCGGCGGTGAGCGGGAACAGGGTGAGTTCGACGCGGCGGTTCTGTTCGCGGCCCGCATCGGTGTCGTTGGTAGCGACCGGCTGGTGCGGCCCGAGGCCGATGGTGTGCACCCGCACCGGCTGTACGCCACGGCGGATCAGGGCCTGACCCACGCTCTCGGCACGGCGCTCGGAGAGGTCCATGTTGTATTCCACCCGGCCGGTGCTGTCGGTGTGCCCGGCGACCTCGATCCCGGTCTGGTCGAACTCCTCCAGCACCAGTGTGACCGAGTCGAGGACGTCATGGAATTGCGGCTTGATCTCGCTGCGATCGAAATCGAAGGTGATGTTGCTCGGCATGTTGAGGATGATGTTGTCGCCATCGCGGGTCACGCTCACGCCGGTGCCGCGCAGCTGTTCGCGCAGGGCATCCTCCTGGCGGTCCATGTAGTTGCCGATGGCGCCACCGGCCAGGGCCCCGATGCCGGCGCCAATCATGGCGCGCTGGGTACGGTTGCGACTGCTGGTGACGCTGCCGAGCACCGCACCGGTGGCGGCCCCGATGCCGGCCCCGATGGTGGCTCGGGAGACGCGTTCTTCCCCGGTGTACGGATCCGTGGTGGTGCAGCCCACCACCAGTACCAGGGCGCTGGTGACGGCCAGGGCGAGAATGCGTTGCATGATGAATCTCCCAGTATTCGCTGGCCCCGTGCGGATACGGGGCAATAGGTTCAGCTTGCGCTGTGGCGCGTGAACCGTCCATGAACCCGGGTTGTGGGTGGGCTATTCGGGAGCGATTTCGTGACGCAGTTGACGCAGAATGGGATCCGTCTCGGGGTGCACCCCGCGCCAGATGGAGAAGGCCTCGGCCGCCTGTTCCACCAGCATGCCGAGGCCGTCGCTGCCGCGTACACAGCCCGCGCCGGCGGCCCAGTCCAGGAAGCGCTTGGCGCCGGCGCCGTAGACCAGGTCATAGGCCAGGCTGTCCGCGTGGACGAGGTGCTCGGGGAGCGCCAGTGCATCGTCGCCGAGACCGGTGGCGGTGGCGTTAACCACCAGGTCGAACGGACCCTGCGGCAGGGCGTCCAGGCCGCAGGCGGAGAGCCGGGTGGCCGGGGCGATATCCCGGAAGGCATCCACCAGCCCCTCGGCGCGGGCCACGGTGCGGTTGGCGATGATCAGCACCTCTGGTGCGCCTTCCAGCAGCGGCTGCAGCAGGCCGCGGGTGGCGCCTCCGGCCCCCAGGATCAGGACCTGGCGATTGCGCACGTCGAAGCCGAGGCGGTCGAGATCCCGACAGAATCCGACGCCGTCGGTGTTGTCGCCGTGGATCCGGTGGTCGCCGTCCCGCCACAGGGTGTTGACTGCCCCGGCATGGCGCGCCCGGTCGCTCAGCACCCGGGCCAGGGCGAAGGCCTCTTCCTTGAATGGAACGGTCACGTTGAGGCCCTTGAGCCCCTCGGCGAACCAGGCGTTGACCTCCTCGGCGAACTGCCCGGGGGTGCCCTGGCGGGCTTCGTACACGAGGTGTTGCCCGGTCTGTTCGGCGAACAGGGTGTGGATGCGCGGGGACAGCGAGTGGTGAATGGGGTTGCCCACCACCGCGTAGCGATCCGGACGCGGCTCTCTCATCGCGCCGCGTCCTCCGCCAGCCATTCGGCCACGGTGCGCGCATAGTAGGTGAGGATGCCGTCGGCCCCGGCGCGCTTCATGCCGGTCAGGGCCTCCAGCACGCAGGCACGCTCGTCCAGCCAGCCGCGCTCGGCGGCGGCCTTGAGCATCGCGTACTCGCCGGAGACGTGGTAGACGAAGGTCGGGCGCCGGAATTCGTCGCGGATGCGGCGCACCACGTCGAGGTACGGCATGCCCGGTTTGACCATCACCATGTCGGCCCCCTCGGCGAGATCCAGCGCGACCTCGTGCAGGGCCTCGTCGCCGTTGGCCGGGTCCATCTGGTAGGTCTCCTTGCCGCCCTTGCCGAGGTTGCCGGCCGAGCCCACCGCGTCGCGGAACGGGCCGTAGAAGGCGGAGGCGTATTTCGCGGAGTAGGCGAGGATGCGCGTGTGCACGTGCCCGCCGTCCTCCAGGGCGCCGCGGATCGCGCCGATGCGCCCGTCCATCATGTCGGAGGGGGCCACCACGTCGGCACCGGCCGCTGCGTGCGACAGCGCCTGCTTCACCAGGGCCTTGGTGGTGATGTCGTTCACCACGTAGCCGTCGTCGTCGATGATGCCGTCCTGACCGTGGGTGGTGAACGGGTCCAGGGCGACGTCGGTGATCACGCCGAGATCCGGGTGCGCCGCCTTCAGTGCGCGCACCGCGCGCTGGGCGAGGCCCTCGGGGTTCCAGGCCTCCTGTGCGTCCAGGCTCTTCTTCTCGCCCGGAACCACCGGAAACAGCGCCAGTGCCGGGATGCCCAGGCGCACGGCGGCGGCCGCCTCTTCCAGCAGCTGGTCGATGGAGACGCGTTCCACGCCAGGCATCGACGGCACCGCCTCGCGCACGCCCTCGCCCTCGGTGACGAATACCGGCAGGATCAGGTCGTCCGCGCGCAGGTGGTGTTCGCGCATCAGGCGGCGGGAGAAGCCGTCGCGGCGCATTCGGCGCGGGCGGCCGGCGGGATAGGGGGCGATCGGTGCGGTCATGCCAGGTCCTTGCGTGTTTGGAGTCAGCCGGCAGTCTCGGCGAGCCAGTCGCGCGGCTTCAGATAGCGTTCGTACAGTTCGGCCTCGGGCGTGCCGGGCGCCGGCTGGTAGTTGTACTCCCAGCGTACCAGCGGCGGCAGCGACATCAGGATCGACTCGGTGCGCCCGCCCGACTGCAGGCCGAACAGGGTACCGCGGTCGTAGACCAGGTTGAACTCGACATAGCGCCCGCGGCGGTAGAGCTGGAACTGGCGCTCGCGCTCGCCAAAGTCGGTGGCGCGGCGGCGCTCGACGATCGGGGCGTAGGCGTCGAGGTAGGCGTTGCCCACGCTCTGCATGTAGCCGAAGGCATGCTCGAAGCCGCCCTCGCTGAAGTCGTCGAAGAACAGCCCGCCCACGCCGCGCGGTTCGTCGCGGTGCTTGAGGTGGAAGTACTCGTCGCACCACTTCTTGTGCGCCGGGTAGAGGTGCTCGCCGAACGGGCGGCAGGCGGCCTCGGCGGTACGGTGCCAGTGGATGCAGTCCTCGTCGAAGCCGTAGTAGGGCGTCAGGTCGAAGCCGCCGCCGAACCACCAGATGGGGTCCTCGCCGGGCTTCTCGGCGATGAAGAAGCGCACGTTGGCGTGCGAGGTCGGAACAAAGGGGTTGTGCGGGTGGATCACCAGGGACACGCCGGTGGCCTGGAACGAGCGCCCGGCCATCTCCGGACGGTGGGCGGTGGCCGAGGCCGGGAGGTTGTCGCCCATCACGTGGGAGAAATTCACCCCGGCCTGCTCGAACACCGCGCCTTCGCGCAGCACGCGGGTACGCCCGCCGCCGCCAGCGGGGCGCTCCCAAGCGTCCTCCTCGAAGCAGGCCCGGCCGTCCAGGCCCTCGAGGCCCTGGCAGATGCGGTCCTGCAGGCCCTGCAGGTAGTCGATTACGTGCTCGATGGAGACGTTGTCCTGGCTCATGCTGCGTCCCGGTTGATCAGTGGTGGGTGTTCGCGTCGGGTTCCGGTCCACCCCGGAGCCAGGCCCCGGTGCGGGCGTCGCGGATCGCGCTGGGGGCGTCGCGCCCGCCACATTCTGCCTGCAGGATCGCATCGATGCCCGCCCCGAGTTGTGAGGTAACGCAATCCCAGGTGCGGCAGGGCTCCGCGCCGGCGCGGTTCGCGCTGGTCGAGACCAGCGCGCTGTCGGCGGCGGCGCACAGCGCACGTGTGGCTGGATGGGCGGTTACGCGCACGGCCAGGCTGTCGTGTTCGCCACGCAGTAGGATGGGGCAGTCAGGGGTTACGGGTAGCAGCCAGGTTGTGGGGCCGGGCCAGCTCGCGTCGATCTCGGCCTGGCGGTCGGCGGGCAGCGGGGCCAGCCAGGGGGCAAGGCGGTCGAGCCGGTCGCTGACCACGATCAGCCCCTTGGCCGCCGGTCGACCCTTCAGTGTCAGGATGCGTTCGATGGCCTCCGGCGCGTCCGGGCGGCAGCCAAGGCCGAAGACCGCCTCGGTGGGGTAGGCGATCACCCCGCCGTCGCGCACGTGGTGCGCGACGGGATCGATCTCGGCGGTCAGCAGCGGGGCGTTATTCCGATCCACGATCGCCGGAGGGCTCGGCACTCAGGCGGTTGTCGCCAGCGCCGGCGGACTTCGCAGTAGACGACTTCTTCGCCGGGGTCTTCTTGGCGGTGGTCTTCTTCGCGCCCGTCTTGCTGGCGGTGGCCTTCTTCTTGGTCGCCGGTTTTTTCGCGGATGTCGACTTGGCCGACGTCTTGCTGGCGGTCTTGCCCTCGGTCTTGCTAGAGGACTTGGCAGCGGTCTTGCCCGTGGACTTGGTCGCCCCCTTGCGTCCGCGGCCCTTGCGTTCCGGGGCGGCGGCGATCAGTTCCTGGCACTGTTCCAGCGTCAGGGACTTGGGGTCGGTCTCTTTCGGGATCTTGGCGTTCTTGTTGCCGTCGGTCACGTAGGGGCCGTAGCGCCCGTTCAGGACCTGGATGCCTTCCGCGTCGAAGCTCTTGATGAAGCGTTCGGCGTCCTTTTTCTTCTTCTCGGCGACGACCTCCAGCGCGCGTGGCAGCTCGATGCTCCAGACATCGTCGTCCGGGCCCAGCGACGCGTACTTGGAGCCGTACTTCACGTACGGGCCAAAGCGGCCGATGTTGACCATCACCGGTTCGCCCTCGGGGGTCTCGCCGAGATCGCGCGGCAGCTTGAACAGCTCCAGCGCCTCCTCGAGGGTGACCTTGTCCATCTTCTGCCCGGGCAGCAGGCCGGCGAAGCGCGGCTTCTCCTCGTCGTCCTTGGTGCCGATCTGCACGATCGGTCCGAAGCGGCCCAGGCGTACGCTGACCGGGCGCCCGCTTTGCGGGTCGGGGCCCAGTTCGCGCGACTGCACGGCCTCGGCGCGGGTCACGTTCTCTTCTTTTTCCTTCACCCGGTCGCGGAAGTCGCCCCAGAACGCTTCCAGCACCGGGACCCAGTCCTTCTCGCCGCGCGAGATGGCATCCAGCTCGTCTTCCAGCTTCGCGGTGAAGTCGTAGTCCACGTAGCGGTCGAAGTGCTGGGTCAGGAAGCTGTTCACGATCCGGCCGGTGTCGGTCGGGATGAAGCGCTTGCCATCCATCTCCACGTACTCGCGCGACTGCAGGGTGGAGATGATGCTGGCGTAGGTAGAGGGGCGGCCGATCCCGTATTCCTCCAACGTCTTCACCAGGCTGGCCTCGGTGTAGCGCGGCGGCGGCTCGGTGAAGTGCTGGTCGGCGGTGACTTCGTTCAGTTTGACGCTGTCGCCCTCGGCCATTTCCGGCAGGCGCTTGTCCTCGTCGTCGTCCTGCGTGTCGTCGCGGCCCTCCTGGTAGACCGCGATGAAGCCGGGGTCGACCAGGGTGGAGCCGGTAGCGCGGAACTGGTGCTGGGTCTCGCCCGGGACCAGGTCAGCAGCGACGGTGTCGAAGGTCGCGTGGATCATCTGGCAGGCGACGGTGCGCTTCCAGATCAGGTCGTACAGGCGTGCCTGGTCGCTGCTCAGGCGATCGCGTATCTCGTTCGGCACGTGGCGCACGGAGGTCGGGCGGATGGCCTCGTGGGCCTCCTGCGCGTTCTTGGACTTGGTCTTGTACTGGCGCGGGCTGTCGGGGACATTGTTGGCCCCGTAGCGCTCCTCGATCAGACCGCGGATTTCGCCGATCGCCTCGCCGGCCAGGGCCACCGAGTCGGTACGCATGTAGGTGATCAGGCCGATCGCGCCGGAGCCCAGATCGATCCCTTCGTAGAGCTGCTGGGCGGTGCGCATGGTGCGGCTGGCGGTGAAGCCGAGCTTGCGCGAGGCCTCCTGCTGCAGGGTCGAGGTGGTGAACGGCGCGGCCGGGTTGCGGCGGCGCTGCTTCTTCTCGACCTTGGCGACCCGGAGCTCGCCGCTGGCGGCGTCGGTCAGGCGTTTCTGGGCGTCGTGCGCCAGTTCGGTGCTGTTGAGGTCGAACTGGTCCAGCTTGTTGCCGTCCAGGTGGGTCAGGCGCGCGGTGAATGACTGGCCCTGACGCTCGGTCAGGGCGTCGAGCGTCCAGTACTCGCGTGCGACGAAGGCCTCGATCTCGTTCTCGCGCTCGGCAATCATGCGCAGGGCCGGACTCTGCACGCGCCCGGCGGACAGGCCGCGCTTGATCTTGCGCCACAACAGCGGCGAGAGGTTGAAGCCGACCAGGTAGTCCAGCGCGCGGCGCGCCTGCTGGGCGTCGATCAGCGGCTGGGCCAGGTCGCGCGGGTGCTCGATGGCTTCCTGGATCGCCTTCTTGGTGATCTCGTGGAACACCACCCGGTGCACGTCGCGGTTTTCCAGCAGGCCGCGTTCGCGCAGGACCTCGTGGAGGTGCCAGGAGATCGCCTCGCCTTCACGGTCGGGGTCAGTCGCGAGGATCAGGTCGTCGGACTTCTTCAGCGCCTTGGCGATCGCCTCGATCTGTTTCTCGCTGCGCTCGATGATGTCGTACTTCATCCGGAAGCCGTCTTCCGGATCCACCGCGCCCTCCTTGGGTACGAGATCGCGTACGTGGCCATACGAGGCGAGGACCTGGTAGTCGGGACCCAGGTACTTCTCGATGGTCTTGCCCTTGGCGGGGGACTCTACAATGACGAGGTGCTTGCTCATGTGGCTCGGGACCGTCTCCGTGGCAGCGGGTTCCGTGTCGGGGCGGTGGCGGTTGCAAGCGTGCAACCGGGTTCACGGGCGCTAAAGACTAGATGAGGAAAACGCCCGTGGCTACCGCATGACCTCGAAAGACGGGGAAGTCAGTGCAGATAATCCACGGCACTGGGGCCCGAGTCGTCGCGCATGACCTCTTCCAGGCGGGAATAGGCGATCGCGTCGTCGGGCTGGTTGAACAGCACCATCAACACCACCCAGCGCAGCTGGTCGAGGTCGATCTCCTCGGCATCCAGCTCCATGACGCGATCCAGCACCAGCTCGCGGGTGCCGGCCGTCAGCAGGCCGTTCTGCTCCAGGTGCAGCAGGAAGCCGTGAGACTCGGTGTCCAGGCGCTTGCGCTCCTCGGGGGCGTAGATCCGCTGGGCGGCACCGTCCCCGCCGCGGCCTGCCAACGGGGCCTCGCTCATCAGGCGGTCCAGCCAGCCGAGGGCGCGATCGATCTCGCGCCGGGCGAAACCGGCCTCCACCAGGTGGCGCTCCAGTTCCGAGCGGTCCGGCTCCTCGTCGGATTCCTCGTCGATGGTGTGCTCAAAGAGATACATGAGCACATCCAGCACGTTCTCGTTCATGATTCGGGGGATCCTGCGTCGAGGCGCTGGAAGCGCCCGTGGTCGAGGGCGGCCACGCGGCCATGGAGTTCAAGCAAAACCAGCATGGATGAAAGCTGTTCGATGGTCAATTTGGTGCGCTCGCGCAGGGTTTCCAGTGGGACCGGGTCGAAACCCATCGCGTTCAGCACGCGTTCCTGCTCCGGGTCCAGCGGTTCGCTGGTGGGTTCCGCCGGAACAACTGGGGCGTTGGGCGCCACGCCTAGCCAGTCCGCGAGGTCGTCGAGGATCTCGTCGGCCGACTCCACCAGTTGGGCGCCGTCGCGGATCAGTTGGTGGCAGCCCCGGCTGGCGGGGCTGAGTACCGAGCCCGGGACCGCATAGACCTGGCGCCCCTGCTCGGCGGCCAGCCGCGCGGTGATCAGCGAACCGCTCTTCAGGGCCGCCTCGACGACCAGGGTGGCCAGCGAAAGCCCGCTGATCACCCGGTTGCGCTGCGGGAAGTTCCGCGCCAGTGGCCGGGTATCGGTGGGCCATAACGAGACGACCAGGCCATGGTCCGCGATGCGATGGGCGAGCCGGCGATGCTGGGCGGGGTAGATGCGGTCGGGCCCGGTGGCGACCACCGCGATGGTGCGCCCGCCGGGTGCGGCCAGGGCGCCCTCGTGGGCCGCGCCGTCGATGCCGCGCGCCAGGCCGCTGGTGACCGTGAGCCCGGCCGTGGCCAGCTCGCGCGCGAATTCGCTGGCCAGGCGCTCGCCCTGCGGGGTCGCCTCGCGGCTGCCGACGATCCCCACTTGCGGGGCGCGCAGCAGTTCCGGGTTGCCGTTCAGGTACAGCACTGGCGGTGGGTCGGGGAGCTCGGCCAGCAGGGGCGGATAGGCGGGGTCGTCGAGGCACAGGAGGTGATGCCGGGGATCGGCATCGAGCCAGGCCCGGTCGGCTTCGGCCCCTTTGTCGCGGGCCTGGCGCGCGGCATCGTCCAGCCGGAGGTCGATGCCCGCGCGCTGCCATTCGGCGGTGGGGGCGTCGAGGGCGTTGCCCGGAGTGCCGAAGGCCTCGACCAGTTGCAGCATGCGCCGCGGGCCGAGGCCGGGGGTGTTGATCAGGCGTAGCCAGTCCTGGTGCGGAGCGGCCGCCGTTTCGGCATCACGCATGAAGCCGGGCCGCAAGTCCGGTCAGGGGGCGCGAACCTTGTCACCCTCGCGCAGGGTGCGTTCGGCCTCGGTTACCAGCACGTAGGAGACCTTCTCGAAGGTCTGGAAGACCATTACGGTGCCGACTTCTTCTTCCGGCAGGGTGACCACGTCGTTGGCGCGATCACTGATCGGGTCGCGCACCTCGCGTCCGGCGGTGAAGGCCGCGAAGACGTGACCGTTCTCGATGCCGTCGCGCTCGCCGCGGTTGATGATGGCGGCCTGCAACTGGCCGATCTGGCTGATGGCGTCGAACAGCGAGATGATCGTGCCCTCGGCGCCGGCCGGCGCGCGGCCAATGTCGAACAGCCGGTCCTGCTCTTCGGCATACGGCACCAGGCGGTCGCCACGGATGGCCTCGCGTTCGCCCTTGCGGATATCGGCGCGGGCGACGTTGCCCGGCTCGATGATCTCCGCCTCGCCCACCGGCAGGGTCGCGACGCCCAGCTCCTCGCCGGTATCCGGGTCGATCAGCATGCCGTCGTGGCGCACGATGTGGTAGAGCTCGTACTGTTCGGTGTCTTCGGCGTTGCGCACGTAGACGCGGTCGCCGGGGCCGAAGATCACGCGCTCGTCCTGCGAGGCGAGGACATACGGCGCGTTCTCCAGGGTCTCTTCGTCCAGCACCTGCGGCCGGAACATGAACGACTGCAGGGTGGAGATGGGGGAGATGTCCTCGTCGCGCTCCACCACCCGGGCCTCGGGCGACAGGCGATGGGTCGGGCGCACGCGCGGGCCGCCGTCGACCATGATGCGCGGCTGGCCATCCACGTAATGAATGCTCAGCACGTCACCCGGATAGATCAGGTGGGGGTTCTCAATCTCGGGGTTGACCAGCCAGATCTCCGGCCAGTACCAGGGGTCCTGCAGGAACATCGCGGAGATATCCCAGAGCGTGTCGCCCTTCTTGACGACGTAGCGTTCCGGCGCGGATTCGCGGATCTCCGGCTCGGCCTCGGCCTCGGCGGAGCTGCGTCGTTCCAGTGCGTTGCGCGACTCGCGGGCGGCAGCTTGCGTTTCGCTGGTGTCGGATACAGCCGTTTCGGCGCTGCCATTCTCTGGCGTGGCCGCGCAGGCGCTCAGCAACAGCGTTACACTGAAGAGAATGCCCGGCAGAACGAAGGTCGTGGTGGCCCTGGTCTTGTACATTTTAGTGTCCCCTGTCAGGTCCGCGCGCTCCCCGAGCCTTCCTGTGGCCCGGCCCCAGTCGGATGACGCAACTCCGCGGATATTGCGGTCCAACGTTAGCAGAATTGCGACGTCTGTACAGTACAAAGTTTGAGGTTTTTTCATGGCCAAGCGTGAAATCCTGCACTTCCCCGATCCCCGGCTACGCCTGAGGGCCGAGCCGGTCGCCGAGGTGGATGACGAGATCCGTACCCTGGTGGACGACATGTTCGAGACCATGTACGAGGCCCCGGGCATTGGCCTGGCGGCCACCCAGATCAACGTGCAAAAGCGAGTGCTGGTGGCGGATGTCTCCGATGATCAGAGCGCGCCGCATGCCTTGATCAACCCCGAGATCCTGGAAACCTCCGGCGAGGAGGAGATGGACGAGGGCTGCCTGTCCGTGCCCGGTTTCTACGAAAAGGTGCAGCGTGCCGACCGCATCCGCGTGCGCGCCCTGGGGCGCGATGGCCAGCCCTTCGAGCTGGACATCGACGGGCTGCTCGCGGTGTGCATCCAGCACGAGATCGACCACCTCGACGGCAAGCTGTTCGTCGATTACCTGTCCAGCCTGAAGCGCAGCCGCATTCGCAAGAAGCTGGAGAAGCAGGGCGTCCGCACCGGGGCGGGTGACAAGGCCGCGGTCCCCGCGGTCTGATGGGGGTGGCGGACACGGACGTCGACTCCCTGCGCATCGTCTATGCCGGGACGCCCGATTTTGCAGTCCCGGCGCTGAAGGCCCTGATCGAGAGCGGGCATGCGCCGGTCGCGGTCTACACCCAGCCGGACCGCCCGGCGGGGCGCGGGCGCAAGCTGCGCCCCGGGCCGGTCAAGCAGGTCGCCGAGGCCGCGGGGCTGCCGGTGGTGCAGCCGGAGAGTCTCAAAACCCCTGAGGCCCAGGCGGCGCTCGCGGCCTGGCGCCCGGATATCCTGATCGTGGCGGCCTACGGGCTGATCCTGCCGCGCGCGGTGCTCGCGATCCCGCCGCTGGGGGGGCTCAATATCCACGCCTCGTTGCTGCCGCGCTGGCGCGGCGCGGCGCCGATTCACCGTGCCATCCTCGCGGGGGATGCCGAGACCGGGGTCTGCCTGATGCAGATGGCCCCGGGGCTGGATACCGGCCCGGTGCATGCCTGCCGGGGTGTGACGATTACACCGGAGACCACCACTGGAAGCCTGCACGACGTTCTCGCCCGTGAAGGCGCCGAACTGCTGGTCGAGCAGCTCCCGGCGATTGCCGCGGGCGAGTCCGCGCCCTGGCCACAAGATGACGAGCAGGCCACGTATGCCCGCAAGCTGGAGAAACAGGAGGCCTGGATGGACTGGTCGCAACCGGCCGTCGCCCTGGATCGCCAGGTACGTGCCTTCAACCCCTGGCCGGTGGCCCAGACCGGCTGGCAGGGGCAGGTGGTGCGGGTGTTTAACGCGACCCCTCTTGCCGAACCGGCCGATGCGGCGCCGGGGACGATTCGAAATACTGGGGTGGACGGCGTCGACGTGGCCACGGGCGACGGCATCCTGCGGCTGCAAACGGTGCAGCTGCCGGGACGTCGCCCGGTCGCGGCGGCCGACTGGGCTCGTAATGCCGATCTGGTTGGCCAGACCCTGACGGGGGCGGTCTGATGGCAGGCAAGCAAAAGCGTGTGGTGCCCTCGCGGGTGGATTCGCGTTCGCCGCGTCAGCGTGCGCTGGAGGCGGTCGAGCGCGTGGTGCTGCAGGGGCAGTCGCTGACCCGGGCGGTGGAGCTGGTGACCGAGGGGCTCGCGTCGCGCGATGCCGCCTGGGTGCAGGCCCTGGCCTACACCACCCTGCGCTGGTATCCGCAGCTGGAGGGGCTGGTCGGCGGGTTTCTCGAGCGACCGCTGCGCAAGAAGGATGCCGTGATCGGCGTGCTGCTGGCGCAGGGCCTGGCCGAGGTGCTGCATTTCGGTACGCGGGATCATGCGGCGGTGCGCGAGACGGCCGAGCTGGCGCGCGAGATCCATCGACCCGGCGCGGTGGGGCTGATCAACGCGGTTCTGCGCCGTGCCCTGCGCGAGCAGGATGCGCTGGCCGCCCGGATCGAGGCGGAGCCGGGCCTGCGCTATGCGGTTCCGGCGTGGCTGCTGGAGGCGATTCGCGACGCCTGGCCCGAGGACTGGGAGGCGTTGCTGGAGGCCTCGACGCTGCCGGCGCCGATGACCCTGCGGGTGAACCTGCAGCGCGGCAGCCGCGAGGCGGCGCTGGAGGCGCTGGCCGCTGCGGGGACGCCGGCGCGGCCGCACCCGGTGCTCGCCAGCGCGCTGACCCTGGAGAATCCGGTCGACGTCGGGGCGCTGCCGGGGTTTGCCGACGGGGCGCTGTCGGTCCAGGACGCCTCGGCGCAATGGGCCGGGCACCTGCTGGATCCGCAGCCGGGCGAGCGGGTGCTGGATGCCTGTGCGGCCCCGGGCGGCAAGACCGGGCACCTTCTGGAGCGCGCCGGTGGCCAACTGGACCTCACCGCGCTGGACAACGACCCGGAACGCCTGGAGCAGGTGCGCGAGAATCTCGACCGGCTGGGCTTCGACGCCCGGCTGGTCGCCGCCGACCTGGAGGCCGCCGACGACTGGTGGGACGGCCAGGCCTTCGACGCGATCCTGCTGGACGTGCCTTGTTCTGCCACCGGCGTGATCCGGCGTCATCCGGATATCAAGACCCTGCGCCGAGCCGAGGACATCCCGCGTCTGGCGGCGGAGCAGGCCCGCCTGCTGGCCGGCGCCTGGCAGCTGCTGCGCCCGGGCGGGCGGCTGCTGTATGCCACCTGCTCGCTGCTGTCGCCGGAAAACGAGGCCGTTGTGGCCCCGTTCGTGGCCGCGACCGCGGATGCGCAGGTACTTCCCGTGAATGGCGATGCGGGGATCCCCGGAGGCCGGCCGCGCGAGGTCGGCGTGTCGCTGCCGCTGGGGCTCGAGGGCGGTGACGGCTTCTACTATGCGCTCCTGGAGAAGCGGGCCCCCTGATGCCGAGCGGCGCCTCCCCGTGGCGCGGGCCCTTCGTGGCGCTGTGCTGCCTGTTTGCTCTGCTGGCGCTGCCTGTGCCGGCCGCGGCGGTGGAGATCCGCGGCGCCAATCACCTGTGGCTGGACGACACCACCGTGCTGGTGCGTCTCGATATCGACATGCGTCTGCCCGCCGTGCTGGAAGCTGCCCTGGCCAACGGAGTGACCCTGGAGTTCGAGGCGGAAACCCGTCTGGAGCGCGGTCGCCGGGTGGGGCGCGACACCCTGGCGAGCGAGACCCGCCGGGTCCAGCTGCAATACTTTGCGCTGAACCGGCACTACCTGGTAACCGCGGTGACCGACGAGCGCATGGATCTGAAACCGACCCTGGGGGATGCCCTGGACCAGGTCGCCCGGCGGCTGGGCCGGCTGCGCCTGGACGGCATTCCCGCTTCGGCGCGCCCGAATCCCGGGGAGTTCGACCTGGCGGCACGCCTGATGCTGGTGTACTCGGCGCTGCCTCTGCCCCTGCAGCTGGATGCCGGGTTGCGCGGTGATCTGACGACACGACAGGAGTGGCGGCGATGGTCGCTGGATTAGGGAAAAGCTGGTCAACGTACGCGCTCGCTGCTTCGTCGCTTTTGCGTGCGAACAAGGCGCGGCGACCGCCGTGCAGTCATTCTGCACAAGGGTGCCGCAACGCCGTGCGCAGGCCCGTTTTTGATCACAACGGGCGGCCGAGCCCCTGCTTTCAATGGTTCGTGGGGTTGGTAACCCAGGTTCCCCGATCCGGCGTTGCGGCCCTTGCCGATAGAATGGCTACCGGCTGCGGACCGCGCCTTGTTTCGGAAAACCTGGGTTACCAACGCGAGGGTGTACGTTGATCAGCGTTTCCCTAAGGGGCTTCCCGTGGGGGCTGTTCGGCATCGGGCTCCTGTTCGTGCTGCTGCTGACCTCGCTGGTGGTGATGGGCGATGCCGCGCAGAACCAGGCGCGCTTCGAGCAGCTGTTCCTGTGGCTGCTGGTGTTCCACGTCGCCGTGCTGGTGGCGCTGGGCGGGCTGATCATCTATCAGGTCGCGCGCATGGCGATCCAGTATCGCCGCGGGGTCCCCGGCAGCCGGCTGACCCTGCGCCTGGTCGCGGTGTTCATGCTGGTGGCGGTGCTGCCGGTGTCCGTTGTCTATTACTTCTCCTTCAAGTTCCTGAACGAGGGCGTGGATTCCTGGTTCGACGTGCGCGTGGAGTCGGCGCTGGAGGATGCGCTGGAGCTGTCGCGCTCGTCGCTGGATCTGCGGGTGCGCCAGCTGGCGAACGAGACCCAGGAGCTGATGAGCGATCTCGAGGGGGTCTCGGAGGGGCTGGTGCCGCTGGCCCTGAACGACTATCGCCGCCAGGTCGGGGCGCAGGAGCTGACCCTGGTCGGCTCCAACAACCGCATTATCGCCTCCAGCACCGACAGCCCAATTCGTCGTCTGCCGACCCCGCCCGGGTCCGACATTCTGATGCGGGTGCGCCCGGAACAGCCGTATTCGCGGCTGGAGCCGCAGCCCGACGGCTCGCTGATCATCCGCGTGGTGGCCACCACCAGCAGCCGCCGCCCGGGCTCGGAGAACCGTATCCTGCAGGGCATTTACCCCGTGGACCCGCGCATGAGCGCGTTGTCGCTACGGGTGCAGGACGCCTTCGCCGACTATCGCGAATTCGCCTACCTGCGCGGGCCGATGATCCAGGGCTTTGTGTTCACCCTGTCACTGGCGCTGGCGATCTCGCTGATGGCGGCACTCTGGGCTGGGCTGCTGGTGGCGCGGCGCATGGTGCGCCCGATCTCCGACCTGGTGCAGGGCACACGCATGGTCGCCCAGGGCGACTACAGCACCCGCCTGGCGGTGCAGCGCGCCGACGAGCTGGGTTTCCTGGTGCAGTCGTTCAATACCATGACGCGCACCCTGAACGAGGCGCGCGACGAGGCGGAACGCAACCGCCGCCTGCTGGACGCCGAGCGCGCCTATCTGGAGAGCGTGCTGCAACATTTGCGCTCCGGCGTGCTGGCGCTGGATGGCAGCCTGCGCCTGCGTACCGCGAACGCCGCGGCCAGCGAGATCCTGGAGTGCGACCTGCAGCGGGCGCGCACCCGGGTGATGTCGGAGGTGGGCGCCGAGTGCCCGCTGGTGGCGCAGTTTTTCGAGGCGATCAGCGATGCCCTGGTGCGCCAGGAAGAAGAATGGTCGCGCCAGGTGGTGGTGTTCACCCGTAGCGGGCGCAAGGTGCTGATGACCCGTGCCGTGTGGCTGCCGACCTCGGGGTCCAGCCGCGGTCTGCACGCGATCGTGTTCGACGATATGACCGAGTTCCTGAAGGCCCAGCGTGACGCCGCCTGGGGTGAGGTGGCGCGCCGCCTGGCGCACGAGATCAAGAACCCGCTGACCCCGATCCAGCTGTCCGCCGAGCGCCTGTCGCGGCGTCTGGGCAAGGTGCTGGAGGGGGCGGATCGCGAGGTGCTGGATCGCGCCACCGGTACCATCGTGCAGCAGGTGGAGGCGATGAAGACCCTGGTCAACGCCTTCCGCGACTATGCCCAGGCCCCGCAGCTGGAGCGCGCGTCGGTGGATCTGAACCAGCTGATCCGGGACGTCTGCGAGTTGTACCTGGACCAGGACGGGCGCTCGCGCGTCGATGTCACGCTGGATGCGTCCCTGCCGCGAATCCATGGCGACGCCGGGCGTCTGCGCCAGTTGCTGCACAACCTGATCAAGAACGCCCTGGAGGCGGGCGAGGGCCACGAGGACATGGAGGTGCATGTCGCCACGGCGTATCTCGACGACTCGGCCGGGCCGCATATCGAATTGCGCGTGATCGACACCGGTCCGGGCATCAAGCCGGAGTTCCTCGAGCGCATCTTCGAGCCCTACACCACCGACAAGCCGCGTGGAACCGGTCTCGGTCTGGCCGTCGCGCAGAAGATCGTGGAGGAGCATGGCGGCATGATTGAGTGCCATAATGCAGAGTCCGGGCCGGGCGGGGCGGTCTTCCGCATCCGCATCCCGGTGGAGCATGGTCCGGTGGTTCACGAGGAGCCCGAATGAGCGAAGCCTACATACTCGTGGTCGACGACGAGCCGGACATCCGCATGCTGCTGCAGGATGTGCTGGAGGACGAGGGCTATCAGGTAGCACTCGCCGGCTCCGTGGCCGAGGCCAAGGCACAGCGTCGCAGTCGCCGCCCGGACCTGATCCTGCTGGATGTCTGGATGCCGGACGGTGACGGGATCTCCCTGCTCAAGGAGTGGGGCGATGACGAGGGGCTGCCCTGCCCGGTGGTGATGATCTCCGGTCACGGCAACGTCGAGACCGCTGTGGATGCCACGCGCCTGGGTGCCTACGACTTCATCGAGAAGCCGTTGTCCATCGACAAGCTGCTGATCACCCTGAACAATGCCCTGGAGGCCGCACGCCTGCAGCGCGAGAACGTGGGCCTGAAGCGCCACGCCGGTACGGTGGCCGACCCGGTGGGCGACAGCGCCACCATGGTGAACCTGCGCGACCAGGTGCAGCGCATGGCGCAGCACGATACCTGGGTGCTGATCACCGGTGAGCCAGGCGTGGGCAAGCAGACCTTCGCGCGGCTGCTGCATGCGCGCAGCGCGCGCCGCGAGAGCCCGTTCATCGTGGTCTCGGTGGGGTCGCTCTCGGGCGAGGAGGCGATCGCCGAGCTGTTCGGCAGCGAGCAGGGAGAACATGTGCGCTATGGCCTGCTGGAGCAGGCGGCGGGTGGCGTGCTGTTCCTGGACGAGGTCGCGGAGATGGATCTGCAGACCCAGGGGCGGTTGCTGCATGCGCTGGATACCCAGCGCATCACCCGCATCGGCGGCAACCAGCCCATCAGCGTGAACGTGCGCGTGATCGCAGGGAGCCAGTACGACCTGGCCGAGGCGGTCAAGCAGGGCCACTTCCGCGAGGACCTGTACTACCGGTTGAATGTCCTGCCACTGACCATCCCGCCCCTGCGCGAGCACCCCGAAGACATCCCGGAACTGCTGGAGTGTCATATGCGCCACCTGCACCAGCAGGAAGGGCTGCCGCCGCGCGCCTTCCAGCGTCCGGCCCTGGAGCGGCTGCAGCAGTACCACTGGCCGGGCAACGTGCGCGAACTGCGCAACCTGGTGCAGCGGCTGATGATCCTGGGCTCGGGCGACGAGATCACCCGTGACGAGGTGGAGCGGACCCTCAGCGGGCAGCCGCAGCGCGCCGAGGAGGGCGGCGAGGGGGCGGTCGCCATCCCCGATCTGCCGCTGCGCGAGGCGCGCGAACAGTTCGAGCGCGAATACCTGCAGCAACAGCTGGAGCGCTCCGAGGGCAACATGACGCGCCTGGCGGAACGGGTGGGGCTGGAGCGCACGCACCTGTACCGCAAGTTCAAGGCGCTGGGGATCGACCCCAAGCGCGTGAAATCCGATAGCTGAACCCGCTTCGGGACGGGAGACGCATGAAGCACATCATCATCCTCGGGGCCGGGCAGGTCGGTCAGTCGCTGGCGGAGGCGCTGAGCGCCGACGGGATCGACATTACGGTGGTCGATTACCGCGCCGAGATGCTGGCGGAGCTGGAGGATCGTTTCGACATCAAGACCGTGCACGGCTTTGCCGCGCACCCCTCGGTGCTGGAGGCAGCCGGTGCGCAGGACGCGTCCATGCTGATCGCGGTCACCAACTCGGACGAGACCAACATGGTCGCCTGCCAGGTGGCCTCCACGCTGTTCAATATCGAGACCAAGATCGCCCGGGTGCGGGCCCGCGACTACCACGAGACCCCGGCGCTGTTCGCCCAGGACGCGATGCCGGTGGACATGCTGATCTCGCCCGAGGCGATCGTGACCAGCCACATCCAGCGCCTGATCGAGCACCCCGGTTCGCTCCAGGTGCTGGAATTCGCCGAGGGCCGAGTTTCGCTGGTGGGGGTGCGCGCCTACTACGGTGGCCCGCTGGTCGGGCACGAGCTGAAAAATCTGCAAAACGACATGCCGGGCATCCAGACCCGGGTGGCCGCGATCTTCCGCAAGGATCGCTCGATCCAGCCGGATGGTTCCACGGTGATCGAGGCCGATGACGAGGTGTTCTTCGTCGCGGCGAAGAAGAACATCCGCGCGGTGACCTCGGAGCTGCGCAAGCTGGAAAAGCCCTACAAGCGAATCATGGTGGCCGGTGGCGGCAACATCGGCGAGCGCCTGGCCGAGACGCTCAGCAAGCGCTACCGGGTCAAGGTGATCGAACGCGATTCCGAACGTGCCGATCATCTGGCGCGGACGCTACCCAGCAATGTCCTGGTGCTGCACGGGGACAGCTCGGATGACCGCTTCCTCGAATCCATCAACGTCGAGCACAGCGACGTGTTCTGCGCGGTCACCAACGACGACCAGGCGAACATCTTCGCCGGGATGCTGGCCAAGCGCTGGGGCGTGCGCAAGGTGATGTCGCTGATCAATCGGCCGAGTTACGTGGACCTGCTGCAAAGCGGGACGATCGATGTCGCGATCTCGCCACAGCAGGCGACCATCGGTGCGCTGCTGGCGCGGGTGCGCGAGGGCGGAACCGCCACCGTGCATGCCCTGCGCCGCGGTGCGGCCGAGGCGATCGAGACCGTGGTCAACGGCGATGCCCGGACGTCGCAGGTGGTCAGCCGCCGGATCGACGAGATCGACTTTCCCGAGGGCACTCGCGTCGGAGCGGTGGTGCGGGGCGAGGAGGTCATCATCCCCCATCGCGACACGGTCATCGAGGCCGGCGACCACGTGATTCTGTTCGTGACCGATCGGCGCAAGGTGAAGCAGGTGCAACGCCTGTTCCAGCCCACGGCGCTGTTCTTTTAGGGAAACACTGATCAATGTACACACTCGCGTTGGTATCCCAGGTTCCCCGATCCTGCGTTGCGGCCCTTGCCGGTAGAACCACTACCGGCTGCGCACCGCGCCTTGTCTCGGGGAACCTGGGTTACCAACCCCGCGGGGCTCGGCCGCTTTTGCGCGCGCACGGCGTTGCGGTTCCCTTGTGCAGAATGACTGCACGGCAGTCACCGCGCCTTGTTCGCACGCAAAAGCGACTCGAGCGCGAGTGCGTACATTCATCAGTGTTTCCCTAGGCGGAGCGCGCGGATGCTCCATCTCGCCTCCACGGCCCGGCTGCTGGGTGTCCTGCTGACGCTGTTCAGTCTGGCGATGCTGCCGCCGGCGGCCATCGGCTTTCTGTACGGGGAGTCCACCGCGTATGTGTTCCTGCAGGCCTTCGCCCTCCTGTTGCTGATGGGCGGGCTGCTGTGGGCGCCGTTGTACCGCATGCGCCAGGAGCTGCAGGCGCGCGACGGCTTCATCCTGGTGGTGCTGTTCTGGCTGGGACTGGGGATCGCCGGGGCGACACCGCTGTACCTCGACCCGAGCCTGCAGGTGTCCTTCACCGATGCCGCCTTCGAGTCGATGTCCGGCCTGACCACGACCGGCGCCACGGTGCTGACCGGGCTGGATGATCTGCCGCGGGCGCTGCTGTGGTATCGCCAGCAGCTGCAGTGGATGGGCGGCATGGGGATCATCGTGCTGGCGGTGGCCATCCTGCCGCTTCTGGGCGTGGGCGGCATGCAGCTGTTCAAGGCCGAGACCCCGGGGCCGATCCGCGACAACAAGCTGACGCCGCGTATCGCCGAGACCGCGCGCAACCTCTGGTACATCTACCTGGGCCTGACCGTGGCCTGCGCGCTGGCCTACTGGGCCGCCGGCATGGATGCCTTCGATGCGATTGCGCACTCCTTCACCACCGTGGCGATTGGTGGCTTTTCGACCTATGACGCCAGCATCGGTCATTTCGACTCCGTGGCGATCGAGATGGTCGCCATCGCGTTCATGGTTCTGGGCGGGATGAACTTTGCTCTCCACTTTCTGGTGCTGCACCGCGCGACCTGGAAGCCTTACCGGCGGGACGAGGAGTTACGCGCCTACCTCCTGGTGCTCGGCTCGGCGATCGTCCTGGTGGTCGGTTTCATGCTCTGGAGCGGGTTTACCGATCAGTTCGGGGATGCATTGCGCCGCGGGGTCTTCCATGTCGTGTCCATTGCGACCACGACGGGATATGCCACCGACAGCTTCTACCTGTGGCCCGGTTTCCTGCCTGTGTTGTTGATCCTCCTGTCGTTCATCGGTGGCTGTACCGGTTCCACCGGTGGTGGCATGAAGGTGGTGCGCGTGCTGTTGCTGGTGAAGCAGGGGCTGCGCGAGATCAAGCGTCTGATCCACCCGCACGCGCGGATCGCCGTGAAGGTCAACGGGAAGGAGGCCCCGGATCGCGTCGTGCAGGCGGTGTGGGGCTTCCTGGCGGCCTACGTGATGGTGTTCGTAGTGATGATGCTGGGGCTGATGGCATCCGGTCTGGATCAGGTGACCGCGTTCTCGGCAGTGGCGGCCTCGCTGAACAACCTGGGTCCCGGTCTGGGCGAGGTCGGGCCCAACTTCCAGTCGATCAACGATTTCAGCAAGTGGGTCCTGGTGGTTGCGATGCTGATGGGGCGCCTGGAAATCTTTACCGTGCTGGTGCTTCTGTCGCCCGCCTTCTGGCGGCGTTAGCCTGACTGTACGTATCGGCACGCGCCGAGGGAGGTACCCCATGAGCGACATGATCGAACGCTTCCAGAATATGCTCGACGGCGGTCAGGATTCCGCCATGCTGCGTTTCTCGCTGGGCAATGCCCTGGCGACCGATGGCCAGCTGGAGGCCGCAGTGCCCCATCTGCAGCGGGCGCTGGATCTGGACGGCGGTTATTCCGCGGCCTGGAAGCTGCTGGCGAAGACGCTGGTGGAGCTGGAGCGCCCCGAGTCGGCCCTGTCCACCTGCGAGCGCGGTATCCGCGTGGCCACCGAGAAGGGTGATCTGCAGGCCGCGAAGGAGATGGAGGTCTACGCCAAGCGCGCCCGCAAGCAGCAGGCCGCCACGGACGGGCCCACCGACGGTGCCGGGGGCGCATGAGCGCTGTCGACGACGAAACCGGGCGGCGCGAGGACGCTGGTGCCTACCAGGCCCCGCTGACCGCCGCGCACTTCGCCCCGCGTTACTGGGGCAGCTGGCTGTTGCTGGGCCTGGCCTGGGTGCTGCAGGAGTTGCCGCGCCCGGCCGTGCGCGGTCTCGCCGGCGGGCTGGGCCGGCTGATTCGCCGGCTGGCCGGGCGCAGTCGGGCGGTGGTCGAACGGAACCTGGAGCTGTGCTTCCCGGCGATGACCGCTGCGGAGCGCGCCCAGCGCCTGGAGGCCTATTACCGCTACCAGGCGCAGACGGCGCTGGACTACGGGTTGCTGTGGTTCGGCAAGCCCGGCCAGCACGCCGCCCGCATTCGCATCGAGGGTCTGGAGCACTACGAGCGCCTGCGCTCCGGCGGGACGCCAGTGATCATCCTGGCGCCGCATTCCCTGGGGCTGGATTACGGCGGTGTGCGCATGAGTCAGATGTTCGACGGCGTGTCCTTCGCCAAGCCGATGAAGAACCCGGTGCTGGAGTGGATCAACCACCGCAGCCGCACGCGCTATTCCGGCGATATCTTCGCCCGCGACCAGGGCCTGCGCCCGGCCATTCGCCAGCTCAAGCGCGGTCGCTTCTTCTATTACCTGCCGGACGAGGACCTGGGCGCCGAGGGCGCGGTATTCGTGGATTTCTTCGGTGTGCAGAAGGCCACGCTGACCGCGCTGGCGCGTCTGGCGCGCATGTCGAAGGCGGCGGTCCTGCCCAGCTTCGCCTGGTATGACGCGGCGGCGGACCAGTACGTGATGCGCCTGTGGCCGCCCCTGGAAGACTATCCCTCGGGGGATGATGCCGTCGATGCGCGGCAGATGAACGCCGCCATTGAGCGTGGCATCGAGCAGGCCCCGGCGCAGTACCTATGGTCCATGCGCCTGTTCCGCACCCGCCCCGAGGGCGAGCCGCGCCTGTACCCCGCGCGCGAGCGCTGATCCCGCCCGCATGCCCGAGGGCGACACGATCCACAAGCTGGCCGCCGCGTTGCGGCCGGTACTGGAGGGCGCAACGCTGACTGCGGTAGCGACCCGCACCCGGCGCGGCGATCCGTTGCTCGAGCATGGCGCGATGACCGCCGGGACCGTGCAGGCCCGGGGCAAGCACTTGTTGCTGGATCTTGCAGCTGCGGATGGCCGGCCGTGGCAATTGCGCACCCACCTGGGCATGTACGGGACCTGGCACCAGTACGCCCCGGGTGTCGCCTGGCACAAGCCGGCCTCCAGTGCCTGGGCCGTCCTCAGCCTCCCGGAGCGGGTACTGGTCTGCTTTCATCCTCGCGAGCTGCAGTGGCGCCCGCGCACGGCGGGGGCGGCGGATGTCCCGCGTCTGGATGCCCGTGTCGGCCCTGATCTGCTGGACCCGGCGATCGACCTGGATGCCGTGGTCATGCGGGTGCGGACCGTCGCGGACCCGGCGCGCCCGATCCTGGATGTGCTGCTGGATCAGTCGCTGGCGGCGGGCATCGGAAACATCTACAAGTCAGAGGTGCTGTTCCTGCAAGGCTGTCACCCGCTGTGGCCTCTCGGGCAGGTGTCGCAGCGTGTGCTGGCGGGGCTGTACCGCGATGCCGAGCGGTTGCTGCGGCGCAACCTGAAGCCGGGTCCGCGCATCACCCGCGAGCGCGCGGAGGAGGGAGCGTTCCTGAACGTCTATGGCCGCCGTGGCGAGCCCTGCCGACAGTGCGGCGTACCGGTCGAATATGCCCTGCTGGGCGAACACGGCCGCTCGACGTACTGGTGCCCTGTCTGCCAGCCGAGGGAACCCGCCGCCTGAACACAGGTACCAATGGACATCGGACCGAACAAGGAGCGAGCCATGAGCAAGCGCAAACATATCCTGGGACGTGTAACGGTGGTTCCCATGACCGTGGGCCTTCTGGTGGCATGCACCGGGTCCTCCGGGGTCTCGGCCGAGGGCCTGGAGGGCGGGCAGCAGGATCTGCAGGTCAGCGTGCTGCACGAGGAACTGAATCACCCCTGGGCCATCGCCTTCCTGCCCGACGGCGGTGCACTGATCAGCGAGCGCCCGGGCACCCTGCGCTGGTTCGAGGACGCCGAGGCCTTCGACGGGCGGGGCGCGCTGGTCCCGGGGTTGCCGGACGACCTGCAGGCGCGCAACCAGGGCGGTTTGCTGGATCTTGCCCTGCATCCGGAGTTCGCCGAAAACCGCTGGCTGTACTTCACCTACTCGGCGAGCGTGGAGGGCGGACTGACGACCCGCCTGGCGCGTGGGCGCTTCCAGGATGGCGAGCTGCAGGACGTGGAGACGCTGTTCACCGCCGAGCCGGGTGTCAGCGGCGGCCGGCACTTCGGCAGCCGCATCGTGTTTGACCAGGCCGGGTACGTGTACATCAGCGTGGGTGACCGCGGCGATCGCGATCATGCGCAGGACACCTCCACCCATATCGGCAGCATCATCCGGCTGCATGACGATGGTTCGGTGCCGGATGACAACCCGTTGGTGGATGAACCCGACGCCCGCCCGGAGATCTGGGCCTGGGGTGTGCGCAACCCGCAGGGCATGGTGATGGACCCCGAGACCGGCACCTTCTGGCAGAACGAGCATGGCCCGCGCGGGGGTGACGAGGTCAACATCATCGAACCCGGCCTGAACTACGGCTGGCCGGTCATCACCCACGGCGAGGAATACCGTGGCGGCCAGGTGGGCGAGGGTCTGACCGAGAAGGAGGGGATGGAGTCACCGCTGCATCACTGGACGCCTTCCATTGCCCCGTCCGGCATGGCGATCCTGCGCGATCCGGCCTTTGCCGACTGGGATGGTGATCTGCTGGTCGGCGGACTGGTGCACCAGACGCTGCGCCGCCTGACCTTCGACGGGCGCGACCTGGTCAATGAGTCCGAGGTGCTGCCGGATCTGGATCGCCGCGTTCGCGACGTGCGCGTGCACGAAGGCGCAATCTACGTACTTACCGACCACAACCCGGGGGAGCTGATCCGGCTCACCCCGGCTGACTGATGGAGTCGCCGATGTTCGCATTTTCCGAGCCGCGCATGCCTGCGCCCGAGCAGGCCTTGCCCGGGCGCGAGGAGCCGATGCCGGTGCCCGGGCGCCACATGGTGCTGGGAACCCCGTTGGCACCGCCGTACCCCGAAGGCATGCAGGTGATCCAGTTCGGCATGGGCTGCTTCTGGGGCGCCGAGCGCCTGTTCTGGCAGCTGGACGGGGTGTACTCCACCAGCGTCGGTTACGGTGGGGGCTATACCCCGAATCCAACCTATCGCGAGGTATGCAGCGGCCAGACCGGGCACACCGAGCTGGTGCGTGTGGTATTCGATCCGCGGCGAGTCGACCTGGATGCGCTGTTCCGCACCTTCTGGGAAGGCCACGACCCGACCCAGGGCATGCGCCAGGGCAACGACGTCGGTACCCAGTACCGCTCCGCGATCTACACCACCGATGCGGACCAGCTGGCGGCCGCCGAGACCAGCCGCCAACGCTTCCAGGCCGCGCTGGACAAGGCACGGGGCGGAACGATCAGCACCGAGATCGGCGAAGGGCCGGCGTTCTATTTCGCCGAAGAGGATCACCAGCAATACCTGGCCAGGGTCCCCCACGGCTACTGCGGCCTCGGCGGCCTCTCCGTGCCGTACCCGGCCTGAGCGCCTGCCCTTCTTCGTGTCTTCTTGGTGAATCGGGTTTTAGCCGGTATTGGCGGCGGCCCGAACGAGGGCGTGGAACAGACGCTGGTGGCGGCGCTTCTGGGGCAGGTATTCCGGGTGCCACTGCACGCCGATGCACCAGCCGCGGTCGGCTTCGATCGCCTGTACCACGCCGCTGCTCTCGCGGCCGGCGACCCTTAGCCCGCGACCCAGGCCATCCACCGCCTGATTGTGCAGGGCGTTCACGTGCAGCGTGGCGTCGCCCAGGATGTCCGCCAGGTGGCTGCGCGGCTCCAGCTGGACCGGCTTGACCGGCAACAGGCTGCGGGCCTGTGGTGTTTCCACGTAGAACTCGGCCAGATCGCGCTGCAGCGTGCCGCCGCGCACCACGTTGACCAGCTGCATGCCGCGGCAGATGCCGAGGATCGGGCGGTGATCGTCCAGCGCGCGGTGGATCAGGGCCTTCTCCAGGCGGTCGCGGTCGACGTCCAGTACCCCGCCGTGCGACTGGAACAGCCGGCGCAGCAGCCACAGGGCCGGGTAGAAGAGGTAGCCGATCAGGCGCTGCGAGAGGCGGCGCTCCGCCTGGCGGATGGCGGCCGCATCCGGCCCGTCGGGCAGGGTCTCGCCGTAGAGCTCGGGGTCGACATCCGCCCCGCCGCCCACGATCAGTCCGTCGAACGGGCAACGGCCGCGCGGCTTTCCCGGGCGCAACCGCAAAGGGCGGCCTCCCGCGCGCCACACCGCCAGGGCGGTGAACAGCCAGGCCGGACCCCCGCCCTGGTCCGGCCCGGTGATCGCGATCACCGGGCGACGGGCTTGGGGCGTGACCCGGCTGGTTGCATTGGGAGCCGAGTCAGAACCAGTCACGGAGGCGCTGGCTCCAGTCGTCGGCCCAGCGGCCGAGGGCCTGGCCGGGGCGGTCCAGGTATTCCCGCGACAGGCGCTCCAGGCGTTCCGGATCCGCCGCCAGGCGTTCCACCTCGACCCAGCCATTGAACGGTCGCGCCAGGCTCCAGTCCGGGTCGTCGATCTCGCAGTTCGGCAGGCGGTAATGGAAGGCCGGGCGCGGTTTGATCAAGTCGTGTTCCACCGGTGCGGCGTTGACCCGTTCCGGGTCCAGGTGGGCAAACAAGGGCAACAGGTCCAGTGGTCGGTTGCGGGTTGGGCTGTGCGCCAGGTAGGCATCGATCAGGCCGGCCTGATCGGGTTGGAAGTCCGGGTCCAGCATGTGGCGTACAAAGGGCCCGGGAAACGCGCGAATGTAGGGCGACAGTCGCCGTGCCAGGTCGATTGCGCCGGCCGCGGTGAGGGCCTCGGCCATCAGCAGGAAGCTGCGCAGGATCGCCAGCAGCCACTCGGCATCGGTACGGTGGATCTCGATATTGATCTGCAACCCGAAGGCGTAGAGAAACGAGCGTTCGGTGCCCTGGGCACCGGCCTCTTGCAGGGCCGCGCGTACCCGGTCCAGGCGGGGCAGGTCGGCCACCGGGATCGGCGGGGCCACGATTTCATGCGGCACCAGGCGGCCGGCGGCGTCGGCCAGCCAGCGATCCAGCGCCGCCTTGTCGGAGTCGTCCAGTTCGATGCCGAGGCGCGCGAGATGCTCGCGGTAGGCCCGGTCCTTCAGCACCCGGGCGTCCAGTTCCAGCTGGAAGTCGCCGACGTCGGTATCGCGCACGCGGGCGACGAACGCATTGTCCGGTTCGATCTGCCCTCCGAATTCGGCCTTTACTGCTTCGGCCATAATCTCCAGCGAGACCCCGGCCATCTCGATTTCTACCCCGATGCGGCGCGGTTCGCCCTCGGGGGTGTCGGGCCACGGGAGGTCGTGGAAGGGCTCGCTCATGCGTGTCTCGAAGCCGTGCAAGGAGAGCTCCATGATAACGGCTCGGTGTACCTCGTGCGGCCCGGGCAGTAGGATAGGCGCCGACCTACAGGAGCCCGCCGAGCCCATGGATCGAATCTATCTGCGCGACCTCGAAATCGATGCCGTTGTCGGTGTCTACGACTGGGAACAGCGGATCCAGCGCCGCCTGCGATTCGACATCGAACTGGCGGCGGATACCCGCATCGCCGCCTATTCCGGCGAGATCGGCGATACCGTCGATTACGAGGCGGTGGCCAACGCGGTGCGGGCCATCGTCACGCGCGAGCCGCACGCGCTGCTGGAATCCCTGGCCGAAGAGATCGCCGAGGCCCTGATGGCCCAGTTCGGCACCCCCTGGGTGCGCATCAAACTGGGCAAGCCCGGGGCCGTTCCCGGTGTACGCGAGGTCGGCATCGAGATCGAGCGCGGCACCCTCGCGACGTCCGACTAGCCCCTCTTCTCCTACGGGCCCTTCCGGCCCGCTTTCCTGTCTCTTGTTCCGCGTCTGGCCCGTGCGGGGACCGGACCGTGTTCACACTTTTCGTTGATTGCACGCTTTTGGTGCGTGTGCACTTTTAGTGCGCACCATCCAGAGGCAAAACCTCGTGGTTCGGCCGCAACACGTGTTGTGAAAAGCCGATTTTGCTCCCTTTTGGTACTTGGCACAGCCCGTGCAAGGACCGGGTGTCGACTACGCGACACTCGATTGACCAATCTGGGAGATGACCAATATGAAGAAGTTCACCCGTTCCGCGCTGGCCGCTGCTGTCCTCACCGTAGGCTCCACCGGTGGCGTCGCGTTTACCTCCACCGCCGCCGCGGAGCTGTCCGTGAACATTGGTGCGGTGTCCAACTACTACTTCAGGGGCTTTTCCGAAAGCGATGACGGTGCGGCCATTCAGGGCGGCATTGATTACGAGCATGCCTCCGGGTTTTACGCCGGAACCTGGCTGTCGAACGTCGATTTTGGTGATGACACCAGCTACGAACTCGATCTCTATGCCGGATTCGCCGACGAGTTCGCCAGCGGGTTCGGATACGACGTTGGCTACATCTACTATGCCTACCCCGATGCCCGTGATGACACCGGCTCCCTGAGCGCCGACTTTGGCGAGATCTACGGTGAAGTCAGCTTTGATACTGGCACCGTCGGTCTCTACGGCGGTATGGCCTATGTTGTTCACGACAGTGATGACTCGGCCTTGCAGGATGACGACATGTACTTCTACGCCGGTCTGGATATCCCGTTCATGGATGTCTACAGCGCCGGGTTCCTTGTGGGGCGTACCAGCTTCGACGATTCCGATGCCGAAAACTACACCCATTACACCGCCAGCCTGGCGCGCGACGCCGGGGACTGGGGCGAGTTCAGCCTTAACCTCGAGTACGTCGACGAATCCGACGAGGACCTGGGCGCCTGGGTGGGCTGGTCCAAGACGTTCTGAAGCCGGCTATTACCTCTTAATGCAAAGGCGGGTCCGTGGATCAGCGGACCCGCCCACAGGAGTCTGACATGAAGATGATTACCGCCGTGATCAAGCCGTTCAAGCTTGATGATGTTCGCGAGGCGATCTCGGAGATCGGCGTGCAGGGCATGACCATGACCGAAGTGAAGGGTTTTGGTCGCCAGCGCGGTCATACCGAGTTGTATCGCGGTGCCGAGTATGTAGTCGATTTTCTGCCCAAGGTGAAGCTTGAAGTGGCCGTTGACGAAAACCTGGTCGACCAGGTCGTCGAGGCCATTTCAAAGTCCGCCAGCACGGGCAAGATCGGCGACGGCAAGATCTTTATTACGCCGGTGGAGCAGGTCGTGCGTATTCGCACGGGCGAAACCGGACCGGAAGCGCTTTAAACCTTTGCCTTCCAGCGAATGAGGAATTTCAATCATGGAAATTGAACAGCAAGTTGTCGAACTCGCCTATGCGATGGACACCTTTTACTTTTTGGTGGCCGGTGCACTGGTGATGTGGATGGCCGCGGGCTTTACCATGCTCGAGGCCGGTATGGTGCGCACCAAGAGTGTGGCCGAAATCGCAACCAAGAATATCGCCCTGTATTCGATCGCCAGCATCATGTACATGCTGATCGGCTACAACATCATGTACAGCGATGGTCTCAGCTCCATTATCCCGGGACTGGGCTTCCTGATCAGCGGCGACAACGCAGTCGCGGACGTGCTGGGTAGCGGTGGCGACATCTACTACTCCGATCGTGCCGACTTCTTCTTCCAGGTCGTGTTCGTCGCCACCGCGATGTCCATCGTCTCGGGTGCCGTGGCCGAGCGCATGAAGCTGTGGGCCTTCCTGGCCTTTGCGGTCGTGCTGACCGGCTTCATCTACCCGATCCAGGGCTTTTGGAGCTGGGGTGGCGGTATCCTCGACCAGATCGGCTACCTCGACTACGCCGGTTCCGGCATCGTCCATTTCACGGGTGCCGCTGCGGCGCTGGCTGGTGTGTTGCTCCTCGGGGCGCGCAAGGGCAAGTACGGCGCGGATGGCAAGATCAACGCCATTCCGGGTTCCAACATGCCGCTGGCCACGCTGGGTGTGCTGATCCTGTGGCTAGGTTGGTTCGGCTTTAATGGCGGGTCCGAGCTGAAGGTGTCGGACATCGAGTCTGCCAATGCCGTGGCCGCCGTGTTCGCCAACACCAACCTGGCCGCGGCCGGGGGTGTGGTGGCCGCGCTGATCACCACCCGTCTGATCTTCGGCAAGGCCGACCTGACTATGGCCCTGAACGGAGCGGTTGCAGGCCTGGTGTCCATCACCGCCGAGCCGCTGATGCCCAGCCCGGTCCTGGCGATGATCATCGGTGCCGTGGGTGGTGTGATCGTGGTGTTCTCGATCGTCGCGCTCGACAAGCTGAAGATCGACGACCCGGTTGGTGCGATCTCCGCGCACGGTACCGCCGGTATCTGGGGTGTGATGGCGGTGCTGCTGTCCAACCCGGACGCGACCTTCTTCGGCCAGATCGTGGGCCTGCTCGCCATCTTCGTGTTCGTCTTCGTGGCCAGCCTGATTGTCTGGGCGATCCTCAAGGCGGTGATGGGCATCCGCCTGAGCGAAGAGGACGAGGCCATGGGCGCCGATATCGCCGAGTGCGGTCTCGAGGCCTACCCGGAGTTCACCGGGAAGCAATAAAGCCTCGTTAACCTGAAACCGGGGTCGGGCCGTAACCCGGCTCGATCCCGATACATCGTCTCCTCCGACGCCGACAAGACAGTCTCCCAGGACTTGGATGTTGGCCTTTGGGCGCCCCTTTATCGGGCGCCCTTTTTTTGTTCGACACACCGGGCGGGAGAGGGCTTGCCCGCGAAGCCCCCGCCCGCGGCGGTTCTTGCGACTGATGCCCGCGGGCTACTAACACCCCGGCCGGCTCTCTTCCCAGCAAGCAGGGTCTCCCGGTCGGGCCATTCATCCCCGTACCCCGGCTTCGGTTACGATCCCGCTTTTGCCGCACCGGAAGCCTGTCGCATGGATCGCCTGCTGGACGTCCGACAACTGAAAACAGCCCAGCTGGGCCCGCTGGACCTGGCGGTTCAGCCGGGCGAACTGGTGCAGGTCACCGGCGCCTCGGGTGCCGGCAAGTCGCTGCTGTTGCGCGCCCTGGCGGATCTCGACCCCAGCACGGGGGAGGTGATGCTGAACGGCGAGGCGCGCGACGCCATGCTGCCGGTCCAGTGGCGCCGGCGCGTGGCCTATGTGCCGGCCGAGACCGCCTGGTGGGGCGAGCGCGTGGACGAACACCTGCCCGCCGATTTCTCGCGTGAGGCGGCCCTGCACCTGCTGGAACAGGTCGCGTTGCCCGAGGCCTCGCTGGGCTGGGAGGTCGAGCGTCTCTCCAGCGGCGAGAAGCAGCGCCTGGGTCTGGTGCGCGCGCTGCTGAACCGGCCCCGCGTCCTGCTGCTGGACGAGCCCACCGCCAACCTGGATCTGGAGAACACCAAGCGCATCGAACGCGCGGTGCGGGCGTATCTCGCCGAGGAAGATGCGGCGGCGCTGTGGGTCAGCCACGACACGCTGCAGCGTCAACGCCTGGGCGGGCGCATCCTCACCATCCACGAAGGGCAGCTGGAGAACACGGCATGGAGCTGATCTCGCTTTCCGCGCTGGATCTGACGTTGGCGGCGCTGCTGGTCGTGGCCCTGGCTGGCCTGACCATCTGGGCGCGCATGGGGCTGGGGCGCAGTCTGCTGATCGCCGGGGCGCGCACCGTCATACAGCTGCTGCTGATCGGCCTGGTGTTGCAGACGCTGTTCGACCACGCGCACCTGGGCTGGGTGGCGCTGATGGCGCTGGTCATGGTGTCGATCGCCGGCTACGAGGTGATGGCGCGTCAGCAGCGCCGTTTTGCCGGGCTGTGGGGCTACGGGATCGGTGCGGTCACCATGTTCGTTTCGGCCTTTGCCGTCACCGTGCTCGCGCTGACCACGATGGTGGGACCCTCGCCTTGGTGGGAGCCGCAGTACGCCATCCCGCTGCTGGGGATGCTGCTGGGCAACACCATGACCGGCATCGCGCTGGGGCTGGACCGCCTGACCCAGACGGTCTGGCGCGAGCGCCGCACCATCGAGGCCCGCCTGGCGCTGGGCTCGGGCTGGAGCGAGGCCGTCGCCACCATGCGCCGCGAGGCGGCCCGCTCCGGCCTGATGCCAACCATCAATGCCATGGCCGCGGCCGGCATCGTCAGCCTGCCGGGCATGATGACGGGCCAGATCCTCGCCGGCGCCCCGCCGGTGGAGGCGGTCAAGTACCAGATCCTGATCATGTTCCTGATCACTGCCGGCACCGGCTTCGGCACCCTCGGCGCGGTCTGGTTCGCCTCCCGCCGCCTGTTCGACACCCGCGAACGCCTGCGCCTCGACCGCCTCAAGCCGGGCCGCCACACGTAGCCATATCCACCACGAACGGTGCATTTCGCATTCGCTCAATGCGCCCTGCGACGCGCGGCCGAGCCCTCGTAGGATGCGCTGAGCGCAGCGAACCGCATCACATGGCGTGTGTTTCGCGACCCCCTGCGCGTGCAGACCCTACGAGCCGCGTTTCAAATCTCGGTAGAAGTTTTCGTGTGTGCCCAGCAGTAGCAGGAGGCGGGTGGTGGGGTCGTACTCGTAGGCGAGCAGCATCAGTTGCTCGCGCGACTTGAACTTGTAGACCATGACCCCGGCCAGATCGCCTTTCTTGCTGGTGCCGATCTCGGGGTTGCGGACGATCTCGGCAACCGCTTCGTCCACGTCGGTCTTCTGGGCGGGATGGAGGCGCTTGTAGGCGCGCCGGAAGCGAGTGCTTTGCAGCACCTCCACGTCCGCGGCCATTAGTCGCGTTTGCCCTCGGGGGTGAACGGGGTGGCGAGTTCCCGGCCCTCGGCGCGAGCGATCAGCAGTTCGCAGACGAAGTCGATGGGCAGGTCCGGGTTGTCCATGGCGGTGCGCCCCACTTCGGCCCAGAACTCGATCTGACCGGCGATGGTCCGGTGCTCGGCTTTGGCGTGGGCCCGGGCCTGCTGATACAGCGTCTCATCAATGCGGACGGGCAAACTCATGGCGTGCCTCCTCTACTACAAATGTAGGCAGATTAGCGCGGCCCTGCATGGTTCGCAATGACGGGGCCAGCAAGCACCGTCATCGCGAGGAGCGCAGCGACGTGGCGATCTCCGTGGGCGCCCCAGCGCCGGCCCGGGCAAACGTCGGGGTTGCGTCGGGAGGTTACTCGCTGCGCTCGCCCTTCGGGCCGGCCTGCGGCCGTTCAACGCGCTTCGCGCTTTTGTGCCACGGCCCCTTCGGCGCCTCGCAATGACAGGAAGGGAATCCCGTCATTGCGAGCGCAGCGAAGCAATCTCCCGACGATGGCACCGCGCTAAGGGGAGTTTGGCCGGGATCAGGCGAACAGCTTGCGGCGGAAGAACTCGGGCGTGGCCCCGGCGGCGCGGTGGATGGCGGCGTTGTAGTAGTGGGTGACAAACGCCGCCTCCTCGGCGGCTTCCTCGCGCAGGAAGGACACCGGGGCGTCCTTCGCCGCGATGGTGCAGGTCCACCAGCCGGAGGGGTAGGTGGGTTGTGGGAAGTGCATCGTCAATGCATCGATGAAGCCGGCCGCGCGCAGGCTGTCGTGCATCGGGCGGATGATGCTCTCGGCATGCAACAGCGGCGATTCGCTTTGCTGTACCAGCAGGCCATCCGGGCCCAGGGCCTTCACGCAGTCCTTGTAGAAGGCGGTGGAGAACAGGCCTTCGGCCGGGCCCACCGGATCGGTGGAATCGACGATGATCACGTCGACGGAGCCGGGCGTGGCGTCCTGCAGGTACTGCACGCCGTCGTCGAACAGGAGCTCGGCGCGCGGGTCGTCGTTGGCGTCGCACAGCTCCGGGAAGTACTGCTCGGCCAAGCGGGTGACGCGCTCGTCGATATCTACCTGCACGGCCTTTTGCACCTCGTCGTGCTTGAGCACTTCGCGCAGGGTGCCGCAGTCGCCGCCGCCAATAATGACCACGTTCTTCGGGGCGCTGTGCGAGTAGAGCACCGGGTGCGACATCATCTCGTGGTAGATGAAGTTGTCGCGTCCGGTGAGCATCACGCAGCCGTCGATCACCATCAGGTTGCCGAAGGCCTCGGTCTCGTAGATCTCGATCTTCTGGTAGGGGGTCTGTTCTTCGTGCAGCTTCTGCTTGATGCGCAGGGACAGCGCCATGTTTTCGTGCGGTTCGCTGAACCAGTTGTTGTCGAGTGCCATTGGGCGGCTCCCCTTGCGGATGCGGTGGACGGTATGATGCGCCGCTATGATAGTGCCCTGTATCCTGCGGGCAACTCTGAACCTCCCCGTCATTGCGAGGAGCCGCAGGCGACGAAGCACAAAAGCAGCTTAGCTGCGTTGAACGGCCGCCGGCCGGCCCGAAGGGCGAGCGTAGCGAGTAATCTCCTGAACGAGGGCAGTGCGTTTGGTTGCGCTGCTCGCCCTGGACGTTCCGGTGGACATGGAAGGCGATTGCCGCGTCGCTTCGCTCCTCGCAATGACGGGGATATACCCGCTGTGAAACCCGGAACCGCCATGTCTGTCACGCCCTGGAATCTGGATGAGGCCCGCGCCACCTACGGGATCGACCACTGGAATGGTGGCTTTTTCGATCTGAATGACGCTGGCCATGTAGTGATGCGGCGACCGGATTGGCCGGATCACCCGGGTGTCGATCTGCATGAGCTGGCCGGGCGTCTGCGCGAGGAACATATCGGGCCGCCGGTGCTGGTGCGTTTCCAGGACGTGCTGGACGGGCGTGTGCGCCGCCTGGCGCGGGCCTTCGATGCGGCCGCACGCGAGCTGGACTACCAGGGCGCGTTCACGGCGATCTATCCGATCAAGGTGAACCAGCAGCGCAGCGTGGTGGATCAGATCCTGGCGGCGGGCGACACGCCGGATGCCGATGGCTTTACCCCACGGGTGGGGCTGGAGGCCGGCAGCAAGCCGGAACTGATGGCCGTGCTCGCGCAGTCGCGTCCGGGCGCCGCGATCATCTGCAATGGCTACAAGGACCGCGAATACGTGCGTCTGGCGCTGATCGGGCGCCAGCTCGGGCATCGCGTGTACATCGTGATCGAGAAGCCCTCGGAGCTGGAGGAGGTCATCCGCCAGGCCGAGCATATGGATATCGCGCCCCTGCTCGGGCTGCGCGTGCGCCTGGCGTCGATCGGCAAGGGCAAGTGGCAGAACACCGGCGGCGAGAAGGCCAAGTTCGGCCTCTCCGCGGCGGATGTGCTGGGCATCCTCGAGCGCCTGCGCGGCCTCGGCTGGCTGGATCGGCTGCAGCTGCTGCACTTCCACATGGGCTCGCAGATCGCGAACATCCGCGACATCCAGAACGGCATGGGCGAGGCGGCCAGCTACTTCGCCGCGCTGACCGAAGCGGGTGCCGCGCTTCAGGTGGTGGATGTCGGCGGCGGCCTGGGTATCGACTACGAGGGATCGCGCTCGCGCAACGAATGCTCCATCAACTACTCGGTGGAGGAGTACGCGCTGAACATCCTGCGCCCGCTCAAGCGCATCTGCGAGGAGCATGATCTCGCCATGCCCGAGGTGTTCAGCGAGTCCGGGCGGGCCCTGACCGCGCATCACGCGGTGTTGATCACCAACGTGATCGACTGCGAGCCAGCCCCGGGGGATGGTGCTATACCGCCGGCGCCGGACGACGAGCTGCCCGAGATCGCCGCGATGCGCGCACTGCTGGACGAGCGCGACCGCCCGGCCTCCGAGATCTACCACGATGCGGCCTTCGGCCTGTCTGACCTGCAGGCGCGTTTCGCCCGCGGGATGCTGTCGCTGGCGGACCGGGCCCGCGCCGAGGCGATCTATTTCGCCCTGTGCCAGCGGCTGCTGGCACAGCCGGATGCGCTGCCGGCCGAGATCCATGCGGAGCTGACGGACAAGCTGGCGGACAAGGTTTTCTGCAATTTCTCCGTGTTCCAGTCGATCCCGGATACCTGGGCGATCAACCAGGTCTTCCCCATCATGCCGCTGCACCGCCTGAACGAGGCCCCGACCCGCCGCGCCGTGCTGCAGGATCTGACCTGTGACTCCGACGGCCACATCGAGCACTACGTGGAGCGCGAGGGTACGCACACCACCCTGGCGCTGCACCCCTGGAAAACGGGCGAGGCCTACTATCTCGGCATCTTCCTGGTCGGGGCCTACCAGGAGATCCTCGGCGACCTGCACAACCTGTTCGGCGACACCGACACGGTGAACGTGGAACTGACCGAGCAGGGCGGCTACCGCCTGCTGAACCCCGAACGCGGCGACACCGTGGATGAGTTGCTCTCCTACGTGCACTTTGCCCCGGACGACCTGCGCCGCGCCTTCCGCGCCAAGATCGATGCCATCGGCCTGCGCGGCGAGGCCGCCGGGCGCCTGCTGGCGGAACTGGAACACGGCCTGACCGGCTACACCTATCTCGAGGACTGAACCCATGCAGTGTTACGTCTACCGCGCGACCAAGCGTGCCGATACCTATGTGTATCTCCCGGAGAAGGATGATTTCTCCGAACTCCCCGAGGGCGTGGTTCGGGCGCTCGGTCGCCTGGAGTTCGCGCTGGAGTTCGAGCTGACCCCGGAACGCACCCTGGCCCAGGAAGATCCGCAGAAGGTCCTCGCCAACCTGGATGAGCAGGGCTTCCACCTCCAGTTCCCGCCCCCGGAAGAAGACCGCTAGCCCTGACCCATCTGCGCGCGCCCTTTCCGTCGGCGGGGGGCTTTCCGTCACCCCGGATCGTTGCATACCGTCGTTACCCTGCCGCCGGCGCCCTCTTCGGCGTCCTGGGCACCGGCCTCTCCCCCGTAATCCCGGACACCGCGCAGCGGTGATCCGGGATCTTGTGCGCCGTGGTCTGGCCAGGCCTTGGGGGTATCCGACGTGGGAGATCCCGGCTCTTCGCTGCGCTGCGGCCGGGATGACGACGTGGGGGCACCGCATGGTCGCGGCGAGCGGCGGCCGGGATGACGACGTCGCTCGGCATTGTCGGGGCGCGAACTGCGCCGCGCTTTGGCCGGGATGACGGGCGCAAGCGTGCGGAGCCTGCGCTGAAAACGTGGAAGTCTCAGCGCGCCAACGCATAACTCTGTATAGTGTCGGCCCTTTTGCCAGTATCTAGAGTTTGCATTCCATGACCGAGAAGCTTCGCAATATCGCCATCATCGCCCACGTTGATCATGGCAAGACCACGCTGGTCGACCAGCTCCTGCGCCAGTCCGGCACCCTCGACAAGCGTGGCGATCACGGCGAGCGGATCATGGACTCCAACGCCATCGAGAAGGAACGCGGGATCACCATTCTCGCCAAGAACACGTCCATCGAATGGAAGGACTACCGCATCAACATCGTCGACACCCCCGGACACGCCGACTTCGGTGGCGAGGTCGAGCGTGTGCTGTCGATGGTCGACTCGGTGCTGCTGCTGGTGGACGCGGTGGACGGCCCGATGCCGCAGACCCGCTTTGTCACCCAGAAGGCCTTCGCCATGGGCTTCAAGCCGATCGTGGTGATCAACAAGGTGGACCGCCCCGGCGCGCGCCCCGACTGGGCCGTGGATCAGGTCTTCGACCTGTTCGATCGCCTGGGCGCGACCGACGAGCAGCTGGACTTCCCGATCGTGTTCGCCTCCGCGCTGAACGGCTTTGCCGGCATGGATTCCAGCGTCACCGAAGGCGACATGACCTGCCTGCTGGAGACCATCGTCGAGCATGTGTCCCCGCCGAACGTCGATGCGGAAGGCCCGTTCCAGATGCAGGTCTCCTCGCTGGACTACAACAGCTACCAGGGCCTGATCGGCATCGGCCGCGTGAAGCGCGGGCACATCAAGCCGAACAGCCCGGTGAAAGTGGTCGACCGCGAAGGCGGCGTGCGCAATGGCCGCATGCTGCAGATCATGGGCTTCCACGGCCTGGAGCGCGTGGAGGTCGAAGAGGCCCGCGCCGGCGACATCATCACCTTCACCGGGATGGACAAGCTGTTCATCTCCGACACCCTGTGTGATCCGAACCACGTCGAGGCGATGGAACCGCTCACCGTCGACGAGCCGACCGTGAGCATGACCTTCCAGGTCAACTCCTCGCCGTTCGCCGGGCGCGAAGGCAAGTACGTCACCTCGCGCGTGCTGCGCGATCGCCTGCAGGAAGAGCTCAAGCACAACGTGGCGCTGCGCGTCGAAGAGGGCGAGGACCCGGACAAGTTCAAGGTCTCCGGCCGCGGCGAGCTGCATCTCGGTATCCTGATCGAGAACATGCGTCGCGAGGGCTACGAGCTCTCCGTTGCGCGCCCCGAGGTGGTCATCAAGGAAGTCGACGGCGTGCGGCAGGAGCCCTACGAAGCCGTCACCGTGGATGTCGAGGAGCAGCACCAGGGCACGATCATGGAGAAGCTCGGCGAACGCCGCGGCGACATGACCAACATGGTCCCCGACGGCAAGGGCCGCGTGCGCCTGGACTTCATCATCCCGTCGCGCGGGCTGATCGGCTTCCAGACCGAGTTCATGACCGCGACCTCCGGCACCGGCATCCTGCACCACATCTTCGACCACTACGGCCCGTACCAGCCCGGTTCGGTCGCCTCGCGCCAGAACGGCGTGCTGATCGCCAACGCCACCGGCAAGGCGCTGGGCTTTGCCCTGTTTAACCTGCAGGATCGCGGCAAGATGTTCATCGGCCCCGGCGAAGAGGTCTACGAGGGCATGGTCATCGGGCTGCACTCGCGCGAGAACGACCTGGTCGTGAACGCGCTCAAGGCCAAGCAGCTCACTAACGTCCGCGCGTCCGGCACCGACGAGAACATCCAGCTCACCCCGCCGATCCGCATGACGCTGGAGCAGGCCATCGAGTTCATCGACGAAGATGAGCTGGTCGAGGTCACCCCGGAGAGCCTCCGCATCCGCAAGAAGTTCCTGGTGGAACACGAGCGCAAGAAGGCCTCCCGCGCCTCGGCGTAACCGCTAGCGCCAACGCCCCTTCAGGGGCCAAGGGAAAGAAAAGCGCCCGGTCGGTTCAGCCGCCGGGCGCTTTTGATGTGTCGACTCCGAAGCTTCGGCTCCAGCCCGCTGTCGCCCTCCTGGAAATCGCGAAACCGTTATTGAGGATAGGGCGCCAGGCAAAGAGGCAAGGTTTGATCCCGGTTGTACTAAAATCCGGGACAAGTGACGTCAGTTTGATCACACCATTGGCGATAGAACTCCCCTGCGTTATTGGCCAAGGGGGCTCCGTCTGTTGTGGTATCCCAACCGAGGAAATCGACGATCTGCTCGTTCGCGTCTTCGAGCGCGGACTTCGCTTGAGTGGGGGTGCGCTGCCCCGTGATTTGGTCGAATACAAAGTGCTGGCCAAAATCGATGAGTTGATAGTCATCGTCGAAATAATCCGCGTAATCAACGTTTGGACCACCTGCGCTTTCACGTGTCACGTACTCCGGAGGGGCGCTGTCACTGGCGTCGAACGCCGGTGGCAGCCAGGTGGGGCGGATACCGTCGGCGGAGTCGCGCTCGACGAGGGCCTGCACCAGCGGGTGGGTCATCCCGAGCTCTGCGCGCTGCCATATCCCGCTGCCCCGGAAGGCCCGGCGGATCGAGACGGACGGTTCGGTGACTCGGGGTTCGTTATCCCCCGAATCTGCGAGGTCGAACTCGGGGTCGCCCACTGCGATTGCGCCACTTTGGTCGGACACGTCGATTTGAGAGTCGCGGACGGCGATATTGCCGAACCATCCCCGTCCCACGTAGCATCGATAAAAGAACGTCTCGGGTTCGAATTCAGGGATGTCGTTGTTTACGCAATAGCCGGAATCGGAGACGCGGGCACGCAGAGTATCGAATTGATCGTCGTCAAATAGACGGATTACCAACCCCGAGATCGTGCTGAATCCCAGAGAAAGGTCGGTTTCGAGAAGAACGGTCTCGGTCCCGTCCGTGTCAATGCGGACCAGTTGGCGACGATCATCATCTGCGCGCATCTCCATCCGTCCAAACCCTCGGTCATCAGGCAGCTCGGCCAGCGTCGTTGCGTCTGACGGGTCAATTGGGTCCCCGCCAGTGCGGGCGTCACCGGAGGGCGATGCGATATTCTGGCCGCCGGGGAGGCGTCCCCGCGCCTGGTTAAGGCTCAGAAGGGGGTCGGTCCAGTAGAGTACGCTCGCGACTTGAACGCTCTGTTCTTCATCTCTCGCGTTGTCCCAGAATGCTGTCAGCTCGATTGTGGTGGTGCCATCGAGGGAGTTGATGGTTCCTTCGTCAAGCTCAAAACGAAAATTTGCATTGGTCCCGGTGAAGCCTTCGGTCAATGCATCCTTCGCAAGGTTGAAATCTGTCTCCGTGAGGGAATCACGCATCTTGTCGATGCGGGACTCCATGACCTGGACGGCTTCCGCCCGGGCCTTGGAGTCTGCCGTCGAGACCATCAGGTCCCCGTACAGCTTGGACAACGCAAGGATTCCGAGGCCGATCACCGCCAAGGCAATTAGTGCCTCGATCAACGTGATTCCGAACGTGCGCTGTTTAGGGTGAGACATCATCTTTGAACCTCTGTACGCGAAGCGTGACGGGGCTGTCGTTGGATGCAGGCGGGCGGTGGTGCTTGCTTTAGTCAACGCCATGGGTCCAGTCGCGCCAGCTTCCAGATACCAGAGAGCGTGCCCCTACGCTGCCCGCACCGCCAGCTGCGATCGGATCAAAGTAGAAGAAGGGTGTACCGGAGACCTCTGCGTCGTCAGGTACGTCCGTACGCCCCTGGACAATGGCGGCACCAAAGAACCGGGGATTGCCTCGCGCGATAAGGTCGCCGGTAATGTAGAGAATGCCGTGAAAGTCTTGGAAATTACCCGTTGTCCTGAGGTCACCTTCCACAACTAGCAGTACGGGGTTTTCGCGGCTACCCAAGGTCCCAGTCAGTTCGGCATCGCCTTCGATCCAGATCGTCTGGCCCCATTCGCTTGCGTCAAATTCGAATCGGTCTCCGTTTGATTCGAGGACATTTTCGATTTGGTTTTCCTTGTATGACTCCATGCTGGAGCCCATGAATGATTCGAAGAACTCATCTCCGGTGACGCCAAAGTTGTCGTCTCGGTCGATGACATCAAGGCCCAGCAGGTCACCGCGAGACTCCTGGACATAAGTCCCGTCCCCGTCCAGAGGGACTGGGTCTGGGTTGGCTGGGTCCGTGGAAGGGCGGGATTCGCCCTCGCGCAAGAGGAAACTGTTACCTGTACCACCACCGCTGATGTTGATTTCACCACCGGAGCGGATGGTGGTGTCCGTGTACGCGTTGTAAACCGCAGCTGTACCGGAGATTGCGAGGCCTCCTCGTGTCACGAGGGGATTGTCAGGTGGATTCGCGATTGATGGACCGGCCTGTACGCCGACCAGTATCGCCTTCCGTCCGGCTCGGTCATCGCTCCAGCCGCAAGAAAGGGCCACGGCATTCCGGATGTTTGTTTCTTCGTCAGCGCTGGTGAGCAGCAAAGGATCGCCGGAAGCAGAGTTTAGGTTGGCCACTGCTTGAGCAAAGGCGTCCGGAGTATTGCCGCAGATTGCATCCGCGGTGCCGAAGGCTTCACTCGCAGCCGTAGGCGCAAGGAAGGCCGCTCGGGCCGCGTATCGGTCTGTCTCCAGCATGAGGAACGAATCTCCATTGTCTTCCCAGCCCGGGGGGCGGTTGTTCTCCGCTGCGTAGGCCAGTGCTACTTCCAGTCCCGCCTGCGCGGCGTTGTTGGTCTGTTTCATGCGCAATTCGTTGGCTGACATGCGCTGTTCGAGAATGGCGGTCTGGGAGGCGAAGATGATCACCAGGGTGATGGCGACCAGGATGATCACCGTGATCAACAGGGTCGCAAGGCCTTTCTGGTGGCCTCTGCGCGGTAACCTGGAAAAATACGATGTCATGCAGTTGCTCCGTTGTAGCGGGTCAGTCGTCGCTACCATTAAAGATTCGCGCGTTGCGGACTCCGACGGTCAGGCTGGTATCTCGGTCGTCGCTGTCAGTGAACGAGACCCGTGTGTCGGGCTCGTCGGCGTGCTGCGCATCCAGCTGGATGGTTACGCGTCGGTTCTCGAAGTAAAAATCTTCGTCGCCGCCGTTGTCGGGGCAAAGGCCGGCTGTCTCGGTGGCGTTCCCGTCTGCGTTTAGGTGCAGGCAGGACGACCGGTCAAGCGAGAAGTCGAGCAGGGTGACGTTAGTTGTTGTCGGGTCTGTGAGGGTTTCCCAGCCGTCATTCTGGTCACATGATCCGGTTGACTCGATCTGGCCGGTCAGCATCTGAATCGAATTCCCTGCCAGGCGGTAGCCGAACACGTACTGTTCGTCGATCTCGTCCAGTGCCTGCAACGGATCCTCGATGATGTAGCCGTAAGTTGGGTCGTAGCTGAGCAGGATGCAGCTGCCGCCTTCGTGAATTGCCAGGTTCAGGTCCGAGGCCATGAAGGGGTTTCTCGGAAGCGCATCGGATTCTTCGTCGAACTCAATGCGGTCGGGGTGCGAATAGCCCGTGCGACGGATGTCGTTGGCCATTAGATCCAGCGCAATGCGCGTTTCCTGCGTAAGCCGGGCTTCCTGGGTGACGAAGGTGGCGCCTCGTATGGCCGTGATGTATAGGGCAATCACCGCGGCGATCACGATCGTTCCGACCAGGATCCCGATCATCAGCTCGATGAGCGTGAAGCCCCCAGCGCCGTTGCGGCGGCGCGAAGGAATCGGCGCAGTGTTTCTAGCTCGGTTCAGCATTCGCTATACGCCCCCATGGCACGGTTGGTTCCGCAGGCGCGAGGACGTCCGATCGGATTGATCTGGACCTGCATCCCAAAGTTGTTTGGCGATGACGTGAAGAGGAGATCGGACCGGTCGCCCTGCACGGTGCCGCGCACGTGATTGAAGGTGATGGTCTGTTCGCCCGTCATCGAGACATTGCGGTAATCATCCGAGCTGGTCGTGCGCAGCACTGCGTCCTCGTCACCTGCCATCACGATGGTGCATGCGTTCGCGGCGGCCGGGTCCTCGACCGTGCAATCGCAGGCGGGTGTGCTTGTTATGCCGTGACACCAGGCGTCGCCGTCCACCTGGCTCACGAAGCGGATATCGCGCCCCTGCTTGATGGCCTCGGTGCGGGCCATCTGGATCTGGTCGAGGGCGCTTTCGGCGGCGCCGATTACACGGCGCTGCTCGGCGAGGTTGAAGGCTGGGGCGGCCAGCGTGACCAGGATCACCAGCACGGCGATGGTGATCATGAGCTCGATCAGGGTGAAGCCGAAGGGTTTTTGTGGTGCGGCCATGCGCGGTCCCCGGGCAGGAGGTAGGGAGGTCTCGACTCCCATTATACGGTTTGGGGTATCTTGGGCATGTCGTCTGGCTACCGCTCGTCGTGCGAATGCTTCCACTCGCGATATTGACAGGGCTCGCTGGCGGGCGGTTGTGGTGGAATCGGGTTTGGCGAAAACGGAAGTCTCCGAGGGGATAGAGCGATGAAGGCAGCAAACACGAAGGCGCTGGGATTTACCCTGATCGAGCTGATGATCGTGGTCGCGGTCGTGGCCATCCTGGCGGCAATCGCTTACCCGTCGTACCAGAACTACATCTTGAAGTCGCAACGAGCGGATGCGCATGACTCACTACTGCGTATTCAGATGGAACAGGAGCGCTGGCGGGCAAATAATCCGGCCTACACCGGAGACCTTTCGGATCTGGGGCTGACCGCCGAATCGGACGATGGGCATTACCAGCTGGCGATATCCAACGAGTCGGGGTCGAGCTTTACCGCGACCGCCACCGCGCAGGGGCGCCAGGCGAATGACTCCAATTGTCAGAGCATTACGCTCGCGGTTACCGGAGGGAGCGCGGACCGGGATGGAACCCCGGGTGGCGATGATTGCTGGTGATCCGTACGTTCCTGACCGAACGTTTTTCGCGCGCTGAGGACAACGCTAGTCAGGACAGCTCTTCGATGGCTCGCTTCGCGGCCGCCCGATGCTGCTGACAATTACGCGCCGGCCTTCGTGGCCGTTGCCGCAAACGGTAAAGCTGCCCATCTGCAGTGCGCCGCTCGTGCGCCGGGTTGTTCCCCGGGCTACGTAGGACACGTAGTCCCGGACCGGGGTGTTCCCCTTGATCGAGAGCATGTCCTGTAGCCCTGGATTCTCGTAGCCGATGAGTGGGTCTTCCTCGGAGCGCTCGCCCGAGTGTTCCGGGTCGGCAAACCAGATCCAGCCGTATGCCCAGTCGCCGTCTTCGCGGCAGGTCTCGCCGTCGCTGGACGGACAAAGGGTAACGCGCTCGTTGCGCTTGATCGCCTCGCTGCGTGCAAGATGCATGGCGTTGAGCAGGCTGTTGGTGGCGCCGATGACGCGTTGACGCTCGAGCATCTGGTTGAAGCCCGGGGCGGCGAGCATGGCCAGGATGGCGAGCACGCCCAGCGCGACCATCAGCTCGATGGCCGTAACTCCCTTGCAGGTCCGCATCGTCGTCTCCTCCCTGAGATCGCGTGCATGCGAGAGCATAGACGAGCGCGGCGCCCGAGGCCACGGGCCCGTCGGGTGGTGCTGGAACGTTGCCGGTGACAGGTTGCCTACAAGTCAGAGGTCCCGGCAGGCATGCGGGCGGTGGTTTTGGCTGGATGCCGCGGATGCGACAGGAGATTGCTTGGCTTCGCTCGCAATGACGGGGCGGTGTAGCGATGTCATTCGTAACGACGCGGCGTGTCAGGTGCGGGGGAATTGAAGGTGCTGGAGGTTAGCAGGGTCATGGTGAAGGACGTGCAGCGGATGGATCAGGCGGATCTGCTGGATTTGCAGCAGCAGGCGGCGCGTCAGGCGGGGGTGTCGGTTGGGTTTCGTGACGACGCGCGTTCCGGCGCGTCGACGCCGGAGCTGCAGGTGATTCCGGCCGGGGAGTTCGAGATGGGTTCGGATGCCTCGGAGTACGGCCATCAGCCACACGAGGCACCGCGGCGCTTCGTGGCGCTGGAGCGACCCTTTGCGCTGGGGCGCTATCAAGTCACCCGCGAGGAGTGGGAGGCCTTCCAGGCGGCGACCGGCTGGGAACCCTGGGAGTGGCTGGTGTGGCCCAGCACCCCGCGCATGCCGATCTTCAACATCAAGCCGGACAGCATCCAGCAGTATCTCGACTGGCTGAGCGAGGAGACGGGCAAGCGCTATCGCCTGCCGACCGAGGCGGAGTGGGAATACGCCTGTCGGGCGGGCACGCGCACGCCGTTCGCCTTTGGCGAGGTGGTGGGGTGCCGCGACGTGCACTTCAATTCGCTGTTTCCGTACGAGGAGCGGCGCCAGCGGCGCAGGTGGTATATCCCGGCGTGTTTCCCGTTGTCGCGCCCGCTGGATGTGGGCAGCTTCCAGCCGAACCTCTGGGGGCTGTACGACATGCACGGTAACGTGCAGGAGTTCACCTCCACCCCCTGGCACGACGGACACCAGTCGCTGCCGCGTGACGGCGTCTATCGCCGAGACCCGGAAAACGAGTGGGTGGTGACCAAGGGTGGCTCCTGGTTCGACCCTGCCGTGAACACGCGCAGCGCCGCCCGTCGCCGCCGCAACATCGACGAGATGGACACCAATCTGGGCTTCCGCGTCCTGCGCGAGTTGGACGATTAGTCGCTTCGCCCGAGGGCAATGCGTTTCGCTGCGCTCAACGCATCCTACGGCGTTCGGGTAATTATCGAGGGTAGGGTGCACTGAGCGAAGCGAACTGCACCGCGTGTTTACCGCTTACCGTTAAGCGTTATATCATGTGACCATGATCAGAAGCTTTCGGTGTAGGGAAACCCGGGCACTGTTCGAAACGGGCAGAAGTCGACGTTGGTCAAGCGTCCGAACGATCGCGGAACGCAAGCTGATCCAGCTTCAAGCGGCGGAGACGCTGCAGGATTTGCGGTCACCGCCGGGAAACCGGCTGGAACCCCTGTCTGGTGACCGCGCAGGACAGCACAGCATTCGCATCAACGCCCGGTGGCGCATCTGTTTCCGGTGGACCGACGAGGGTGCCGAGGACGTGGAGATCGTCGATTACCATTGAAGGGTTCCCGAAGGAGGTTAGAGCATGACTACAAACGGTATGCGGCCCATCCATCCAGGCGAGGTCCTGCGCGAGGAGTTTCTTGCTCCGCTAGGGCTTAGTGTGAACGCGCTTGCCGGGGCATTGCACGTGCCGACGACGCGCATGAATGACATTGTGCGCGAGCGCCGGGGCGTCTCCGCCGACACGGCCATGAGGCTGGCGCGTTATTTCGGCACAACTGAACGTTTCTGGCTAAACCTGCAGGTTGAATACGAATTGCGGCGTGCCCAGATCGAACTCGCCGACCGCGTGCGTAGCGAGATCGAACCCCGCGCCGCGTGATAACGGTTGGACGTAGGGTGCACTGAGCGAAGCGAATTGCACCGTTTGCAGGAAGGGGCTACAGCCAGCGGGCGAGCCAGAGGCGCAGGCGCAGTTCGAGCGGCGGAGCGTAACCCTGCTTGCGGAAGACGATTTCGCCGTCGGGTGTGATGATGAAGCTGGCCGGGACGCCGCGCACGTTGTAGCGCGCGGCGAGGGCGCCCTCCGGGTCGTTGATCACGGCGAGTTCGCGCTCCTGTTCGGTCATGTGTTCGAGCAGCTCTTCGTCCACGCCGGACTGCATGGCGACCGTCAGAACCGGGTGGCCTTGCGACAGGCGCACGATTTCGCCTGCCTCCAGGCGGCAGATCGGGCACCAGGTGGCCCAGAAGTGCAGCAGCATGGGTTCGTCCGCGTAGTCCGCAAGCGACACGGGTGTGCCGTCCAGCAAAAGGGCCTCGAATTGGGGCGCCGGGCCCTCGACCATGTCGCGCGCCATCCAGGCGCGCACCGCCAGGAAGATCACCAGCGCGAGCCCGATCTGGATGCCCCAGCTGAGCGCGCGGCGGCGCCGCGAGGGCTTGGGGCGTTTCGGCTTTTCTGGCGGGGTCTCGGTCAACGGATCATCTCGGCTTGTCCTGGGCGTGCGCGGGTGCCGCGGGTCTTCGGGCCCTTGCGCACGGCGATGCGTACCAGTTCGTCCTCGTCTTTCATCAGGCGTTCCCTCTGTGCCTCGGTCAACAGCGGATTGCGCGCGACGAAGTAGCGCAGGTTGGGGTCGCGGTCGTTTACGCAGGCCTCCACCTGGTCCGGGGTCAGGTCCGGGCGCTTGGCGCAGTTGAGGCGCACGGTCTGGTTCGGGTCGGCCAGTAGGAGGACGACCTCTTCCGGCGTCAGGTCCATGCGCCGCGAGAAATACGCCTTCACCTGGGCGTGCTGGTCGCGTACCAGTAGCGAGCGCCACTGGTCCTCGAGGTCCGCGGACAGGGCCAGGTCCATGCGTTCCTCGAACGTCATCGCCTTGTATTGCTGCTTCAGTTCGGTCATGGCCGCGACATTATAGGCGGGCCGGTTGGGATGCGCGGATACGACCCCACAATGTGCAGGAACGACAGCGGCCGGGGCCCTGTCGTACTATTAGAAGACGATGATCTACCCCGGATCCTGGGGTGAGAGGGCAGATGAACGCACCGGTGGCCGAAAAACCGATTTTCCACGTGCCGCGCACGGACCATGTGACGGCCTCGCTGCACGCGTTGACCGACACCCAGCGCGACGAGCTGGTGCGCCGCATTAAGCGCTTGCTGATCGAGCGCAACGCGGTGCTGGTTGCGCATTACTACGTGGACGAATCCCTGCAGCGCCTGGCGGACGAGACCGGCGGCTGTGTGTCCGACTCCCTGGAGATGGCGCGCTTCGGCAAGGAGCACCCGGCCGAGACGCTGGTGGTGGCCGGCGTGCGCTTCATGGGCGAGACCGCCAAGATCCTGAGCCCGGAAAAGCGCGTGCTGATGCCGACGCTGGAGGCGGAGTGCTCGCTGGACCTCGGCTGCCCCCCGGACGACTTCGCGAAGTTCCGCGCGCAATACCCGGATCACACGGTCGTCGTGTATTCGAATACCTCGGTGGACGTGAAGGCGCAGGCCGATTACGTCGTCACCTCCAGCATCGCCGTGCCGTTGGTCGAGCACCTGCGCGACCAGGGCAAGAAGGTTCTCTGGGCCCCGGACAAGCACCTGGGCGATTACATCCGCCGTACCACCGGCGCCGACATGGTGCTTTGGGACGGCTCCTGCGTGGTGCACGACGAATTCCGCTCCTGGGCGCTGGAAGATCTGCGCGGGCGCCATCCCGGCGCCGCCGTGCTGGTCCACCCGGAATCCCCGCGCGAGGTGATCCACCAGGCGGATGTGGTGGGGTCCACCAGCCAGCTGATCGCGGCGGTGAAGGACTGCCCGGAACAGGAATTCATCGTCGCGACGGACAAGGGCATCTTCTACAAGATGCAGCAGGCCGCGCCGGACAAGAAGCTGATCGAGGCGCCCACTGGTGGCCACAGCGCCACCTGCACCAGCTGCGCGCACTGCCCGTGGATGGCGATGAACGATCTGGTCTCGCTGGCCGAGACGCTGGAAGACACCAACGAGCCGGCGAAGAACGAGATCTTCGTCGACGAGACCGCGCGCCAGAAGGCCCTGGTCGCCACCCAGCGCATGCTCGACTTCGCCGCCGAACACCGCAAGGCCACCGAAGGCGACGCCTGAGCACTTTGCCGGGATGACCGACGGGCATTAACAGGACGATGTAATGGGCCAAATGTCTCGCAGGCTGGACCGTACCGCCGTCTTGAAGGCGCTCAGGGATCACCGTGCGTATCTCGAGCGCGAATTCGGCGTGTGCGGCCTTGCGCTGTTTGGCTCGCTGGCCCGCGACGAGGCCGGAGAGCAGAGTGACGTCGATATCCTGGTGGGTTACGACGGCCCGGCCTCCGCAAAACAGTATTTCGGTGTGCAGTTTTACCTCGAGGATCTGCTGGGGTATCCGGTGGACCTGGTCTCGGAAAAAGCTCTGCGCGCCGAGCTTCGTCCGTTCGTCGAGCGCGAGGCGATCCGTGTTTGAGTCCATGGCCGGGCGCGAGTGGCGTTTCTATCTGGACGACATGGTTCGGTTCGCTCGCAAGGCGATGGCCTATACGGATGGTCTTGATCGCGACATGTTCATACAGAATGAGCTCGTCTTCGACGCCGTACTCCGTAACCTCGAGCTGATTGGCGAGGCTGCCAGTCATGTGCCCTCCGAGGTCCGGGGGGCACATCCGGATATTCCCTGGCGCATGATCGTTGCTACCCGCAATCGGCTGATCCACGCCTATCTGGGTATCGACAGCGACACAATCTGGAATTTGGTGGACGAGCACCTTCCAGATTTGGTCAGCGGTCTCGAGAAAATGCGCCAGGAGTTGTAGGGGCTAGGGTTTTTTGGCCGCCTGTCGGGCTTCGACGTCCGCCGCTAGCTGCGTGGGACATGTGTTCCATCGGTTTTTATCGGTCGTTAAGCCACGCGGCCCACTGCGAGTGGGTGGAGGCGTCCACGCCGGCAGCCTTTGCTTCCTGCTGCAGGTGAGTCTGCAGGTCGGCCATCAGTTCGGAATCCATCAGCTCGGGCTCCAGCGTCAGTTGCGCGTGCAGCGTGCTGTAGACGAGCTTCAGTTCATTCACCGGATAATGCGACCAGTCGAGGTGGGCCATGGTGTCGGTTCTCCATATGGGGTGGGTAATTCGTGTCTCTGAATATAGCTTGGCGTTGACCTCGGTGGCTGGACAAATGGGCTTGCGGGGTATCGGAGATGTTTAAGCGGCGGGCGCGCCTGCTGGTGGCGGCCGAGCGGGCCGACGGGCGGGCTGCTCGCGTGGCCGAGCTGGGCGCAGCGGCGGAGTTCGAGGACTGGATCGAGGTGCGCCCGGCGCGGATCATGGGCGGGGTCACGGCAGAGGATCTGGCGTGGGCCGATCTGCTCGTGGCGGTCGACGCGGCGGCCGCCCGCGCGATGCCCGCCGAACGCCCGGCCACCTGCCGTCCGAAGTACTGGACGCTGCCGGGCGAGACCGGGGCGGCGTTCGACCTGCAGACCCTGGAGGCGCTGCGTTGCATGGTTGGGGGGATGCGCATGCTCGCGCGCGTGGACGCCGAAGACGACGCCTGACGCACCCTTTCCTCGTTCGTCATCCCGGAAACCGGGTAGCGGTTATCCGGGATCTCCTGACCCTGTCACCGTTCCGGCGAGATCCCGGCTCTACGCTTCGCTTCGGCCGGGATGACGATATCCTCCGTCATTGCGAGGCCCCGCGAGGGGCCGTGGCAATACCCATTCGAAATCCCGATGCTTGCCTCGCGGGTGAGGGGGTGGCGTTCGGGCTGTCTGCGGAGGTCGCCACGGCGCGGCGCGTCTCGCGATGACGTACTCATCAATCCGTCGTGGGGAGGCTCCACCGGGGGCTGAGGTGCTTCTACTCGGGGTGGTAGGGGACGGGTGCGCGGGCGTGGAGCTGGGCCAGGTGGTCTTCGTAGAGCGCCCAGATGCGCGGGGCGATGGCGCCGCGTGAGCCGGGGTAGGTGAGGCGGTCGGGGTTGAAGCTGATCAGGCGCTCGATCTCGGTGCAGCGCAGTTCCTCGTTGATCACGTTGAAGATGAGGATCTGCGTACCCTGGTCGGCGATGGGCAGCAGGGCGCCGATGAGGCCGGTGTCGTTCAGCCCGGGGTCGCCGCGGGCATCGCCCAGCTCGGCGGGGGGGCGCACCAGTGTGCCCAACAGCTCCTGATAGGCCTGGTCACAGGCATAGCAGATTTCCGGTGCACGCAGGCCCTGCACGCGCGCACAGGCTTGACGCACAGTTCCGTCTGGCAGCGCCATGCGTTCCGGGGCGACCGGGATGCGGTTGGTCTTGCCGTTCGGAAGCAGGCGCGGGACCGACTCCTGGCAGGAGGGGCAGCGCCATGTTGAGACTCGCGGGCCGTCGATTACGTTATTGGGCGGCATGCGGCGCTCCCCGGAAAATAGATGGGGTCAGTATACGGCGCGGCGAGGGGCTTGTTGGGGATGGCCCGCGGGCGAATGCTCCGGCCAGGATTGGGCGCGGGCAGGGGCATTCGCGGGCAGGCTCGCTCCCACAGGGCTGTTCCCACAAAGCCTTGTTTGAACAGGAGTGCCCGGTTCAGCTGAAGTAGTCGGGCTCGTTTCCCGGGCGCCACTTGATGTTGCAGCCGAGGCTCGGGTGCTGGGGCTCGGGTGCCGGCTTGCCGGCCAGGAGTGCGTCGCTGGCGGCGCGCAGGTCACGTCCGGTCACCGGGACGTCGGATCCCGGGCGGGTCTCGTCGAACTGGCCGCGATAGTAGAGCTTGCGTTCGGCGTCGAACAGATAGAAGTCCGGGGTGCAGGCGGCGTGATAGGCCTTGGCGACGGACTGGTCCTCGTCCAGGCAGTAGGGGAAGTTGTAGCCGAAGCGGCGGGCGTCGTCCTTCATCTTGTCCGGGGCGTCGTCCGGCACGGCCTGGATGTCGTTGGAGTTGATCGCGATGACCGCGATGCCCTTGGTGGAGTATTCGCGGCCGTAGCGGGCGAACTCGTGACGGATGAGCTGCACGAACGGGCAGTGATTGCAGATAAAGGCGATGATGTAGCCTTTCGCGTCGGGGAAGCTGTCGAGGCTGATGGTCTCGCCGGAGACGACGTCCGGAAGGGAAAAGCGGGGTGCCTCGGTGCCGAGTTCGATCATCTGCGAGGGGGTGCGGGCCATGACTGCTCCAGTGTTCGGATTTGCGACAATTATACGGCGTTGGCCGGGGGTGCTTGAAACCTTCCGGCCCCGCCAGCACTCTTCGAGATAATACCCGAGCAATGGAGTAAGGAATATGGGCTGGGTGACCGGTGTCGTACAGGAGCGCAAGCAGTGGACGGATCGACTGTTCTCGTTGCGCGTGGATGCCGAAGTCGAGCCGTTCAAGGCCGGGCAGTTCAACCGCTTGCGTCTGGAGATCGACGGCGAGCCGGTGGCGCGGCCGTACTCCTACGTGAATGCCCCGGGCGAAACGCCGCTGGACTTCTACCTGATCACCGTTCCGGATGGACCGCTGTCCAACCGCCTGGTGCAGTTGGAGCCGGGCGACACGGTGGAGCTGATGCCGCGGGCGAACGGCTTTTTTACCCTGGACGAGCTGCCGGACAGCCGCGACCTGTGGCTGCTCTCCACGGGCACTGCGCTGGGGCCGTTCCTGTCCATGCTGAAGACCGATACCCCCTGGGAACGCTTCGAGAACATCCGCCTGATCCACGCGGCGCGCAAGGCCGAAGAACTGACCTATCAGGACACGATCCGGCAGTTCCAGGAACGTGATGCGAAGCGGTTCCAGTACATCCCGTTTGTCAGCCGCGAGCCGTTCCCGGGTGGGCTCGAGGGCCGGGTACCGGCCGCGATTGCCGAGGGCCGCCTGGAGCATCACGCGGGCCTGAAGATCACGCCGGAGCACTCCCAGGTCATGCTGTGCGGCAACCCGGACATGGTGAAGGATACCGCCGCGATCCTGCGCGAGCGCGGCCTGGAGAAGAACCGCCGACGCAAGCCGGGGCAGATCACGACCGAGAACTACTGGTAGGTCCCCGGATATGTAGGAGCGTGCTTGCACGCGAAGCCCCTGCCAAAGTCGGAAGTGGGCAGGGGCTTCGCGTGCAAGCACGCTCCTGCGAGTATCAAGCCCCCGGTGCGGGCCCCGGTGCTAGTCCAGCAGGTTCGCCGACCAGGCGCGGATCAGGCCGGCGACATAGCGGGTGTGTTCCGGGCGCGAGAGCAGGTGGTCGGTCTGGTGCAGGGCGACGAAGCTCTTCGGGTGATGGGCCTGCTGGAAAATCTTGCGGGCGTGGTCGACGCTGACCACGGTGTCGCCCGGTGCATGCAGCAGCAGGAGTGGCTGCTCCAGGGTCTCCAGTGCGGCATCCAGGGTCGGCTCCTCGATCGACTCGATAAAGGCGTGGCCGATTTCCACCGGGCGCCCGCCGATGCTGATGCGGGCCGAACCCTCGCGCCGAATCTCCTCCGCGGTATCGCCGAACAGGTGGGCGACATGGCCGGGGCGGCTGGGGGCGGCGATGGTCACGATGCCGTCCAGTGACTCGCGCTGCGCCCCCACATAGATCGCCATGGCGCCGCCGAAGCTATGGCCGATCAGCAGGTTGGTATGCCGCCCCGTGTAGGTCTCCAGCGCCTCGATGGCGGAGTGCAGATCCTCGCAGTAGGTCGCAAGCGTGCTGTCGCGAAACTCCCCTTCGGAGTCGCCCAGCCCCATGAAGTCGAAGCGCAGGGTGGCGATGCCTTCCGCGGCCAGGGCGCGCGCCAGGCGCACCGTGGCGGGGAAGTCCTTGGAGCAGGCGAAACAGTGGGCAATGCAGGCCTGGCCGCGGAGGGCATCGGGCTCGGGCGCGACGATCACGCCGCCGAGGCGGGCGCCGCGCGGGGTCTGAATGGTCAGCGGCGTGTTGTGGATCGCCATCGGGGGCTCCGGATGCAGGGTATTCGCTATGGTCCCACCGGGGACGGTCTGCGATCATACGGGTTTGATGATCCGAATGGCCACGCGGGGTGTCTCCCGGTATACGGCCACCACTTCACGGGACCACTGGGGGACGGCTTGGAAACCGAGAGTCAGATTCGCGCACGCCTGGCCGAGCTGGAGGCCGAGCACCGGGCTCTGGATTCCGCGATCGGCGTGATGCACGAGCAGGCCGCACCGGACATCTTCGCCATCCAGCGCCTGAAGAAGCGCAAGCTGCAGTTGAAGGACTCTATCCAGCGCCTGCGCAGCCGCCTGATCCCCGACCTCAACGCCTGACCCGGGTGTATTCACCACGAAGCGGATGAAGGCACGAAGACGGGCAGGGATCAGGCGGTTGTCAGGCGAGTAGGATGCGTTGAGCGTTGCGAAACGCATCAGGGGGTGGCAGTTCCGCGGAACCGATGCGATTCGCTGTGCTCATCGGCATCCTACCCTTCTTGTATGTTATCCCCGGTTTCATCCGTGACCTCTGTGGTGCAAATCGCCCTTCTTTGTGTACTTCGTGGTGGCCAACAAAAAACGGCGCCCGGAGGCGCCGTTTGAGTGTGTTCCATAGTGGAACGCTGGAGCTTAGCCCCAGATGTCGCTGGTGATGCCGTTGTACCAGGCGCGGGTGTATTCCGCCTCGCGGCGACGGAAGCTGGTGCTGGCACCCGACGGGCTGACCCCACCGGCACCGGATACCCCGGCCATCGCACCGTCCTGGTACTGGTAGACCGCGGCTACGCTGACCGCGTAATCGGGGGTCACCAGGCTGTAGCAGGTGTTGGCGGACGAGGGGTTGATGGGCTCCTGCCCCGCCAGTTCGCGGACGATGGCGGCCGCCACGATCTTGCCCTGGTTGTTGGCCGAGTGGCCGGACTTCGGCATGGCGCCCGCCACGCTGGCATCCCCCAGGACGTAGATGTTGTCGTCCATCTCCGACTTGAAGGTCAGCTGGTCGACCGGCACCCAGCCTTCGTCGTTGGTCAGGCCGACGTCATGGGCGATCTGACCGGCGCGCTGGGCCGGGATGAAGTTCAGCACGTCGGCGCGGACGCGTTCGAAACCGCTGTCGGCCAGTACGGTCATGTTGGAGACGTCGATCTCCTCGGCGCGCCCGCCCGATGAGCCGGCCCGCCACTCGATCATGTCGCCATAATGCTCGGCCCAGCCTTCCTCGAACAGGCCTTGCTTGGAGAAGCCATCCTTCGGGTCGAGGATGATGATCTTGGAACGTGGCTTCTCCTGCTTGAAGTAGTTCGCGACCAGGGATACCCGTTCGTACGGCCCCGGCGGGCAGCGGAACGGGTTGGGCGGGGCGACCATGACGAATACGCCGCCGTTCGGCATGTCCTGCAGCTGGGAGCGCAGCAGTTCGGTCTGCGAACCGGCCTTCCAGGCATGCGGGATGCGCTCGGCATCGGACTCGGAGATGCCCGGCATGTCGTCGTAGCGGAAGTCGATGCCCGGGGACATCACGAGCTTGTCGTAGCTCACGCGGTCGCCTCCGCTCAGGCGCACGCTGCGCGCATCGGCGTCCACCGCGGTGACCCGGTCCTCGATGATTTCGATGCCGTATTCATCGCGCAGGGTGTCGTAGCCCTGGGCGATGTCGTCCATGCCGGCGAAGCCGCCGATCACCCAGTTACTGCCGTAGCAGGTGTAGTAGGTGGCGTTGGGCTCGATCAGCGTTACGCGCATGTCGGGCGAGAACTGCTTGATGTATTTCGCGGTGGTCGCGCCGCCGGAGCCGCCGCCGACGACCACGATGTGGGCCTTTTCGGCCCCGCGCATGCCATTGGCGGCACAGCCGATACCGGTGAGGGCCGCGGCGCTGCTGATGCCCGCGACCTTCAGGAAATTACGTCGATTAAAGTCATGCATGATTCGTTTCCCCCTGATCAGAAGCGGCTGAAGTAGCCGGCCATCGATTCGATTTCCTCGTCGGTGTAGCCCTTGGCGTGACGATCCATGATCGTCGCGTCGCGGTCACCGTCGCGGAATGCCTTCATTTGGCTCTCGATGACTTCAGCGGGAATGCGGTTCAGTTCCGGTACGCCGTCGTCTGCAGCGGCTGCGTTGTGGCAGGCCTTGCAGGACGCGGCCATCAGCTGGCCCCGGGTGATTTCGTCGTCGGCAAGGGCCTGGGTAGCAGTGCCCGCCATCGCCAGCGAGGCGGCAAGCCCCACCAGGTACAAGTGCGATTTCTTCATTGAAACGGACTCCTCCGTAAGAAGTGGCTTTTAGCGAGCGACAGCTGTGAAGTACTGTCTTCATCCTTTGGCCCGGTGTGAAGATCCGGGTTGTGATTACGCCACCGGGTTCGAGCCCGGTAGTTGCGCCTGATCGCGAAAACCAACGATCATGAACCTCGTATAGCACAGAAAAAACGCCTTTTCGATGCATTGCAAAGGCATATGCCGCCAGGAGGAGTGCCATGACAGGAGAACGACGTCGTCATCCAAGGATCCCGATGACGGTCGAGGTCGTGGCCGAGTGCGAGAGCGGGGATACGGTCACCCTGACCACGAACGATATCTCCGGCGGGGGGGCCTTCCTCGAGTGGGAAGACCCGGAAAATGCCTGCGTGGGGCACCTGATGAAGCTCGCCTCGGACGACGAACTGATGCTGCAGGTATTCGGCATGCTGGGGGATGGCGGCGCGGCGCCGCGGGTCAAGGCCCAGGTGGTGCGGGTGATGGACGGGGGTATTGCGGTGCGCTTTGACCCCGAAGAGCTGGAATAGCCAACGGGAACGGGGGTTACGCCTCGCGCTCGATCTGTTCCAGCCCCGCGGCCCATTCGTCGGCGATCAGCGGATTGGTCAGCAGCCAGTTCACGGTGTCCGGGCTCCAGTCATCCTGCGCCTCTTGCAGGGCGCTCTCCCAGTCTGCTGCCGTGTAATCCCCGCGCCCCAGGGTGCTGAGGGCCTGCAGCTCCGCCTGTTGGTCCGGACCCAGGTCGCGCAGCGTGCCCTCCAGTTCCTGCAGGGTCAGGTCGCTGGCGTGATCAGCCAGGATCTGCATCGCCCAGTCATTGTCGCTACCCTCGCTTCCGGTATCCGGGAAGACCACATCCTCTTTGGCATGGAATTCCCGCGCGGCCTGGATTAACCGCTCCATCGTCTCGCCGGTGATGCCGAGGGAGATGGCCATCTAGTGGGCCGGCGTCCGTTCCTGGGCCAGGACCCAGGGGGCGGCCACGATCGCAGTGAAGATCGGGTCGTTCGCGGCCCAGCGGCGGGCATCGTCATCCGAGGCCCGCGCGACCTGGTCGTTGGCCAGCCATTCGCTGACCTGATGGGTCGCATCGTCGCGGATGGCGCGGGCGACCTCGATCAGATCCAGCTCCGGCGCCACGCGGATCACCACGCCGCGCGCGAAATGCGGCATCAGGTCTTTCCACGGCAGCGGGCCGGCCTGTTCTTCCAGTGGGACTTCGGGTTGTTCGGCAGTGGCGTCGTGCATGACGGTTCCAGTCGGTTTCAGATATCGTTCAGGCTAGGCCGATACCCTTGTATCTTCAACATCTGCCCACGCACGCGTCCGGAGAATGCACCGATATGCGACCCACGCCGGATCTCCAGCCCGGATACCGCGGGCGGGACCTGACGCGGCCCCGCGCGGGCCACGCACTGGTGCTGGCGACGCTGCTGTTCGTGGCGCTTCCGGCGCAAGGCCAGTTCAACACGGATGACCCCGAGGCCGCCGTCTGGGATCTCGACGAGGCCGTTGCCCAGATCGAGGCGCACTACCCGGGCCGGGTGCTCCACGCGCGCGAGGATGTGAGCCAGTTCGGGGCGCGTCTGTTCATCATCCGTATCCTGACCAATGATCAACAAGTGCGTACCCTCCGGATCGAGGAAGGCACCGAAGTGGAGCTCCCGGAATGAACCTGCGCGTGGTACTGATTGAAGACGACGTCGCGCTGCGCAACCAGATTGGCGACGAGTTGGACCGCAGTGGCTGCCGCGTGGATACCGCCTCGGACGGCGAGACCGGGCTTTACCTGCTGACCGAGTACCACTGCGACATCGCGGTGGTGGATCTGGGCCTGCCGGGCATGGATGGGCTGGACGTAATCCGCAAGGCGCGCGAGTCCAAGCCGCGCCTGCCGATCCTGATCCTGACCGCGCGCGACCGCTGGCAGGACAAGGTCGAGGGCCTGGAGGCCGGGGCCGACGACTACCTGGCCAAGCCGTTCCACATCGAGGAATTGCTGGCGCGGCTGCGCGCCCTGGCACGCCGCAGCCTGCAGTCGGGCCAGGAGCGGCTGGCGTTCGGGCCGCTGGTGATCGACACCGCGGGTGACGAGGTCTGGCTGAATGGCGAGCCGGTCACCCTGACCACATTCGAATACCGCCTGCTGATGACATTGGTCCGCCAGCCGGGCCGGGTGCTCAGCAAGGATGCGCTGGCGGACTACCTCTACGATCACGACGAGGACCGCGAAAGCAACGTGATCGAGGTCCTGATCGGGCGCCTGCGGCGCAAGCTGGATGCCGACGGCAGCCTGGGCTTGATCGAGACCCTGCGCGGACGCGGCTACCGCTTCGCCCGCGAACCCGACGCCGTGCCGGAAAACGAGTCGGACAGCCCTCGATGACCTGCCGCGAGGCTGCCGGGTCCGCATGACAGCGGCCCTGCGCAAGCTGCGTGGGAGTCTGGTCCTGCGCTTGGCGGGGGTCACGGCGATCACCGTGCTGATCTTCTCGTTGCTGACCGCCTGGGTGCTGGAGGCCGCCTTCCGCGACAATGCGGCGGATGCGGTAGAAACCCGCCTCGAGGCGCAAGTCCTGCTGCTGATGGGGCTGGCCGAAGTGGTCGGCCCGGCCGATGTGCGCGTCCCCGAGATGCTCCCCGAGAGCCGGCTGCAGTTGCCAGTCAGCGGGCTCTACGCGCGCATCCTGGGCGAGGAGGGGCAGACCCTGTGGCGCTCGCCGTCCGCGGTCGGCGTCTCCCTGCGCGGCTGGACGGAAGACGAGTACTTCAGCTTCAGCCTGCCGGTGCAGTGGGAGCTGGACGGCGGTCAGGTCGGCCTGACCTTCCAGATGCTGGAGGACCGCGAGGCCTTCAGCGAACAGGTCGAGCAGTACCGCACTAGCCTCTGGCAGGGGCTGATGACCATGACCCTCTCCATGATCCTGGTCCTCTCGCTGGCGTTGTGGTTCTGGGGCTTGCGCCCGCTGCGCCAGGTCCGGCGTGACCTCGATGCCCTGCGCCACGGCGACCATGCGCATCTGGCGGGCGATTATCCCACCGAGGTCCGCGCCCTGACCGGCAGCATCAACGACCTGGTCGAGTTCGAACGCGCCCGCCTGGCGCGCCAGCAAAATGCCCTCGCGGACCTGGCTCACAGCCTGAAGACCCCGATCTCCGCCCTGCGCCTGAACCTCGAGAGCGCGCGACCGGATAATGACGACATGCAGCGCCAGGTCGACCGGCTGCAGGGCATTGTCCAGCATCAGCTCAACCAGGCCCAGCGGCTTGGGCCGGCCCCGTTCCAGGCTGCCGAGCCGCTGGGGCCGATCATCGAGCGTACCGGACAGGCATTGGGACGGCTTGCGGCCCAGGAAGGGGTGGCGCTGGAGACCGATCTGGCTGCGGGCTGCGTCCTGCGCATGGACAGCGGGGCGATCTTCGAGCTCCTCGGCAATACCCTGGACAATGCCATCCGCCATGCGACCACGCGGGTGCGCATTACCACTCGCTGCCAGCCCGGCGAGGTGATGCTGATCATCGACGATGACGGCCCCGGCATCCCGCCGGCCGATCGTGCCCGGGTGCTGGAGCGCGGGCAGCGCGCCGATACCCGCGGCGGCCAGGATGACGGCCGCGGTGAGGGTCAGGGGCTCGGTCTCAGCATCATCCACACCCTGGTGACCGACCACGGCGGGACGCTGTTCATTGAGCAGGCCCCGGAGCTCCACGGCGCGCGCATCCGCATGGTTTTTTCCGCGTCCTGAAGCCGGTGCGGGCGGGGTCGGGGGTTGCTCCATGATGCGTTTCGCGGTGCTCAACGCATCCTACGAGGATCCCTAATGGCACCCCGCCGCTTGGCATCGTGCACCGTAGGATGTGTTGAGCGTAGCGAAACGCATCGACCAGGGCGTGTCGCTCCCCAAACCGTTCGAAATCAGAGTGTCAGGCCCTCCATCGGCAACGCTGGGGGCTCGCCCAGCACGCTGTCGCGCACCAGCGCGGCCGCGCCGCAGGCGAAGGTCCAGCCGAGGTGGCCGGATCCGGTATTGAGGTAAAGGCCGGGTACCGCGGTCGCCCCGAGGATCGGGGTGCCGCGTGCGCTCATCGGGCGCAGGCCGGTCCACGGGGCCATGGTCTCGGCATCCATTTGCTCGGGCAGGCTGGCCAGGGTGCGCCGGCAATGATCCAGTACGCTGGCGGCCCGTTGCGGGTTCAGGCTGCCGTCGCGACCCGCGAACTCCGCGGTGCCGGCCAGGCGCAGGCGATCGCCCAGCGGGGTCATCACGACCTTGTTGGCGTCGTCGATCAGCGGCAGGTGAATCCGGGTTCCGGCGTTCATCGGCAGGGTCAGCGAGTAGCCCTTGACCGGTGCCACGGGCAGCCGGATCCCGAGTGGGCGCAGCAGATCGGGCGCGTGGTAGCCGTTGGCAACGACACAGGCATCCGCGGCGATCGGGCCTTCCGAGGTCTCCAGTGCATTGAGGCGGCCGCGGAAGGTGCGCAGGCGGCGCACCGCCACGCCCGGGCAATAGGTCAGTCCGCGGCGGCGGGCGATGGCCAGCAGGCCCGCGGTAAAGCGCGCGGCATCGCCGATGGCATCGTCGGGAAAGTAGAGCCCGCCGCACAATTGATCGCGCACGGGGGCCAGCGCCGGCTCTTCGGCGATGATGCGTTCCACGGTCCAGTCCTCGAAGCGCACGCCGGCGTCCGCCATGTCCTCGCTGGCGGTGCGATTGCGGGCCTGGCTGGTCGGGTCCTGGAATAGCTTGAGGATGCCGCTGCGGCGGAAGTCGAAGTCCAGCCCCTCGGGTGCCAGCTCGCGCTGCAGGCGGTCGATCTCCTTCAGGGAGAAGGCCGCCAGGCGCGCATTGAGCCGGGTGTGTTCCTCGAAGCGCGCGCGGCGGCTGTTGCCGAGAAAGCGCAGGCCCCAGCCGATCAGCCCCGGTATGGCGTGCGGGCGCACCAGCAGTGGCGAATCGCGGCGCCCGAGATAGCGCAGCAGGTCGAGACCCACGCCCGGGGCGTTCCAGGGTTCGGCATGGCTGGCATGCAGCATGCCGCCATTGGCGAAACTGGATCCGCTGGCCGGCGCCGCAGCGGCGTCCAGCAGCACGACCTCGGCTCCGGCCTCCTGCAGGTACCAGGCTGTGGTGACACCGATCACCCCGGCGCCGATGACCGCTACGCGCATCCGTTGGTCCTTCCGTTGTCGTGGCTCATGTGCCACTGGCCAGTCGTTGGATCAGTGTCGCGTATTCGCGTTCCAGGCGTTTGGGCGAAACCTTCTCGCGGGTGCCCAGTTCCTGGGCGAACTGCGAGACGCGGAATTCCTCGATGCGGTAGCGAAAGGCGAGGACGTCCGGGTGGTCCGGGGCGCGGGCGATCAGTTCCTGCGCCTGCTGCCACAGCGGCTCCACGGCGACGCGGCGGGCGCGGTCCTTGTCCGGGGCCTGGCTCAAGCGCTCCAGGCGCTTGTCGATCGCCTCGAGGTAGCGCGGCAGTTCCGGCAGGACATCATGCGGGATGCACAGCAGGAAGTCCGCCGGGACCAGCGCGTCCAGCTGCCCGCGGATGTCGCGCGCGGCCTCGATCCAGGATAGCGGCAGGTCGCCCTGCAGCCGGGTGCGCAGGTCGTGCCAGCGGCGCAGGATCTCGGCGGTCAGGCGCGAGAGCTCCATTACGGTGGGCGAGAACGCCGGCAGGGATTCGTTGAGGCGTTGGGCGAACGCCTCGGCGGCGCGTGGCCAGGGCTCGGCCAGGAACACGCGGTCCGCAGCGGCCTCCAGGATCTGGTCGCGCAGGGCCTCGCAGCTGCCCAGCGTCGAGTAATTCAGGCAGGCGCGTTCGATCTCCGGGAGCTGGCGGCGCAGATCGCGCGCGGTCTTGCGGGCGCCGAGCAGGTACAGCCGGCGCAGGCCCGCGCGGTGGGCGCGTTCGGCCTTGGCCGGGTCGGGTTCCAGCTCCAGCGAGACGGAATCGCCGCGATCGACCAGGATCGGGAAGGCCCGCAGCTGTGCCCCCTGGTGGTCGAATTCGACACTCTCCGGCAGCGCACCGAAATCCCATTCGGTGATGCCCTCGCGGGTGATCTCGTCCGGGCGGCTGGCATCGAAGTGGGCCTCGGCGCTCCCGCCTAGCCGTGCCTTGAGCGCGGGCAGGTCGCGGCCGCTGGTCTCTTCCTTCCCGTCCGGGTCGAGGATGCGAAAGCGCATGACCAGGTGCGGCTCCAGGGTCTCCGGGCGCCAGGCATCCAGCGGGATGTCAGTGCCGGTCATGGCGCGCAGGGCTGCGGCCAGTGCGGGAATCAATGGGCCCTGGCGGTGTTCGATGCGGGCCAGGGCGGCCTGGGCGAAGTCCGGGGCGGGCACGAACTGGCGGCGCAGGGCCTTCGGCAGGCTCCGCAGCAGGGCGGTCACGCGATCCTCCAGCAGCCCCGGCACCAGCCAGTCGCCCAGCCAGTCGGGCACCGCGTTCAGCGCGGCGATGGGGATGGTGACGGTCACGCCGTCGTCCGGCTGGCCGGGTTCGAAGCGGTAGGCCAGTGGCAGGCGCAGCCCCTCGAGCTCCAGATGGTCGGGATAGGCGCCTTCCGGGAGCGTGGCCTCTGGCTCGTTCAGGAGCTCGGCGCGGTCGATCTTCAGCGCCTCCGGATCGTGTTTTTCGGTCTTGCGCGCCCAGATCTCGAAGCTCGTGCCGTCGGTGATCTCGGCCGGCAGACGGGCGTCGTAGAAGTCGAACAGGCGCTCCTCTTCCACCAGCAGATCGCGGCGGCGCCCGCGCGCCTCCTGTTCGGCGATCTCGGCCACCGCCTCGCGGTTGGCGCGCACGCCGTTGGAGCGCGAGCGCAGCTCGCCACCGACCAGGCCCTCGCGGATCAGGATGCGCCGTGCCTCGGCCGGGTCGTGCTTGGCGAAGTCCACTGGCTTTTTCGGTGCCACGACCAGGCCGTACAGGGTGATGCGGTCGAAGGCCCCGACGCGTCCGCTGCGGCCCTGGAAGTGCGGCTCGAAGATGTGGTGCTTAAGCAGATGCGGGGCGGCGGTCAGGATCCAGTCGGGCTCGATGCGTGCGTTGTCGCGGGCGTAGACACGCGTGGTCTCGGCGATCTCCGCGCTCATCACCCAGGCCGGCTTCTTCTTCGCCAGCACCGAGGCGGGGTGGATCTGGAAGCGGCGGTTGCGCGCGCCCAGGTAGTCGCCGCGTTCGGTCTTCTGCCCGACCTGACTGACCAGCCCGGTCAGCAGCGCCCGGTGCACCGCCTCGGCGTCCGCCGGTTGGTGGTTCGGGTGCAGGTCCATCTCGCGCGCCAGGCGCAGGAGTTGCACGCGCAGCTCCTGCCATTCGCGCATGCGCAGAAAGTTCAGGAAGTGCTCGCGGCACCAGCGCTTCAGGGCACTGGACCCAAGGTCCTCGCGGGCGGTGTGCCAGGCGTCCCACAGCCGCAGCATGCCCATGAAGTCGGACCCCTCGACCTGGAACTCGCGGTGGGCCTGGTCCGCCGCCTGGGTGGCCTCGGCCGGGCGCTCGCGCGGGTCCTGCAGCGACAGGGACGCGGCGATGGTGGCGGTTTCGGTGACACAGTCGTGCTCGGTACCGGCCAGCAGCATCGCCGCGTGGCGCGGGTCGATGGGCATGCGCGCGAGTTGCCGCCCGCGCCGGGTGATCCGGCCACGCTCGTCTACCGCGCCCAATTCGTCCAGCAGGTGGTAGCCATCCTTGACCAGGCGCGGGTCGGGCGGGTCGAGGAACGGGAACTGGCGCGGCTGGCCGAGCTTGAGCGCGGCCATCTGCAGGATTACCGAGGCGAGGTTAGAGCGCTGGATCTCCGGGTCGGTGAAGGGCGGGCGCAGGTTGAAGTCGTCTTCCGCGAACAGCCGGATGCAGATGCCGGGGCCCAGCCGGCCGCAGCGCCCGGCGCGCTGGTTACAGGCGGCCTGCGAGATGGCCTCCAGGCTCAGGCGCTGCACCCGCGAGCGCCAGGAGTAGCGCGAGATGCGCGCGAGCCCCGAGTCGATCACGAAGCGGATGCCGGGCACGGTCAGCGCGGTCTCGGCGACGTTGGTCGCGAGCACGATGCGACGGCCGCTGTGTGACTGGAATACCCGCGACTGCTCGCGCGCGGACAGGCGTGCGTAGAGCGCCAGGATCTCGGTGTCGGCGCGGACCTGGCCGCGCAGGGCCTGGTGGGCGTCGCGGATCTCGCGTTCGCCGGGCAGGAATACCAGTACGTCGCCGGGCCCGGCGCGCTCGCACTCGGCCACCGCGTCGCGGATGCCGTCGAACAGGTCGCGTTCACCACGCCCCTGCTCGTCGCTCTCGTCTCCAGCATCCTCCGGCTCGATCGGCCGGTAGCGGACCTCCACCGGATAGGTGCGTCCTGCCACCGTCAGGATCGGGGCGTCGTCGAAGAACGCCGACAGCCGTTCGGGGTCGAGGGTGGCCGAGGTGATGATGATGCGCAGCTCGGGGCGCTTGTGCGACAGGCGTTTGAGCACGCCCATCAGGAAGTCGATGTTCAGGCTGCGTTCGTGCGCCTCGTCGACGATGATGGTGTCGTAGGCGCGCAGCTCCGGGTCATGCGCCATTTCCGCCAGCAGGATGCCGTCGGTCATCAGCTTGATCCAGTTGTTTGGTCCGGTCTGGTCGGAGAAACGCACCTTGAAGCCGACCGTGGAGTCCCGGTTGCCGCCCAGGGTGGTGCCCAGTTCCTCGGCGATGCGGCTGGCCACCGAGCGCGCGGCGATCCGGCGCGGCTGGGTGTGACCGATCAGCCCGGTCTCGCCGCGCCCGGCCTCCAGGCACAGCTTGGGCAGCTGGGTGGTCTTGCCGGAGCCGGTCTCGCCGCACAGCACGAGTACCGGGTGCTCGCGGATGGCGGCGACGATGCGTTCGCGCTCGGCGTGGATCGGCAGGTCGCCGGCGTAGACGGGTTGCGGGCGCAGGCGGGCGCGCTCGTCGCTGCCTACCTGGGGGGCGCTCCCCTCGGTGGTGGCCAGGCGTTCGGCGAGGGTGCGGGCCATGCGGTCGCACGGCTGCCCGCGCCGCTGGCGCTGGCGGGCCCGGCGCAGCAGGTCCGCGAGGTCCTTGCGTTCGCCGCCGGAGGGCAACGCCTCGATGCGGGCCGCGAGGGCGTCGAGATCCGGTGCGGGGGCCGGTTTCACGCTCAGCCCTGGTAGCGCAGACGCAGGGCCTCGATATTCTCCGTGCGCAGGCGGTCCAGCGCCTGGCGCACGCGGTCCTCGTCACTGAACGGGCCGAGGTAGACGCGGTACCAGGTCTCGCCCTGGATCTCGACCTCGTGCACTTTCGGGTCCAGACCGAGCAGGGTCAGTCGTGCCTTCATCTCGTCGGCCTGGGCAAAGCGGCGGAACGAGCCGGTCTGCAGGACGACCGGATCGCCTTCACTGGGCGATGCGGCCGGTGGCACAGCCGGGGCGGGCGCGTCGCGCTCGGACTCCGGCACCCGGATCTCGTCCTCGGGCAGCAGCTCGTAGTAGCGGAAGCGGGGCTCGTCGTCCGAGGGAACGGTGTCCCGCTCCACCGGTGCCGGGGTCGGGGCGGCCGTCTCGGTCGCGGGATCCGGGTCACCGAACAGCGCGCCCAGATCCGGCGAGCGGTCGGCACCCTGCAGGTACAGCACGGCGGCAAGCCCCAGGCCGATCAGCAGGCCGAGCAACATCCATACCCAGCCGGGGATCGGCCGCGAGGCCTTCCGCGGGGCGGACTTGCGACGGGTCTTGCGCGCCTGGGCCATGGTCTACATCCGTTCCGGGGCGGTCACGCCCAGCAGGCGCAGGCCGTTGTGCAGCACCTGCCTGGCGCCGGTCAGCAGCGCGAGACGCGCACCGATCACGTCGGGGTCGTCCGCGTTGAGGAAGGGTACCGCGTTGTAGTAGGCGTGGAAGCCGGCGGCCAGCTCGCGCAGGTACTGGGCGATCTGGTGCGGTTCGCAGGCCTCGGCGGCCGCCGCGATCACCTCCGGGAAACGGTCCAGGCGATCCAGCAGGTCATCCTCCTGCGGTTCGGTCAGGCGCGTGCTGAGGCCTGCGGCGTCGGCGGCGGCCGGGGCATGCCCGCGCTCGGCAGCGGTGCGCAGCACGCTGGCGATGCGCGCGTGCGCGTACTGGATGTAGTACATCGGGTTGTCGTTGGACTGCGACTTGGCGAGGTCGAGGTCGAAGTCCAGGTGCTGGTCGCAGCGGCGCTGCACGTAGAAGAAGCGCGCGGCATCCGAGCCGACCTCGTCGCGCAGTTCGCGCAGGGTCACGAACTGTCCGGCGCGGGTGGACATGGGCAGGCGCTCGCCACCGCGATAGAGGATCGCGAACTGCACCAGCAGCACGTCGAGGCGGCCGGGGTCCAGGCCCAGGGCCTGCAGCGCGGCGCGCACGCGCGGGACGTAGCCGTGGTGGTCAGCGCCCCAGATGTTGATCACGCGCTCGAAGCCGCGCTGGAACTTCTCGCGGTGGTAGGCGATGTCGGAGGCGAAGTAGGTGTAGTCGCCGTTCTCGCGGCGCACCACGCGGTCCTTGTCGTCGCCGTAGTCGGTAGAGCGGAACCAGAGGGCCCCGTCCTGCTCGTACAGCGCGCCGCGCCCCTGCAGGTCCTTCACCGCGGCGTCGATCGCGCCGGAGTCGGCCAGGCTGCGTTCGGAGAACCAGCACTGGTACTCGACGCCGAACTCGCGCAGGTCGTCGCGGATGTCATCGAGGATCGCGTTCAGGCCGCAGTCGAACACCTTGCGGTAGAGCGTCTCGCCCAGCAGTTCGCGGGCGCGGGCGATCACCGCGTCGATGAAGGTTTCCTTGTCACCGCCGTCCGGCTCGTCCGCCGGGAGGTCGCGGGTGACGGACTCGGCCGGGTGCACGCCCTGTTCGCCGATCTGCGCGGTCAGGGTGTCGGCGACCGGGTGGATGTAGTCGCCCTTGTAGCCGTTGGCCGGGAACGGCACCTGTACGCCGTGCTGCTCCAGGTAGCGTAGCCACACACTGGCGGCGAGGATGTTCATCTGCCGCCCGGCGTCGTTCACGTAGTACTCGCGGGTGACATCGAAGCCGCAGAAATCCAGCAGGTCGGCTACCGTGGCGCCGAAGGCCGCGCCGCGGCCATGGCCGACATGCAGCGGCCCGGTGGGATTGGCAGAGACGAATTCCACCTGCACCGGGCGTCCGCCGCCTACGCTGGAGCGGCCGAAGTCGTCACCTTGGGTCGCGACGCGGCCCAGCACCAGCGTGCGGGCATCCGCGGCCAGGCGGAAGTTGATGAAACCGGGGCCGGCGATCTCGGTGCCGGCGAGGCCGGGCACCTCGGGCATGGCCGAACACAGGGCCTCGGCCAGATCGCGTGGCTTGGATTTCGCCGGGCGCGCGAGCTGCATCGCCAGGTTGGCGGCGAAGTCGCCGTGTTCGCGGTCGCGCGCACGCGTGACCTGCACCTCGACACCGTGGTCGGCGGGTACGCGGCCTTCGGCCACCAGGGTCTCCAGTGCGGCCGCCAGGGCCTCGGTCAGGGTGTCTTTCAAGGGAAGCTCGATCTGTCGGGTAAAAAGGGCCGCATTCTAACCCGGAAGCGCTGGTCGTGCCGCCCCGGTACGGGGCGCTCGAAGGGAACCGGGCGGCGGTTTACGCCAGCGAGACCGGGTCGATGTCGATGGCGATGCGGGTGCCGCGCGGGAGGTCGTCGGTCTGCCAGGCGTGGCGGGCGCGGGTCAGGGCCAGATGGAGTGGGCCGCGCTGGGTGGACTGCAGCAGGATCTGTTCGCGGAAGCGGCGATTGACGCGGTGGCGCGGTGCGGGGGCCGGGCCGAGCACGCGCAGGCCTTCGGCAGCCGCGTTGCGCAGGTGGGTGGCGACGCGCTCGGCGTGGCGGCGGGTGGTCTCGGCATCGCCCGCCTCGACGCGGACCAGGGCCAGGTGGCCGTGGGGTGGCATCTCGGCGGCAGCGCGCTCCTCCAGCAGGGGCGCGACCATCGCCGGGTAGTCCGCGGCGTTCAGGCCGCGGATCAGGGGGTGGTCCGGATGCCCTGTCTGCAGCAGGACGCGGCCGCCGCCGGAACCACGTCCGGCGCGCCCGGCGGCCTGCACGATCAGCTGCAGGGTGTTTTCGGTCGCGCGCAGGTCGACGCTGAACAGGCCCTGGTCGACGTCAATCACGCCGACCAGTCCGACCTGCGGGAAGTCGTGGCCCTTGGCCAGCATCTGGGTCCCGACGACGATGGCGGCATCCAGCTGGCGGATACGGTCCAGCGCCTCCTCGAGCGCCCCCTTGTGGCGGATGCTGTCGCGGTCCAGGCGGATCAGCGGAGTGGTCGGGTAGTGGCGCGCCAGGGCCTGTTCCAGGCGCTGGGTGCCGAGACCGCGCTGGGCCAGGGCCTCGCCGCATTGCGGGCAGCGCTGGGGGCGCGGTTCCTGGTGACCGCAGAGGTGGCAGACGGCACGCGGGTTGTGCGCGTGGATGGTCAGGCGCGCATCGCAGTCCGGGCATTCGGCGACCCAGCCGCAGGCGTCGCAGGCCAGCACGCGGGCGAAGCCGCGCCGGTTCAGTAGCAGGAAGCACTGGTGGCCGGCGGCGAGGGTCTGTTGCATGGCATCCAGAAGCGGGGCGGTGAGGCCCTCGTCCGGGGTGTGCACACGCGTGTCGATGGCCTCGACGGCGGGCGGTTGAGAGCCGTCCGGGCGCGTCGCCAGTCGGGCATGGGCGTAGCGGCCAGTGGTCGCCGCATGCAGGGTCTCCAGGGTCGGCGTGGCCGAGCCCAGGACCACCGCGGCCTGTTCCAGCTGGCCGCGCTTGATGGCCAGGTCGCGGGCGTTGTAGCGAAAGCCGTCCTGCTGCTTGAAGGCGCTGTCGTGCTCCTCGTCAACGATGATCAGGCCGAGATCGGGCAGGGGCGTGAACAGCGCCGAACGGGTGCCGACGACGATGCGTCGCTGCCCCTGACGGGCCGACTCCCAGGCGCGCAGGCGCTCGCCCTCGGACAGCCCGGAGTGGAGGAGGGCGACCTGCCCGGGGAAGCGCTGCTGGATGCGCGCGCTCAGCTGTGGCGTCAGGGCGATCTCGGGGATCAGGAACAGGACCTGGCGCCCGCGTGCCAGCACGCGTTCGGCCATTTGCAGGTAGACCTCGGTCTTGCCGCTGCCGGTAACACCCTCCAGCAGGAGGGGTACGCCGGTATCCGGGGTCAGGGCGTCGACGGCGGCGCGTTGTTCGGCGGTCAGGGTGTGGTCGCTGGTGTTCGGGGGCGGTGGCTGTTTCGGGTCGGGCGTGATCGCCTCCAGCCAGCCGCGTTCCGCAAACGCGCGCAGTTCGCGCGGGGCGAGTTGCAGCCCGGTGGCGGCGGCCAGGGTGGCGCGATCCAGGGCCGGTGAGGCATGCGGTGTGGAATTCGGGTGGGCCAGCGCGCGGAGGACGGCCTGCTGGCGTCGCCCGCGGGCGTCACCGTCGGCCAGCGCCTGGCTGCCCGCGGGTGTCATCCGCCACAGGGTCTCCGGGGTCAGGGCGGGGAGCGGGTCGCCATGGCGCAGGGCCGGGGGAAGTGCCCCCAGCAGGGCTTCGCCCAGGGGGTGGTGGTAGTACCGGGCTCCGAACTGCAGCAGCGCTAGCAGGCGGGGCTCCAGGATCGGTTCTGCCTCGGGTGCTTCCTGGATCGCACGCAGGCGGCCGGGTGCAACCTCGCTGGTGGATGCCAGCTCGACCACGACCCCGATGGTCGACCCGCGCCCGAAGGGCACGCGCACCCGCTGGCCGGGTGCAAGCGTCAGTCCCTCGGGGATGCGGTAGTCGAACAGCCGGTCCAGAGGGCGATCCAGCGCGATGCAGGCGATTCGGGGCGCGGCAGGCATGCGCACAGTCTACTGTGTCGGACCCCGGGGAGGGGGAGTGGCCGTCGCACTGAGGGAGGGGGGGTTATCCACAAAAGCTGTGGATAACTCTGTGGGTGAATCGGTATGAACATCCCTAAATGCTTGTTACTGCTAAGGGCTACCTGGATTGGGCAAAAATCGACCATATCCATTTAATAGATTGAAAACAGCGAGTTAGGATCGTTATGTGAAACCGAGTGCGCGCTGTGTGTGCTAACCGGGGTTTGACCCCGGCCCTTGTGGGTAGTTTGTACAGGAAACGTACAGATTTCGGGTTTCAATCCTGGCCCGGTGGGTGAGCAACAAAAAAACCCGGCACCGCAAAACGGTGGCCGGGTTTCGGTTGCGGGGCCCGGTGTCCGGGCCCCGCGAGTGGAGCGGGCCGACTAGCCGAGGGCCTTGACCGATGCCACCAGTTCGGCGGCCACCTTCTGGCCGTCGCCGTACAACATCTGGTTGTTGTCGGCATAGAACAGGTGGTTCTCGATGCCCGAGAAACCGGAGCCCTTGCCGCGCTTCACGCAGATGACGTTGTGCGCCTGGTCCGCGTTGAGGATCGGCATGCCGTAGATCGGCGAGTCCGGATTGGTCCGGGCCACCGGGTTCACGACGTCGTTCGCGCCGATGACCATGGCGACATCCGCGGTCTTGAACTCCTCGTTGATCTCGTCGAGGTCGAAGATGATGTCGTAGGGCACGCCGGCCTCGGCCAGCAGCACGTTCATGTGCCCGGGCATGCGGCCCGCGACCGGGTGGATCGCGAACTTCACGTCCACGCCGCGCTTCTGCAGCAGCTGGGTGAATTCCCAGATCTTGTGCTGTGCCTGCGCCACGGCCATGCCGTAGCCCGGCACGATGATCACCTTCTCGGCAAAGGCCATCATGATCCCGGCGTCGTTGGCCTGGATCTCCTTCATGGTGCCCTCGATCGCTTCCTCGGCACCCCCGCTGCTGCCACCGAACTGGCTGAACAGGATGTTCTTGATCGGGCGGTTCATCGCCTTGGCCATCAGCTGCGTGAGCAGCGTACCGGCCGCGCCGACGACGATACCGGCGATCATCAGGGCCGGGTTGTCGAGCACGATGCCCTTGAGGCCGACTGCCAGGCCGGTGAGGGCGTTGTACAGCGAGATGACCACCGGCATGTCGGCGCCGCCGATCGGCAGGGTCATCAGGATGCCGAAGGCGAGCGACAGGATGAAGAACAACAGCAGTGTGGCCGAGCCGATCTCGCCGCCGCCGGTCGCCAGCATGAAGCCGAGGATCACGGTGATAGCAAAGATGGCGATGTTCACCACCTGCTGGCCCGGGAAGTGGAAGGTCTTCTTCATCAGGCCCTGCAGCTTGGCGTAGGCCACCAGCGAACCGGAGAAGGCGACCGAACCGATCAGCGAGCCGGTGGTGGCGATCGCCAGGCCGGTGTTGCTGACGGTCTCCGGGGTGGCCTGCAGCAGGTAGATCGCGCCGATGCCGGCCGCGGCGCCGCCGCCCATGCCGTTGTACAGCGCGATCATCTGCGGCATGTCGGTCATGGCGACCTTCTTGCCGCTCCACCAGGCGAGACCGCCACCGATGACGATACCCAGGACGATCAGGGTGTAGTTCACGCCCCCGGAGACCTCCGGATGCACGAAGGTCACGAGCGTGGCGAGCACCATCCCCACGCCGGCCCACATGATGCCCGGCCGCGCGGTGGTCGGCGAAGACATCTGCTTGAGGCCGACGATGAACAGGACCGCCGCCGCAAAGTAGGCGAGGTTGATAATCAGACTCATGCGTTATCTCCCTTCTTGTCGTCCTTCTTGCTGGTCTTGAACATCTCCAGCATGCGTTCGGTGACGACATAGCCACCCACGGCGTTGCCCGCGGCCAGGATCACGGCGACAAAGCCGATGGCCTGTTCCAGCGGGGTCGTGGCGTGGCCGAGCGCGACCATGGTCCCGACCAGCACGATGCCGTGGACGAAGTTGGAACCGGACATCAGCGGGGTATGCAGGATGACCGGGACCTTGGAGATGATCTCGTAGCCGGTGAAGGCCGCGAGCATGAAGATGTACAGCGCGATAAAGCCTTCGATGATCATGATTGAGCTCCCTTCAGGGCCTCGCGGGTGGCCTCGTGCACGATCTCGCCATCGCGGGTCAGCACGCTCTTGGCGATGACCTCGTCATCCCAGTCGGGCTGGAATTCGCCGCCTTCTGCGATCATCGGCGTGAGGAAATTCAGCAGGTTCTTGGCATACATCTCGGAGGCATGCAGCGGGACCTGCGAGGGCACGTTCAACGGGGCATGGATGATCACGCCCTTGTGGTCGTGGGTCTCGCCGGGCTTGCTCAGCTCGCAGTTGCCGCCACCTTCGGCCGCCAGGTCGATGATGACCGCACCCGGCTTCATGCCCTCGACCATGATCTTGGGGATCAGCTTGGGTGCATCGCGTCCCGGGATCGCGGCGGTGGTGATCAGCACGTCGGCCTTGGCGATGTACTCGCCCAGGGCATCCTGCTGCTGCTTTTTCTCTTCCGCGGTCAGTTCGCGGGCGTAGCCGCCCTCGCCCTCGGCGGAGACGCCGAGATCGAGGAACTTCGCGCCCAGCGACTCGACCTGCTCCTTGGTGGCGGAGCGCACGTCATAGGCCTCGACCATCGCGCCCAGGCGCTTGGCCGTGGCAATCGCCTGCAGCCCGGCCACGCCGGCGCCGATCACGATGACCTTGGCCGGGCGGATGGTGCCGGCCGCGGTGGTCAGCATCGGGAAGAAGCGGCAGGACAGGTCGGAGCCCATGATCGCGCCCTTGTAGCCGACCACGGCCGCCTGCGAGGACAGCACGTCCATGCTCTGGGCGCGCGAGATGCGCGGGATCAGCTCCATCGCGAAGCTCAGGATCTTGCGCTCCTGCATCGCCTTGACCACATCCGGGTTGCGGTGAGCGTGGAACAGGCTGACCACGGTCGAGCCTTCCGGCAGCTGGTTGATCTCCTCGACTGTCGGCGGTGCCACGCGGACCATCAGGTCCGACTGGCCGTAGGCGGTCTCGGTGTCGACCACGGAGGCCTTCTCGTAGGCCGCATCCGGAAAATGGGCCTCGGAACCGGCACCCTTTTCCAGCTGCACCGTGATGCCCATATCGCTGAACTTGGCCGCTACCGACGGATCCAGGGCCACGCGGCGCTCGCCACTGGCGGATTCCCTGGGAACGGATAATTTGATTGCCATGCGCTCTCTCCCCGGGCCAAGCGTTCCCGTATTCCCTATGGGACGATCAGCCGCGCTCGCGGGTGGTGAAATCGGATGCGGCACGCGTGATTCGGGCGTGCCGCACAAAAAACGACCCGCGAGTGTAGCGGATCCGGCCTCGTGCTTAAACCGTGTCCACCCTCGTTGCAGGGCCCGTCAGGTTGGGCGAGCTTACGATACCGCGGGTCATGGCGTTGTAATTGCTTTGTTCCTGAAGGCTGTTTATTGTTTTTCGGGTATCGAAGGCGGCATGGATTTGTTCACCCGTACGCCGCGTGAGCAAATCCGTGTTTCCTTGAGACGGGACGGGGTCATGTTGCCGAATGAGCATCAGGTCCTGCGCACGGATGCCGCGGGCATGCCGCTAGAGTGGATCGGCCTGGAGCAGGCCGTGCGCCTCTATTACACCGAGCAGGTGGCCTACACCTGTGGCAGCCCGCTATATCGCATGCGCGGCGGCATTAACGCGCGCACCGGGTTGCAGTCACGGGTCGAGGTCAACTCGATCATCGCCACTCACGGCACCCGCAAGTCCCGCTTCAACGACTACATCCCCCCGCTCAATAACACCACCCTGTTCCGCCGCGATGCCCACCTTTGCCTCTACTGCGGTCACGCGTTCCCCGAACGCGATCTGTCCCGCGACCACGTGACCCCGATCAGCCAGGACGGCGAAGACACCTGGACCAACGTGGTCACCGCCTGCAAGCGCTGCAACAACCACAAGGCGGGGTTCACGCCGGAAGAAGCCGGGATGCAGTTGCTCGCCATCCCGTTCACGCCCACCCACGCGGAATACATCTTCCTCAAGGGCAAGCGCGTGCTGGCCGACCAGATGGAGTTCCTGCAGGCGCACTTCCCGCGTACGAGCCCGTTGCGGGGTCGTAGCGTCTGATCCGTCCCGGGCGCGCGCCCACTCGTGCCCGCGGGTATCCTTGGCGTGTGAACCAAAGCGACGCTCCGTGACTCCGACAGGGAGTCACCGTCCCCCATGCCTGCAAGGAGCCCCATGAAGTATTTCGGAGAAGCGGATTATCGCCATGGCCAGGCGCGCGGCGTCGGCGTTTTGCTGACCAACCTGGGGACGCCGGACGAACCCACCGCGCCCGCCTTGCGGCGCTACCTGAAGGAGTTCCTCTGGGACCCGCGCGTGGTCGAGGTCCCGCGACCCCTCTGGTGGCTGATTCTGAACGGCGTGATCCTGAATATCCGGCCGAAGCGCTCGGCGGCGAAATACGCAACCGTCTGGACCGACGAGGGCTCGCCGCTGCTGGCGATCTCGAAACGCCAGGCCGCCGGTGTGCGCGAGCGCCTGGCCGCGCAGGTCGGCGAGGATGTCCCGGTCGCCCTGGGCATGCGCTATGGCAACCCGTCCATTGAATCCGGCCTGGACGAACTGCGCCGCCAAGGCGTGCGTCGTGTGGTTGTCCTGCCGCTTTACCCGCAGTACTCGGCCAGCACCAATGGCTCCACCTTCGATGCCGTGGCCGACGTGCTCAAGGGCTGGCGCTGGGTGCCCGATCTGCAGTTCATCGCCGCCTATGACGCCCAGCCCGGCTACATCGAGGCCCTGGCCAACAGCGTGCGCGAGCACTGGCAGGCGCATGGTCAGGCCGAGCGCCTGATGATGTCCTTCCACGGCATCCCCAAGCGTTACCTGCTGCAGGGCGACCCCTACCACTGTCTGTGCCACGCCACCGGGCACAAGCTGGCGCAGGCGCTGGGCCTGAACGACGACCAGTGGCAGGTCACCTTCCAGTCGCGCTTCGGTCGCGAGGAATGGCTGCAGCCCTACACCGACAAGACCCTGGAGGCCTTGCCGGGGCAGGGCGTGCGCTCGGTGGACGTGATCTGCCCCGGTTTCTCGGCGGATTGCCTGGAGACCATCGAGGAGATCGGCGACGAAAACCGCGAGATCTTCACCGAGGCCGGCGGCGAGCGCTTCCACTACATCCCGGCGCTGAACGACCGCGCTGATCATCTCGACTTCCTGGCCGGGCTGCTACAGCAGCACCTGGCGCCGTGGCTCGACGATCCGGACAACGCCCCCGAGGCGCGTGCGGCTGCGCGCGAGCGCGCGCTGGCCATGGGTGCCAAGCAGTAGATCGGCGATGGATCGACCCACGATGGACGGCCGGGGATCGCACACGATCGAGATCGGCGCCGTGATCATCGGCGACGAGCTCCTGAGCGGGAAGCGCCGTGATCGGCATCAGGCGCACCTGACCGCGGCGCTGGCGGAAAGGGGGCTGGAACTTGCGTGGATCCGTATCGTCGGTGATAACGCCCGCCTGCTGACGCAGACCTTCCGCGAGACCCTGGCCAGCGGCGCCGAGGTGTTCAGCTTCGGCGGCATCGGCGCGACCCCGGATGATCGCACCCGCGCCTGCCTGGCCGAGGCACTGGCCCAGCCGCTGGCGCCTCATCCCGAGTTCATGGCCATCCTCGAGGAGCGCTTCGGTGCCGACGCCTGGCCCCACCGCGTACGCATGGCCGAGCTCCCCGAGGGGGCCAGCCTGATCCCGAACCCGGTCAACGGCATCCCCGGCTTTAGCTGTGCGCAGCATCACTGCGTACCCGGTTTCCCGGCCATGGCCGAGCCCATGGCCCGCTGGGTCCTGGAGCAGCGCTTCCCCGACCGCGATGCGGCAGCGGGTGCCGTGGAAGAGGTCCTGCGCCTGGAGAATGTCACCGAGAGCCGCCTGGTCCCGGTGCTCGAGGCCATGGAGGCCGCGTTCCCCGACCTGCGCATCTCCTGTCTCCCGCGCATGGACCGCCAGGCGCCCCAGGTCGAGCTGGGCCTGCGTGGCGCCCGCGCCCGCGTCACCGAGGCCCAGGCCGCCTTGCGCCAGCACCTGATCGCCGGCGGTTTTCTGGCGGACTAGTCTGCAGCCTCCTGGCAGGGCAACGGTGCTATAAAGCCCTTGCGCACCCCGGCGTTCCCGGTATATATCCTGTGGGGAAGACGCTGATCTGGGCGTCTGCCTGACAGGCGCCCGCCTGCGTGCCGCGATCGCGGCCCGAATGGAAGACCCGAGTACGTGAACCTGCCTGCCCTTGGCCCCGAATGGCTGGAAGCCGCCGAGACCGCGCCGACCCTTGCGCCGGTCGTGGCCGACTCCTCCTCCGAATTTTGCGCGCCCGACGGCTGGCTGGATGCGCTGGCGCGCGAGCATCGGCTCGTCTGGCCCGATTTCCTGCCGCAGGAGATCGTCGACGCCCTGCGAGAGGAGGTCTATGCGCTGCGTGATGCGGCGCAACTGGCGCAGGCGCGGATCGGCCGCGCCGGCGAGCGCCATCGGGACCGAGCGACCCGCGGCGACTGGATTCACTGGCTGGATGGCGCGAGTCCCGCGCAGCAGGCGTTCATGGCGCGCCTCGACGAGATTCGTTTGCAGGCGAGCCGGGCGCTGATTCCGGGGTTGTTCGAGACCGAGTCCCACTTCGCCCTCTATCCGCCAGGAACTCACTACGCCCGGCATGTGGATGCCTTCCAGGCTGGCAATTGCCGCCGCCTGTCGCTGGTGTTCTACCTGAACCGTCACTGGCGCGAACGCGACGGCGGCCAGCTCGCAATCTACGACAGCGAAGGGCGCGAGATCCGCCGCATCCAGCCACGCGCGGGGACGCTGGTGATGTTTCTCAGTCAGACCGTACCCCATGCCGTCCTGCCTACCCGCCGCTGGCGCGCCAGCATCGCCTCCTGGATGCGCATCCGCGATCTGTCGGGCCCCCTCGCCAGCCTCGACCGCTTCTGACGGTCCTGGTTGCCTGAGGGGGGGCACCTGCGCGGCGGGCCGATGCCTGCCGAGTTCTCGCCGAAATCGCAAGTCGACCCCACCCATTCGCGACGCGGGACTCGCCCCGACAGCGGCTCCGTGCGGTTCGTTTCGTGTGATGCGCTTCTGGTTTTCCAGCCTTTCCGCGGTCCATGCGGCTTTGTGCGTCATCGGGCCTGGCAAACTGCCTAGGCTTGCAAAGGACGTTTCTGGCTAGAGGGAGACCGTGATGCACAAGATTGGCAATTTGACTCGTTTGGTGGGGTTGGGGATCGCGACGGCGGGGCTCGTCGCCTGTGGCGGCGGCGGGAGCAGCGGTGGCGGGACCGGACAGATGAGCCTTGCCGTGACGGATGCCCCTGTCGATTCGGCCAGCCGGGTCGTGGTCCGCTTCACCTATATCGAGCTCCAGCCCTCCGACGGCGAACGCATTCGCATCGATCTGGGTGAGGACGAATCCGTTCGCGAGATCGATTTGCTCGCGTTGCAAGGCGAAGACTCTGAATTCCTGTTCGAGGACGCAGAAGTCCCGGCAGGCGATTACGACTGGATCCGTTTTCATCTGGAGCGCGAAGAGGGTGTCAGTGCGCCGCCGCTCTCCAATTTCGCGACCAGCTCGTTCATCGAGTTCGTGGATGGCTACAGCGAGAACCTGATCATCCCGGGTGGGTTGCAGGCGGGCTTGCAGCTATCCAGCGGCTTCAGCATTGCGGAGGACGAAGAGGCCTCGTTCACCGTGGACTTTGATCTGCGCAAAGCGATCCGCGAAGACACTCGCTTTGAGGGCTACCATCGCATGCGGCGTTCGCTGCGTTTGGTGGATAACCGTGAAGCGGGCGCCATTTCGGGAACAGTGGATCCCGGCCTCCTCCCCGCCGATTTCACCTGCGAAGAGCGCGAACCGGGGCTGCACGCCTGCCCGGGCGCGGCGGTTTATGTCTTCGAGGGCCCTGACCGTGAGCCGCGTGATCTCCGCGACGACGATGACGATGCGGTGACCACGGCCAACGTGCACTACCGCCATGTCGAGGCGACCGGTGACTGGGAGTACCGCTACACCGCAGGATTCCTGGGGGCGGGCGATTACACGGTGGCCCTGACCTTCGAGGCGGGCGAGGACGATCCGGAGGAGGCCACTCCCATCGAGTTCGTCGATCAGGCCAACGCCGAAGTCGAGGCGGGTGAGACGACGGAAGTGAATTTCCCGGATAGCTAGTATCGATCGTCCGAGTGGGTTACGGCTTTGGGCCGCTGCCCTGCAGTAGGGGAAGCCATAGGGGCGCCGGGTTCTCACTCAGCGCCCCTTCTGTTGGTGGGGGTGAATCAGTCCCCGTATCCCGGTTGCGAGGCCCGGTGATCCAGTTCACCCCAGGCGCTGGCCAACGGGGCTACAGGGCAAAACCACCGTCTGTGAACGGCCGCCAGGCGATTCCGAAGTCGAGTCCGGTACGGTCGCGATCCACCCGGAAGGTCTCGCGGGCTCCATATTGAGGCCAGGCTCCGCAGGCCTCGGCGCCGGCACAAATCCGGTCATCGCCCGCGATGTTGGTGCCGGCGACCACGCGATAATCCCCGGCGGGCACCCCTTCGAAGCGATAGCGGTAGGTCCCGAACTCGGGTTCCAGGGCCGTTTGCGCCACGACGCGATCGTCGCGGTCGAGCAGGAGTACGTAGACCCGTCCCACGGTATCGCTTTGCGGGTCGCGCTCGGCGACCCGGATGCCGACCGGAATGTCGCGCGGGTCGCCGTTGTCGGCGGTGATGCGCAAGCGAGACTCGTAGTCGCCCGGGCTCAGGGCATCGCGCTGCCCGTAGGCGAGATAAAGCCCCAGACCGTCGTCGGTGACCTCGTGTGGTTCCACGGTCAGCCAGGTCGCGGGCGTGGCGATGTCTTCAATCTGCAGGGTGCCATCGCCCCCGTTGCGCAGGCGCAGATCCAGGCCCGTTCCGGTGAAGCCGAAGTTCAGGCTTTGTGGGGTTACCGAGATCCGGGGTGCCAGCTCTTCCGAGCCGGCCCGGGCCGCGATCTCCTGGACCGCCTGATGCGCGTCGATCTCGCCCCAGCCGGTTTCCGGGTCCCACCCGGCAGGTCCCAGGTCCCGGGTGAGCCGGCCCGATTCGAGCAGCTCCAGCAGCAATCCCGGGGAGAGTCCCGGATTCACCGCGCGGCCCAGCGCAAGGACACCGGAAACAACGGCTGTGGACATTGAAGTGCCCTGAAGGAATGCGTAGTCCGATTTCCCGGGGCCGAAGGTGCTCAGGATGGCGTCTTCGGGGCGGTCGTGTCGGATGAGACCGATACCCCCGGGGGCCACCAGGTCCAGGCGAGGACCATAGTTGCTGTACCAGGCGCGTTCGGCGTTGCGGTTCGTGGCGCCCGCTGCAAGTACCGATTCGTAGGCCGCGGGATAGCCGACTGTGCCGATTCCATCGTTGCCCGAGGACGCGACCACCAGGATTCCGAGCTCGCGCACCGCCTGCAAGAGTTCATCGGCCTCCGCGCTGTAGCCGCCGCCCCCGAGGCTGAGGTTGATGATGTCGGCCGGCTTCTCGGGTACGGTGCCGGAGTCGTTCGGCAGACCCGCGGCATAGCGAATCCCCTGTAGCGTGTCGTTCAGGGTCCCGGTCCCGTTCAGCGTCCAGACGGGGAGGATGTCCACCCCCCAGGAGATGCCGGCGACGCCAAGACTGTTGTCGGTGGCCGCCCCGATAATTCCGGTGACGTGCGTACCATGCCAGGAACGCTCTTCATCACAGGTGCTGTCTGCCGGATCGCAGACAAACCGCTTTGTCGGGAAGAGTCGGTTCTCGTTCAGGTCTTCGTGCTCGCGGTAGACGCCGGTATCGATGACGGCCACGACAACCTCTTCGTCTGCTTCCTGGCCGGTGGTGATGTCCCAGGCTTCCGGCAGGTTGATGGCATCGTGGAACCATTGATCTCCCCAGTGTGGGTCGTTGGGCGTCGTCCGCAGGGGAGTCATTCGGTAGTTGGGCGATGCCGAGACGATATCCGGCTGCCCCCGCAGCGCCTTGATGACGCGCAGGGTGTCATGGCGAGCGGCGTGTTCCGGGGTGCGCCAGGCCACTGCCGGCGAGATCGAGGGCGTATGCAGGCCCAGCGTACTGATGACTGCCTCCGCATGACCCTCGGGGATGCGCCAGAGCTGCTCGCGTCCCGGCGCCCCGGAGGCCCTCTGCAGGCCCATGTCGGCCGGGGTCTTTCTCTGTGCAAAGGGACGCATCTCGTCCGCGCTGCGCACGATGATCTCGCCCGGCACAAAGTCATCCGCCACACGCAGGCTTGCCGCATGCGCGGGGTCCAGCAGCTGCGACGAGTCGAGTCGCAAATGGTACGCGGACTGGCCCGAATAGGCCGATACCCGGACATAGTAAAGCCCGGCCTCGGGTGCGACGACGCGTTCGAAACCGTCGATCCCGATGGAGGCATCCACCAGCATCCCGTCTTCATCAATCAGGTACAGGTCGAGATCGGCCCGTGCGGGATCCGGGAACTCCAGCAAGGCCTGGTCGCCGGCCTCGAACTCGGCCACGAATATGTCATCCGGGTCTCCGGCCGAGCCGAAGCGGCTGTCGGTCAGGGGGCTGGCCACAAATCCGCCGATGATGGCGGGCATGCGTACCGCTTGCGCACTGGCGAGGTCGTTGTTGCTGGAGATCCGGCTTTCCGGGTCGTTCGTATCGGAATCGACATGATGCAAGGCCTGCACCTCGATGCTCCCGGACACGACGAAACCCCCACTGGATGATCCGCCGCCCCCACCCCCGCACCCGACCGCCAGAAGCGCCGAAGACAACGCCAGTGCGATCCATGCGAAGACCTGCCGCATCGACCGCGCTGGGTCATGGCGATGCACGTCGCCATTTGATGGGCCGAATGACTGCTTCACTCCAAAGCTCCTCCGGGTCACCAGCATGTCTGGGGCATCGGCGATTTCGACGGGTGCGCTGTCCTCCAAGCCCGCTCGGCCGCCGACGCGAGAAGGAACTTGCCGCGGTCGAACAAGAATCGCAGGTCCGGGCGGTGCGGGGCCGTCAACCCTTGCCCAGTTCGGTCTTTTAGTATCGGTCAAGAGTGGCTTTCCATATGGGTTCTGGCTGTTTGCGCGGCTGGTGATTGAATCCCCGGTTCTTTAGACTCGGCCAAGCCCTCACAGGCTTTATGGAAAAAATAAAAGGGAGAAGGGAAGTATGTGGAATCTGAAATCGGCAGAGGGATCTGCATGGAAGCTCGGCCTTGCGGCCGTGACAATCGCCCTGGTGGCAGGCTGCGGAGGGTCGTCCGGTGGTGGCGGTTCTTCAAGCGGGAGCGATGAAGTCGATGAACAGGAACAAGCGTCTGCAGAAGGCATCTGGCGTGGCACCTTCACCGAAGAAGGCGTTGGGACGTTCGATGCCCAAGGACTTTTCTACGACGGCCGGGTGTTTGCGATCAGCGAGGACGCGGAGGTCATTTACGCTGGCGAATACTCGGTAACGGGTGAGCGGGTGGATGCCGATGTCCGTGCTTACGGAATCAACGGCTGGTACTTTGCGGATGCGGTGCTGGAAGGCACGGTGACGACGTCAGAATCCATGAGTCTGGGGTTCGAAACCTCACTGGACACCGAGGGTACGGTTTCCCTTGAATACGACACCCAGTACGACCGGCCTTCGGATACGGCCATGATCGAAGGTATGTGGCGCTATGACGAATCAGGATACGAAGCGATCGTCACTATCGATGGTTTGGGCGACTTCTCGGCCCAAGACACTGAGGGGTGTTTCTATTCTGGAGGGGCGCGGTCCCTGAATCCGGACAAGAATCTCTACTCGGTCGATATGACGGTTGAGCTGTGTGGCAATCTGAATGGTGACTACACTGGCTTTGCGGCCTTGCTGGACGAGCCGGGCATGGGCGAGATTCTGCAGATCGTAGTCTCCAACCAAGACGCCATTGTCTTCCGGCCCTTGCAGCCAGTGGACTGATATTGGCTAACTCAGGGGGCTGGCGTCGCGTGTTCAGCTGAATCGTCTCGGCAGATCCTCCACAGGGGCCCGAATCCAGATGGATTTGGGCCCCTTTTGTTGTCCGGGGAGGGAAGGGCTTACCAGAGATCGACTATCGGTCACGACGATACCCGGTGCGGCCGGTTTCGCCATTCTGATGGGCCACATGCGGTTGTATCGCCCGGGGAGCAGGCGACTCTTTCTTGCTCGTCGCAACGAGGCGAGAGACAACACCGCATGATGGAGCGGCCGGTTACCGCCGTTGGCGGTGAACCCGACGGACCATGCCGGCTGTCAGGGGGTGTCGCTTGGCCGGTCAGGTCCCGGAGTCGTCTTCGCCGGCGTCACGCGCCTCGAGTCTCTCGGCGGCGGTTTGCGCAGCGGTGGTACCCGGGTAATAGTCGCGCACGTACTCGATTCGTGCGCGGGCCTCGTCTGCGTGTCCTGCCGCGGCGGATCGGTCGGCGATCTCCAGTTCGATGTCGGCCAGGTTCTCGCGCAGGCGGGCCAGGCGCGGGGCAATGGACTCCGCGTACTCCGACATGGGGTAGTCGTTGAGGAAGGCGGCCAGCTGGAGGAAGACCTGGCGGCCCTGTTCGCTGCGTTGTTTGGGTGGCGCGGACGAGGCCCGGTTCCACGTTCCCAGATGCGCCAGGGCACCGAGATACGCGGCGTAGTCGATATCCGGATGATCCGGGTTCTCCTGGCGGATGGTATCGGTGAGGTTGCGGGTGCGCGCGAATTCCCCGCGCTGCAGGCATACCCGGGCGACCGACAGGCGGACGTCGACCGAGGCGGGTGCGTCGGCTGTATCCAGCGCACTGTAGGCCGCACGGCAGTCCCCGCGTTCCAGGGCATAGCGGATATCCTCTGGCGGGGGCTGGGACCCGTTTGGCGGGGTGGTGGCACAACCCGCCAGCATCAGGCCGAACAGTATGCCGGCCGTCAGCGTGGCGGCCGGGGTCGCAGGCCGGAACCGGCGGGTCGTTATCGGGTTTCGTTCGGGTGTCACGGGGCTGATCCTGCGGTCCATAGATACCGTCCCTGATCGTCACGGCGAAGATTGTTTTCGAGTAGGCGCTGGATGGCGGCATCGGCGTGGGCGCGCGGGTCCAGCAAAACCCGCGCATCCATGCCCGGGGGATCCGTACGCAGGTCCAGGCGAATCGTGCCGGTGATTCCCAGTTCGGCATCCGGGGCGGCATCCAGGTCGATCCCCAAGCGCTGGTCCTCTTCGCGCAGGGTGGCGCGTTGCTCGCCCAGGGGCAAGGGACGGGGGAGTCCCGCGGCCGCTTCCTGCCAGTTGACCCGCCCCGAGGCCTGTTCCACCGTTCCGTTCCGATGGATCCGGAGGTGCAGTCCGCTGGTCTGCAGCTGGCCGTCCAGAACGAGGGGGATGCCCGTGTCCCACTGATGCAAGGCAGCAGCGGGCAGGGTCCCTTCGAGCCCGGAGAGCTGTACGCTGTCGAGCCCGAGCCGCAGTCGTCCACGGAGTTCGCCGCCGCCGGGTGGGGCCCAGAGGATGTCGGCGCCCAGCCCCCCGCGCAGAAGCTCGCCGGGGCGCACATCCCAGTGCAGACGGCCCATCGGCCCCACCGGTGATTGAACCCCCTCGACGCTACCCTGCCAGAGCGAACCGTGCACCCGTTCCCAGGTGATTGTGTCCGGCAAACCGGCCCACCGCTCGGCACCCGCCAGTGCGACCGAGGCGGGCGCGCGCACGATCAGCGCAAGTAGCAGGGCGAGAACAAAAAACGCCCCCAGCGAGAACCATGCAGGGCGATCCCGGTGGCGTTCATCGGCGCGGTTGTCGGAGGCGATGGTCACGCTACGACTCGCGGGTCAGAAAGAGTTCGGCATTGATGCGCCCCGGCTCGACGACGCGTTCCAGCAAGATGCGTTCGGGCACGACACCGTCTTCTTGTTCCAGTTCGCCGAGCCAGCGCATCAGATCGCTGTAGGGCACCCCTTCGAGGTGCAGGGTGACGCCGGTCTCGCCTGGGCGGGCGCGCGCCAGGTGCTCGCCCAGGCCGAAGGCCCGCGCGGAGGCATCCACGTGGGCGATCAGCGAGCGGCCTTCAAGGTGCGGTCGCTGATTGTCCTGTGTCGGTTCGCGACTGCGGGCGGCCGCGACCTCGGGGGCATTGGCTTGCATCCAGGCCAACTCCGCGCGCGCCTCGGCGAGCCGGTCGCGGGACTGTTCCCGGCTTTCCAGCAGGGGCTCGACGACGCCCAGGAACACCACCGCGATCAGCAGGACCAAACCGCCTGCCAGCAGGATCCGTTGTTCGCGCGTCTGCAGGGCGCCCCAGTAGGCCTTCATGGTTCCTGCTCGATGGTCATGCGTGCCCGGACACCCTGCTCGCCGGTTTCGGCCGAGACGATCCGCACACGCGCGGACATGGCCTCGCGCAGGGCCTCGCGCAACTGTTCCAGTTCCGCGATTCCGCTGCCTTCCAGTTCGAGCTCGAGGCGATCCGGGTCGCCCCGCAGACGTTGCAGGGTCAGGTCGCGTGGGGCGAGGCCCTCCATGATGCTGGCAAGGGCTTCGCCGAGGGGGTTGTGTACGGTCGGGGTCGCCGCGCCTGGCTCGGCCTGTCCCAGCAGGCTCTCGAACTGGCCCACGGGGTCGACCATGCGGGCCTGCGGCAGGGTTTCCTCGAACAGGGCCGCGATGTCCCGTTCGGTCGCCCGGTACTCCCGCTCGAGCTGCCAGGCCTCCAGCCACACGGACCCAAGCCAGACTACGGCCAGCATGAGCGCCAGTGCCGCCGGTGCGCGCCATGGTGCGGGAAGGGCGCCGAGCGAGGTCGGGCTTTCGGCGGAGGATGCGAAGTCGAAGGCTAGTGCAGTCCGTACGGCGCGCTGTAGATCGGATGGCGGCAGGCTCCCCGATTGCACCCCGGCCAGCAGGAGTTCGAGGACGTCGCCGGACCATTCGGGTGGGGGCTGGAGGGGTGCGCGTGGGTCGGGTTCGGCGGACGGATCCACCACATGAACCGCGGCCTGGGGAGACTGCGTTTCGTCGGCGCTGGTGTCATCGGAGGCCGTGGTGGCGGCGGAGCGTTGCTGCAACCACCAGCTGGCGACTTCCCGGGGCATCGCGAGGGGTTCGGCCTCGGGCGAAAGCACGATGCTGCGTTGCGTTCCCGAGAGCAGGAAGATCTGATCGCCCGGGTCCAGGCTTCGCAGCAGTGCAAGGTCCGGGATCATGTGCGATACGCGGATGCCGTGCTCGCGAAGCCAGTCTTCCCAGCGCTCCAGGTCCCGATGCGCCACCACGCCGGCCAGGGTCTCGCTACCGTGGCGAGGGCCGGCAATGATCCGGAGCTGTTCCAGGTCCTCGCTGAGACGCTCCTCCAGGGCGAACGGAAGCGCGCGGCGACGCACGCGGCCCGACTTCCCGGGCACGAACACCCGATGGAGAGGGGCGCGTTCCCCGGGGAGCAGCGCAACCGCATGGTCGTCCGCGGCGAGCAGGGCGCGCAGCTCGTCCGGTGCCGCCTCGCCCTGATCCGCGAGCGCGCCGTTCCTGCGCAGCCGCAGCCAGCGCAGCCGAAGCGGCGTGTCCGCGCCCAGCATCTCGGGTTCTGGCAGCTGGAAGAGGAACCAGTTCATGCGGGGTCCGGTGAGTGAAAGGCGTCTGCAGGCATCCGGCTTTCTTGTTCAGGGTTCGCAGGGGGCGTGTTCGCGAATAATGGTACTCCCGTTGGGGCCATCGAGGATCGCGCAGTGAAAATAATCCCGTCCGGCGATGCGGACAACCAGTTGTAGACGGAAATAGCGAATGTCGCGGCTCTGTTCGGTCGCCTGACCCAGCGCCGCGGTGGTGACGGGGTCCGGGGCGCGTTCCATGTCGATGGCGTTGTCCGTGCCCGGCCGGGCCACGACCCAGGGCGCCAGTGCCTGCCAGAGGTCCGGATCGAACCCGTGTACCTGAAGCAACTCCGACGCGAGGCGCATCGGGCGGTTGCCGCTGAGTCGGGGCGGTTCCAGGCCGCGGTATACCGGGTCGTCCGTTTCCGGGTTCATCCAGTCATGTACGGCGACCGCCAGGCGCTGGGCGTTACCCGACTGACCCTCGGTTGCCGCGAGGGCGTGCTCGATCAGGCCGGCGAAGGCCTCAAGGGGTGGGTCATCGGCGCGCCCGAGGCTGTTGAGGTTGAAGCGGCAGTGAAGGTTCTCCAGGCGGGCGCGCACGCCGACACCCTCCAACTCCAGTGGCAATGTCGGAGACGCGCAGCCGTCCCACGGCAGGTCGTCGTAGTTTGGCAGCCTTTCCAGCATGTGCAGGGCGACGGTTTCGGCCCCCTGGGTCAGGTGCCGCGCCCGATCCTGGTCCTGGATGGTGGCCGCGCGGAACACCTGCTGACTGTCGCGCATGGTCATGGTGACCGCCGTCACGCTGGCGATCGCGACCACCAGCAGGGCGGTGATCAGCGCGGCACCCGAATGCCGGCCCCTCACTGGGCCCCCGGCAGGGCAATGCGGCGCTCGACGGGTCCGAGTCCCGGCACGACCAGGCGGACGATCACCTGCGCCGGTCGGCGGTCGCCGCCATCCAGCGGCGGCCAGCTGTCCGTGACCTCCTGGGTGTCGCCATCGACAAAGTCGAAGCGGATCTCCAGTTCATCGCCCGTGTCCCGCGCCATCCGGCCGTTCGCCGTGGGGGTTCTCCCGGCGTGCGCGGCCCGGTCCAGAAACAGGCGCACCTGCTCGGACTCCGGCAGGGCACCGTCCAGCACCGGCCAGGTGACCCGTTCCAGCCCCCGCTCACTGACTCTCCAGGCGACCCGCGCGAGGCGGCCGTGTTCCCCGCTTCCCGCCCGTACCAGCTCCAGTTGTCGCGGGTCCGTGACCGGGCTGTAGCGCAGGGCGGGGAGGCGGTCGCCGTAGCCGTCGCGGGGGTGCAGCTCGATGCTGTGGCGCAGGTCGCGTTCCAGCACAGCCAGTGTGACCTGCAGCTCCGCCAGGCGCTGGCTCTGGGCCTGCGTGGCATGGTCCGCCATCAGCACTGCACGCAGTCCGCCGATGGCGAGCACGCCGACGGTGGCGAACACGGCCACGGCCACGAGCAGCTCCAGCAGGGTAAAGCCGCGCGAGGCGCCGAAAGAACATGACCGATGTGCCGGCACGTCAGGGCAATGCATAGCCGGTTGCCTGGACGAGAGGATGGTCGGGGTCGCCATCGAGCGGCCACACCCGGACCTCGATACGGCGAACCGCCGGCAGCTCCAGCGGGGCGTCGATGACCGTATCGGTGATCTCGATGCGGGCCTCCCATTCGCGGTCCGCGAGTGTGGACTGGATGTGCTCGGTACCGACATCGACTCGCCGCAACCCGGCCTCGTAGTCGGCGAGCAGGTTGCCGGCCACCCATCCGGCCAGCGTACGTTCCTGCAGGTAGGCGGTATTGCGTGCGTGTTCGCTGCCCGCCTTGATGAGGGCCCCGAGGGCGACGCCGAGCACCACCAGGGCAATCAGGACCTCGAGGAGCGTGAATCCGCGCCGTGTGCCGCGTGCCAGCATGGCTAGTTGGGCTGTCCCGGATGGGCCATCAGCAAGTGACGTGGCTCGCCGCGTGCCGGTGGCGGGTGTTCGAAGGCCTGGATGGGTTGACCCCGTTCGACCCGGAGTACGAGACCGCTTTGCCCGTCGGGGTGTTCCAGCACCAATTCAAAGGGTTCGATGTCGCCGCTATTGCTGATGGCGATGCGGTTATGTTCCGGCCCTTCGCGGAGGCTGCTTCGCCGCCCGTCCACGTAAAGCCGTGGTTGCAGCCCGTGCTGCCGGAAGTCCCGCGGACCCAGCGGCCCCCGCTCGATCGGTGTCCAGGTGACCTGGGCATCGTCGATCCACTGGCGCTCCAGAATGACCAGCCCCTCCGTGCCAATACCGATGGACAGCGCCTGGCCGGTCAACAGGGTGTGTTCCCGGGCGAGCTCAATCTGGCCAGCCAGCTGGCGGGCGGTCTGTTCGAGGCTCCGACTGCCCAGCTGGCTCATGGACAGCACGCCGATGCTGGCCACCACGCCGATCACGAACATCACGACCAGCAGTTCGATCAGGGTAAAGCCGGTGGGGCGTGCGCGGCGGGTCGCCATTGGCGTCCTCAGAACTCGTCCATGTTCCAGTTGCCGATTTCGCCCTCGATCCCCTCGCCACCGCGGCGTCCGTTGGCGCCATAGCTGAAGACGTCAAAGTCGCCATGTCGCCCGGGGTGCAGGTACTGGTACGGGTTGCCCCAGGGGTCGCTTGGCAGGCGGTCCATGTAGCCGCCCTGGCGGTACTGGGGGGCTTCCGGGCCGCTGCGCGGGCGTTCCACCAGCGCATCCAGTCCCTGGTCGGTGGTGGGATATCGGGAAGTATCCAGACGGTAGAGATTCAGAGCAGTTTCAATGGTGCGGATATCCTGCTTGACCTTGGTGATCCGGGCGTCGTCCGGGCGGTCCATCACGCGAGGGACCACGATCGCCGCGAGGATGCCGAGGATGACCACCACCACCATGATCTCGATCAGGGTGAAACCCCGGGCACCGCGGAATCCGGTACGCGCAAGGCAGGCAGAGCGGGGTTCTTGCATGTTCAATTCACCAGCTGGTTGAGTTCGAAGATCGGGAGCAGGATGGCGAGGACGATGACCAGGACGATGCCGCCCATGGTCAGGATCAGCAAGGGTTCGAACAGGCCCATGCTGATACTGATACGGGATTCGACCTCCTGTTCCTGGGTCTCGGCGGCCCGTTCCAGCATCTCGGTGAGCCGTCCGCTGGACTCGCCGCTACGGATCAAGTGTACGGTGATCGGCGGGAAGTATCCCGTCTCTTCCAGGGCCTGACCGATGCTGCGGCCCTCGCGGATTCGCAGCGAGGCATCCTCCACTGCGGCGCGCATGGGGCGGCTGTCGATGACCTCGGCGCCGGTTCGCAGCGCATCCAGGAGTGACACCCCGCTGGCGGACAGGATGCTGAGGGTGCGTGCAAACCGGGCCGTGTTGAGCCCCCGGACCAGGCGCCCCACGAGCGGGAGGCGCAGGACCAGCCGGTCGAAGCGCATGCGCGGCCCGGGTTTGCGCAGCCAGTGGGCCAGCAGCGCCACGAGCACGCCCAGGGCGATTAGCGCGTACAGACCATAGGTTCGCAACAGATCACTGGTGCTGATCAGCATGCGGGTCAGGGTAGGCAGCTGCTGGTCCAGGCCCTCGAAGACCTGGACCACTTCGGGTACGACATAGACAACCAGGCCCACGGTCACGCCCAGGGCCACTAGGGTCAGGATGACCGGATAGATCAGGGCGAGCATGACCTTTTGCCGCAACGCGTGGCGATTCTCGAGGTAGTCGGCCAGACGCTCCAGTACCAGGTGCAGATGCCCGGAGGCCTCGCCGGCCGAGACGGTGCTGCGGTAGATCTCGGGAAACGCGCGCGGAAATGCGCCCAGCGCCTGGGCCAGCGAGTGCCCCTCCATGACCCGGGTACGCACGGCACTCAGGATGTTGCGCACCTTCTGCTTTTCGGACTGGCGTGCGACGGTCGCCAGCCATTCCTCCACCGGCAGGCCGGCGCGCGCAAGCGTGGCCATCTGACGTGTCGCGAGCGCGAGGTCGAGGGCGCCGATGCCGCCGGCCCCGCCGCGTCCCGAGTGGGTCCGGGTACCCCGGGTGGCGGCCGAGGATTCGCCGATTTCGAGCAGATCCAGTGGGGTCAGGCCTTCGCTGCGCAACTGGGACCGGACGCTGCGGGCGGTATCCCCCTCGGTCACGCCCTTGTGCGTTCGGCCGGCTGCGTCCAGCGCCTGGTATTCGAAGGCGGGCATGGCCCTAGCCCGCCTCGGTGACGCGCAGCATTTCCTCGAGGCTGGTCGTGCCGTCGAGCACGCGCCGGCAGGCATCCGCGCGGAGACTCACGCTGTTCTCGCGCGCGGCCCGGACCATGGCCTGTTCGCTGGCATTGTCATGAATGAGTGTGCGCAGGCGTTCGTTCACCTCCACCAGCTCATAGATGCCGGTCCGGCCCCGATAGCCGAGTTCGTTGCAGCTCGGGCAGCCGCGTGCACGGTAGAGCGTGGGGTGTGCCGTGGAGGCTACGCCCAGCAGTTCGCATTCCCGTGGCGATGCCGGGTGGGGTTCACGGCAGTCCTTGCACAGGACCCGTACCAGCCGCTGGGCGAGAATCCCGTTCAGGGTCGACGAGAGCAGGAACGGCTCCACGCCCATGTCCCGCAGGCGCGTGATGGCCCCGATCGCGGAGTTGGTGTGCAGGGTGGAAAACACCAGGTGACCGGTCAGGCTCGCCTGCACCGCGATCTGGACGGTGTCGACGTCGCGGATCTCGCCGACCATGACGACATCCGGGTCCTGGCGCAGGATGGCTCGCAGCCCGCGGGCGAAGGTCATGTCGATACGGCTGTTGATCTGGGTCTGGCCGATCCCGTCGAGGTAGTACTCGATCGGGTCCTCGACGGTCAGGATATTGCGGCTGCGGTCATTGAGCCGGGTCAGCGCTGCGTACAGCGTTGTCGTTTTGCCCGACCCGGTCGGGCCGGTGACCAGCACGATCCCGTGCGGCCTTGTGACAATCCGTTCCAGGGTGTCACGGGTATCCGGATCCATGCCCAGGTGGGTGAGGTCGAGGCGGCCGGCCTGCTTGTCCAGCAGTCGCATCACCACGCGTTCTCCGTGGCCCGAAGGCAGGGTGGAGACGCGCACGTCCACCGCGCGGCCGGCGACCCTGAGGGAGATGCGTCCGTCCTGTGGCAGTCGCTTCTCCGCGATGTCCAGCCGTGCCATCACCTTGATGCGCGAGACGATGAGCGATGCAAGCCCCGCGGGCGGGGTCAGAATCTCGCGCAAGACGCCGTCCACACGCAGCCGGACGGCCAGGCGACTCTCGAAGGGCTCGATGTGGATGTCCGACGCGTTTTCCCGTACCGCCTCCGTCAGCAGCGCATTGATGAGCCGGATAATCGGGGCATCGTCTTCGGCCTCCAGGAGGTCCTGCGGCTCGGCGAGGGATTCCGCCACGCTCGACAGGTCGAGGTTGCCATCCAGCTCCTCCATCGATTGCATGGCCCGCGAGCTGGAGGATTCGTAGCGCTCGCGCAGCCGCTGCTCGAAGGTCTTGTCATCGACGGTTTCCAGGTTCAGCGGCTCGGGGCTGCGTCGGCGCAGTTCCAGGAGTCCTTGCGGATCGGCGTCGTGGCGCAGAAAGATCTGGCGCTTGCCCGCGACCAGATTGCCGGGCACGGCGCCGACCCGGCGCGCGAATGTGTAGCTCACGGTGAACGTACCGGTCACCGGCGTCCCGGGCGCGTTCGGGTCGTCCGGCACGAGTTCCCGGGTCGCCCCTGCGCTCATGGCCTGGGTACCCTCGGCCATTCAGTCGCGATGGCCATGGACATCTTCGAAGCTCGGCGGGAGCTGGGTCAGGCGCTCCCATTCCGGCAGGACCGGGCTTCTGCGCTGCTGGGTGCGCGCCTGCTCGCGCAGTTGCTCGCCGCGGATAAAGCTGTACTTTTCGCTGGTCAGCTCGGCGCCGCGGGCGCTGTCCCGGACGATGCGCGGGTGCAGGAACACCATCAGGTTCCGTTTCTCGGTCTGGTTGCGGTCCGCCCGGAAGAGTCGTCCAAGCCCGGGGATGCTGCCCAGCCCGGGGACGCGCGCCTCGCTGTCCGTTTGCTGTTCTTCAATCAGCCCGCCGAGCACCAGCATGTCGCCGTCATCGATCAGGACGTGGGTCTTCAGTGTCCGGGTATTGGTAATGAGATCGGCCGCGCCGGAAGTACCCGGCGCCAACTGCGAGACCTCCTGTTCGATCTCCAGGCGCACGGCATTGCCCTGGTTGATCTGAGGCCGCACACGAAGCTTCACCCCGACATCCTCGCGACGAATCGTGTCGAAGGCCTGGCCCGAATCCTCGATCGAGCGTCCGACGATGAACGGCACGTTCTGGCCGACCACGATCTCGGCTTCCTCGTTGTCCAGTGTCAGAAGGCTGGGGGTGGACAGGATGTTGCTGGAGGTGTCGCGTTGCAGCATGTTGACTAGGGCCGCGATCCGCGTGCTTCCGGTCGACCCCACGCCCCCGGCGGTCAGGCCGTCCCCGATATCCGGGGGGGAGGACACGCTCCCGTCAAGGAACCCCTCCACGCCCGCGGCGAGTTCGAGGATCCCGCGTGACCCGGGGCCGGAAAAGTTGAGGACCCCGGCACCGCTGTTTCCGATGGCGCCCCACTGCACGCCGAGGTCCTGCACGCGATCCGACGAGACCTCCGCGATGACGGCTTCGACCAGGACTTGCGCCCGGCGGATATCGAGCTGCTCCACGATGATGTCGAAGTCGCGGATGAAGTCGGAGGGGCCGTAGGTCACCACGGCGTTTGTGGACTCGTGTGCCTCGATGTGGATCCTGTTTCCGCCCTGTTCGTCGGGGCCGATATCCGGGCTCTTTTCGGCGATGTTGCGCAGCAGTTCGGCAACCTCCTCGGCCCGCGCATACTTCAGGTAGTGCACGCGTGCGTTCCCTTCTTCCATCTCGCGGTCAAGCTGGGCAATGAGCCCGCGCAGGCGCAGGCGAGACTCCTCGCGCCCGGAGAGGATGATGGCGTTGCTGCGACGATCCGCGAGGACCTGGGGTGTGGCGAGCTCTCCCGTGCCCTCCCGGGCCAGAACCTGCAGCTGCTCGGCGAGTTCCCCGGCGCGGGCGTGCCGGAGTTCAATGACCTCGAAATCGTCAGCGAATGGCAGGTCCATGCGTTCGACGAGGGCACGGATGCGATGCACGTTGCTGCGCGTATCCGAAATCAGCAGCGTGTTGGGCTCGGTGGCCGCCGCAAGATGCCCCCCTTGCGGGATCAGCGGGCGAAGGACCGGAACGAGCTGGGCGGCGGCGACATGCCGCAATGCGATCACGTGGGTGACAATGCTCCCGCCCCGTACGTCGGCGTCCGGTTCTGCCTCGATATCGAGGATTGTGGGCGTATCCTGCTTGGCCTGCGCGTCGGGCACGATGCGGGTGGACGATTCGCCCGGAATGGCTGCGAATCCGTGGATCTTGAGGATGTCGTGGAACAGATCCATCAGTTCGTCCCGAGGCACGGGGCGGCTGGAAACGACCGTGATGTTGCCGCGCACCCGTGGGTCCACGATGAAATTGGTCCCGGTTTCCTCGGACACAAGATCGATCAGGTTGCTGATGTTGGTGTCGCGAAGATTAAGCGTCAGCTCGTCCGCTGCGACGGACCCCGTTGCGCAGATCAGGGACAGTGCAAGGGCGCCAAGGCGGAGTCGAAGGCTCATTCGGTTAACTCGATGGTCAGCGGCAGGGTCTGCCCGTCACGTTCTATGGTGATGTTCACCCGGTCGGTGTTGCCGAGTCCAGCGAGGATCTGTTCGGGGTCTTCGATGTCGCGGACCTGCTGCCCCTGGATCGATGTGATGATGTCGCCTTCCTGAAGACCGGCGCGTTCGAATTCGCGCTGGTTGCGCGTCGGGGTGACCCGAATGCCCAGCAGCGCGCCATCCCGCATTACGGGCTGGGCACGCAGCGAATTCATGGCGCGCTGCGGGTCCTCGAGCCAGCGGGATCGGCTGATGTTGGCCGTGATCGGCGCTGGGGAACCGGTGGTTTGTGACGAGCGCTGATCGGTATCGGAGCGGCCGCCATCGACTCGCAGTTCGTCGCCCCGCGGGAGCCGCAGTGTCTCCAGTCGGCCTTCGCGCTCCAGGATGACCCGGTCCGCGTGTACCTGATGCAGTGTCGCCAGCTGGTTCCCGATGGTGTCGCCCACGTGGTAGAGCTCGACATTGGCCCGCCCTGCGGAAATGATCGCGCTACCGTTGCCCTGTCCGGTCGCCAGGACCCCGAGGAGCTCAAGACTCAGGCGGGTCTCCGGCGCGTTCTCGATGGCCTGTTGGCCCGCTTGCCGGGGGCTGCCGAAGGGAGTGAATTCGGCGCTTCGGGAAAACCCGGACCGAGTAGGGGCATCGGCTCCAGGAGACGGGGCGGGGCGACTGGCGGTTGCCCGTTCCGCGTGGACCGTGGTGCCCGACGGGTAGGTGTACCCCGGAACGGCGATCGACCAGACGAGACCCGCGATCAGCCATGCCGTGACCGCCAGCAGCCCGGCACTGAGGATCCAGAGCGGGAGTAAGGGCACAAGTCGGGGCGAAGGTGGCATCGTCAACGGCGTTCGCGGTTTATTCGGTTGGCTGGCCCCGGCGGTTCTCGCTAGGTCGAGTCGGATCGCGTCTTGAAATAGGGCCTGGGGGAACACGATTTAATGTACCCGTTCGCGTGGATGCCCCTGATTCCCCGATCCTGCATTGTTCAGCATGCCGCTTTCGCCAAGTGGGGTCGAGTCCCGGCCCATGCGGCTTCCGGTTTTCCGGAGACGCCTCGCGCCCGTGCGCGGAGGCGAACGCCCCGGAGGCGCGAAGGTGTCGTGTCTTGCGGCTCCCAAGTCGATTTCTCCTGGTGAAGTCCACGTTTGGATGCCGGCCGCTGCCGGGGCTGCCATCGGATTCGGGAACAGGGGCTGCGCCCGGTCTGGAAGCGGGCGTTCGTCGTGACGACCATGGGATGAGGCCGCGCCGGCCGGTGGATGGAGCCACCTGGACCGGCGGCTCCATCCATCGTGTCCGAACGCGGCCTGGTTGACGGACATCACCGCCGATATCGTCGGCTTCCGCAACGAGCGCCGTCCCCGCACCGAAAATGGCTTTCGGGCGAATGCCGGAATTACGGTCCCGAACAAGCCTGGATGGTCTTGGTCCCTGTCGCGTCCTTGACACCCTCGTACGCTACGGTGACCTCAAGTGAGGTTCCTTCTTTATCTGAGAGGTCGTCGAACTCGATCACATATTGATACTCAAAGAGTAGCAGGGCCACTTGCAGAAAGGCCTGTTGGAGGTTGGCGTCACTTGCTGGCTGGTAGAACAAGCCGCCCGTGCCGTCCGCGAGCCTTTGTAGTTCATCTTTCTGAGCTTCCTGAAGGAATTCGCCGAACCCGATGGTGAAAACAGGGATATCCGCTCCTACCGCCTCACCGATAGTGTCGTGCAGCGCGGCCTCCGTGTCCTCAACAACAGTATCTTCGCCGTCGGTCAAAGCGATGACGGCCTTCCTGTCGTTGTTGCTGCCGGGATTATCGAACCGTGCGATGGCTTCCTCGGTTGCGCCGTAGAACGCGGTGTCTCTGCCGAGGTCGGGCGGATTGTTGATCGCGGCCTTCAGTATGTCCTTGTCGGATTTGAAATACTCGGTCATGGGCTTGACATCGTCGGCGTACTTGATGATGTCCGCCTCATCGTTGTCCTGCATCGCGTCTACCAGCGATGTCGCGCCCGCCTCCATGTTGTCTACAGCGTCGGGGAAGTCGGTGATACTGCCGCTATAGTCCATCGTGATGCTGAGAGAGAGGTCGGTGTAGTTTCGGCTGATCGGTTGCACGCCATAACTACCGGGGGCGAACCCTGCAAGAGTGAAATCGCCAGCGACCAAGTTCGGAATGGGGAAGTCGGCCTGGTCGGTGACGGACACAAATGCCTTGGGGGGAAAGGCGCACGCGTTGACCTGGTTGACGTTGACGTGGATCGACTTGATTGGTTCGTAAGTGCCCCTCAGAACGCCCCCGAACGTGGGGGTGTTGGGGTCATCGCTTTGCGCAACCAACAGGGCATTGAACTCGCCGAGACGCACAGGCTTGAATTCAGCCACAACGGTACAGCTGCCGCCGGCCGGGAGGTCAAACGGGGGCGCTCCGCAGGGGGCGTTGCCACCCGACTCGTCCAGCTCAAACTGGTTTGGGTGATCCCCAAACAGACTCATGCTCGAGATGTTGTGGGTTGTTGTTCCCTCGTTGCGGATGATGAACTGCCGAGGGAGCACGTGATCCTCGTTGCCTTCCGTAATAATCCCGAAATCGAAACTCTTCGGCACCACCGTGATCCCGGAAGCCGTGTTGCCACCGCCGCCATCACCGCCGCCCCCGCCACCGCAGCCACTCAGGCCAAGGGACGCTGCCAGCAGGGCTGGTACCAGGAGTCGGGACTTTCCATATTCAAGCGTCATGGCTTTGTTTCTCCATCGATGGGCGGGGTGACCGGATCGGTGCCCTGCAAGGGTTGCGGGTGCCGGGAACGGTCAGGCGGCGCGTCGGGTTGTCCGCCGGGAACCTGATTACGGAGAAAATCTAGTGGAAGAACGAGAACTGGGTCCGTGCGGTGCCGAACATAGGCGACCCGGCCGCGCCAGAACCCCTGTCGTCCGGAGGGCTCCCTTCTGCCTAAGAATAATGATGAATGAACGCCGAGGAAGGCACGCCGTTACCCCCTCGTTATCGCGCCGGGGTCCCGTGAAGCGGGGTGCTACCCCGATTAAGCGGATATTTGCCCGGTATACTGCTTCGGCAAGCACTTGCCTGTGTGCCACCACGGCGGCCCGAATGGACGACCCCTGCGCGTGAATCTGCCTCTCCCGCGGCCCGAGTGGCCATCCCCCACCGAGATCGTTCCGGCCTGCCTGCCGAGGCCGTCTGATGTTGCATTCCCCGGAACCCGCGAGCCGGATGACTGGCTAGATGCCCTAGCGAGCGATCAGTTGTTCGTCTGGCCTGATTTCCTGCCCGCGTCGACGGTCGACGCCCTGCGCGACGAGGTGTATGCGCTGCGGGATGCGGCGCGGCTGGAGCAGGCGCGGATCGGGCGTGCGGGGGAGCGCCATCGCGACCGGTCTACACGTGGCGACTGGATTCACTGGCTGGATGGTTCGAGCCCCGCCCGGCAGGCGTTCATGGCGCGCCTGGACGAGATCCGGCTGCAGGTGAGGCGGTCGCTGATCCCGGGCCTGTTCGAGACGGAATCGCACTTCGCCCTGTATCCGCCCGGGCACCCACTACGCCTGGGACGTGGGCGCCTTCCAGGCCGGTAACTGCCGCCGCCTGTCGCTGATGTCCTACCTGAACCGCCACTGACGCGAACGCGACGGTGGGCAGTTCGCGATCTACGAGCGCGAAGGGTGCGAGATCCGCCGCATCCGGCCGCGGGCGGGGACGCTGGTGCTGTTCCTCATGCCGTGTTGTCCACTCGCCGCTGGCGCGCCAGCATCGCCTCCTGGATGCGCATCCGCGACCTGCCGAACCCGCTCGCCAGCCTCGACCGCTTCTGATGGATGCCGGCCGCGCTGCCTTGCAGCGTCCGCCGCCGGCGCCCATGATCGGAGAACGGGCTTCCTGAAGCCCCGGATCGAACGCGGAGCGGCGGGCCATCATGGGCGACAGCTGGCAATCGCATGACAACGCGCTACCCCCTCGGGACACGTCGCTCGACGTGCCGTTGCAGCCCTCGTCCTATGCGATCTGGGCCGAGCGCTATCAGCTTCGCGATGCGCAGGGCGAGCCCGTGGACAGTTCGGTGGAGTCGATGTTCGACCGTGTGGCGCGGGCGCTCGCTGCGGTCGAGGTGCCGGGCAAGCGCGCGCAGGTCGAGCGGGACTTCCGCTGGGCGCTGGACAATGGCGCCATCCCGGCCGGGCGCATCCTGGCCAATGCCGCGGCCGAGGCGTACAAGCCGCACACCACGCTGATCAACTGCACCGTCTCGCGGACGATCCGCGATTCCCTGCAGGCCATCCTCGATGCCAATACCGCTGCCGGCCTGACGCTGAAGGCCGGGGCCGGCATCGGCTATGACTTCAGCACGCTGCGCCCGAAAGGTGCGCTGGTCGCGGGCGCCGGGGCCCCGACCAACGGTCCGGTCGCGTTCATGCAGATCTTCGACCAGACCTGCCGGACCATCGGCGCGGCTGGCGGGCGCCGCGGGGCGCAGATGGCGACGCTGGATGTCGGCCACCCCGACATCCAGCGCTTCATCCTCGCCAAGCGCCGCAAGGGGCGGCTGACCCAGTTCAATCTCTCGGTGCTGGTGCGCGACGCCTTCCTGGAGGCGGTGGAGCGCGACGCGGAGTGGGCGCTGGCCTTCCCGCTGTTGCCTGTAGAGCGGGACCAGGTGGCCGCATCCGACATCGTCTACCGCGACTGGCCGGTGATCGAGGACGACTACCGCGTCGATGAACAGGGCCGCGTCGCCTGCCGCATCTACCGCCGCGTCCGTGCCCGCGAGCTGTGGGAGGCCCTGATGCGCAGCACCTATGACGTCGGGGAACCCGGCGTTATCCTGATCGATCAGGTCAATCGCCAGAACAACGCCTGGTTCGACGAGGTGATCCGAACGACCAACCCCTGCGGCGAAGAGCCGCTGCCGCCGGACGGGGCCTGCCTGCTGGGGTCGGTGAACCTGACCGGGTTCGTCTCTGCGCCGTTCGCCGAAGACGCGACATTCGACTGGGCCCGTTTCGAGCGCGTGGTGCGCGTATTCACGCGCATGCTGGACAACGTCGCGGATATCTCGGGGCTGCCGCTGCCGGAGCAGCGCGCCGAGATGCTGCGCAAGCGCCGCCACGGCATGGGTATCCTCGGGCTCGGTTCGGCGCTGGCGATGCTGGGGGAGGTCTACGGATCCGAGTCGGCCGCAGCCTTCACCGGGGAGGTTTGTCGACGTCTCGCGCTGGAGAGCTGGCGGGTCGGGCTGGATCTCGCGCGGGAGAAGGGCCCGGCGCCGATCATGGACGAGGACTTCACGCTGACCGCGGACATGCTGCGTCGTCAGCCGGCGCTGGCCGAGGCCGGCTATCGGGTCGGCAACGTGCTGAAGGGGCGCGAGCTGCACGCGCGCTTCAGCGCCTACATGCAGCGCATCGCCGGGGAGGACCCGGCCCTGGTCGCGGCGCTGGCGGAGGAGGGCGCGCGCTTTACCCACGCCACCTCCATCGCGCCCACCGGCACCATCAGCTTCTCGGTCGCCAACAACGCCAGCAACGGCATCGAGCCGACCTTTCTCCACCACACCACGCGCAACATCCGCCAGCCCGGGCGGCGTACCCGCGAGGCGGTGGACTGCTATTCCTTCGAACTGCTGGCCTACCGCGCTCTGGTCGATGCCGAGGCGGGGCCGGGGGATCTGCCCGCCAACGCGATCACCGCGGACCAGGTCAGCGTGGACGCCCACATCCGCATGCAGGCCGCCGCCCAGCCGTGGGTGGACTCGGCCATCTCCAAGACGCTCAATGTCCCGAGCGAGTTCCCGTTCGAAGACTTTCAGCAGGTCTACCTGCAGGCCTGGCGCGCGGGGCTCAAGGGTTGCACCACCTACCGGCCGAACCCGCAGGCGCAGATGGGCGTGCTGATGGACCCGGAGCGCCTGCGCAGCACCTGGTACACCTTTACCCTGGCGGATGGCCAGGAGGTGACCCTGCGCGGCGACGAAGATGTGGAGTACGAGGGCCAGGTGCACACCGCCGCCAATCTCTTCGCGGCGCTGGACGAGGGCTACTACGACGATGTCTGACGTCATCGGGGAGGACACGATGCACCGGATCGACCAGCCCATCATCGCCGTTCGCCGCTCGGATGTTGCGGCAGGAGAGAGTCCACCGCCGGGCGACGATAACCCGCTGGGCAAGCGTATCCCGTCGCGCCCCGAGGGCGAGCTTGAGTCGGTCACCGAAAAGGTCCGCTACTGGACCCAGGAGGGGCCGCAGACGGTCTACCTCGTGGTCAGCTTCGTGGCCGTTTCCGGCACGGTGGGCGGCGAGCGTGTGACCATCGAGCGCCCGATCGAATTCTTCCTGCCCACCGGGCAGCACTCCGAGTCCTACCAGTGGATCTCCGCCACCATGCGCAGCCTGTCGCTGGCGGCCCGCGGGGGCTACGCCACCCACGCCCTGCGCGACCTGCGCAAGGTCACCTGGGATCGCGGCCCGGTCCGCTGCGGCACCAACGAATACGGCAAGCCCCTCTACCATCCCTCCGAGGTCGCGGCCATTGCCCACGCCCTGCAACAAATCCTCCAGCGCCGCGGCTTCCTCGATCCGGACGGCCAGCCGCGCCCGCTGCGCGAGCTTGCTGCCACCTTTCGCGACCAGGACCTAACCCCTGATTCCGCCGCAGCCGTGACCCTGGAGGCACCGGCTCAAACAACCATCGGCGCAGCCCCCTGCCCCCAGTGCGGCGGCCACCTCGAGATCATCGACGGCTGCCCCACCTGCCGCGACTGCGGCTATTCCAAGTGCTAGTTCCTTCGGCGACAGGAAAGGGCGCGCAGCCTCCCCGTGGTCCGCCCGAACAAACCGAGGCCACCGGCCCCTGACTCGTCGGTGCCGGTGGCCCTCATCGCGTATCCACCAGCATGGATAACCCCTCGGCCGACAGGGCCGCCGTGGAAATCTCAAAGGGGGTCTCGTAGTCTCCCCGGCTCGTCCATTCCGCTCTGGAGACATCGTGGCCAACATCCTGAACCCGTACGCCGACGAGCAGCCCGAGTCGAAGCACATCGTGCTACGTGCCCGCAGTGGCCAGGCGGTCTCCGCCAATTTCACCCTGCAGGATCGGCGCGGGCGCGAAAGCGCGGCGGAATACCTGTTTCATCTCTATTCCACCATCAAGCAGAAGCTGGGCGAACCGGTCCTGGATACTGCTGCACCATCGCCGGACGACCAGACCGCCATGCAGCGACTGATCCTGTACTCGGCCGGCGCCCACGACACCATGTTCGGCACCTTTAATGCCTCCAGTGCCTCCTCGGAGATGCCGGAGGAGGAGCGAAACGAGTTCGTGGAGATCTTCCTGCTGGCCAGCGCCACGGTCATCGAGGGACAGCGGATCACCGTCGACCTCCAGCGCGGCCTCATCACCGCCGAGGCGCCCTGAGCGCAAGGTCCCGCGCGGGGCCGCTGCCGCAGGGGGCGTATTGCCCGTGCAGATGGGTATGGCTGCATGCCGGCTCGTTACAGGGACGGGCTTGTGCCGTAAATCTCGGATGGGAGTCGTGGGCCCGGTTGGGTGGAGGCCGGCTGCGTAGCGGCGCGAAGCCTGGCTTCGCGAGGCCGGAACGGCGTGCGCCGGGATAGTCCGACCCGCCCAGCGCGAGCGCAAGCGAATGGTGGGCCCGGTCGGACTCGAACCGACGACCAAGGGATTATGAGTCCCCTGCTCTAACCAACTGAGCTACAGGCCCGTATGCGGGGAGCGTACAAACGACTGCGGCGCCATTCTACCCGCAAGGGGAAGATGGCGCCGCATCGCTAGGTCGGGTTCCGGCCGCCGGGCCGGGACGCCGGTTACTCGGCGTCGGTGTAGGTACGCAGCAGTTCGGCGCGGGTCGGGTGGCGCAGTTTGCGCAGGGCCTTGGCCTCGATCTGGCGGATGCGCTCGCGGGTGACGTCGAACTGCTTGCCGACCTCCTCGAGGGTGTGGTCGGTGTTCATGTCGATACCGAAGCGCATGCGCAGGACCTTGGCCTCGCGCGGGGTCAGCGTGGACAGGATCTCGCGGGTGGCCTCGGTGAGGCTCTCCTGTGCGGCGGAGTCGGACGGCGAGGCGACCTTCTCGTCCTCGATGAAGTCGCCCAGATGCGAGTCTTCGTCGTCGCCGATCGGGGTCTCCATGGAGATTGGTTCCTTGGAGATCTTGAGCACCTTGCGGATCTTGTCCTCGGGCATCTCCATGCGCTCGGCCAGCTCTTCCGGGGTGGCCTCGCGGCCCATCTCCTGCAGCATCTGGCGGGAGACGCGGTTGAGCTTGTTGATCGTCTCGATCATGTGCACCGGGATGCGGATGGTGCGCGCCTGGTCCGCGATGGAGCGGGTGATCGCCTGGCGAATCCACCAGGTGGCGTAGGTCGAGAACTTGTAGCCGCGACGGTATTCGAACTTGTCCACGGCCTTCATCAGGCCGATGTTGCCTTCCTGGATGAGGTCGAGGAATTGCAGGCCGCGGTTGGTGTACTTCTTGGCGATGGAGATCACCAGGCGCAGGTTGGCCTCGACCATCTCTTTCTTCGCGCGGCGTGCCTTCGCCTCGCCGATGGACATGCGGCGGTTGATCTCCTTGATCTCGGCGATGTTCAGGCTGGCCTCGCGCTCGATCTCGGCCAGCTTCTTCTGCAGGCGCACGATCTCTTCTTCGTGCTGGGCCAGGGCGTTGGTGTACTTGCCCTTGGCCTTGCAGGCTTCCTTGATCCAGTCGAGATTGGTCTCGTTCTTGGGGAAGCTGTCGATGAAGGCCTTGCGCGGCATCTGGGCCTGCTCGACGGCGAGCGCCATGATGCGGCGCTCGTGGCGGCGGACGTGGTCGATGCTGCCGTGCAGCTGGGTGGTCAGCTGGTCGACCATGCGCGGGATCAGCTTGAACTCCATGAAGTACTTGGCGGTGGCCTCGCGCGCTACAGCGTAGGCCTCGCGGTTGCCCTTCTCGAAGGCCTTGTGCGCCTTGGCGTGCAGCTTGCGCAGCTTTTCGAAGCGCTCGCGCGCCTCTTCCGGATCCGGGCCGGTGTCCACCGGCTCGGCGGCTTCTTCGTCTTCCTCGGCGTCTTCCACCTCGTCGACGATGGCATCCAGTTCGGCGCTGGCCTGCTGCTCGGCGGCGGCCGCCGCAGCCGCCTTCTGCTCGTCCTGGGCCTTCTGGGCCTGTTCCGGTGTCACCAGGCCACGGGCCACGGCCTCACCGTTGGCGTGATCATTCGGGTCGATGAAGGAAACCACCAGGTCGGTCAGGCGGCCATTGTTCTCGACGATCCGGTCGTATTCGCGGATCAGCCGTTCGATCGCGCCCGGATGGTGGGCGAGCGCGAACAGGACCTGCATCAGGCCCTCTTCGATGCGCTTGGCGATGCGGATCTCGCCTTCGCGGGTCAACAGCTCGACCGTGCCCATCTCGCGCATGTACATGCGCACGGGGTCGGTGGTGCGGCCGAAGTCGCTGTCGGCGGAGGCGAGCGCCGCCACGGCGTCCTCGGCGTCGTCGTCGGCAGAGACCGAACCGTCGGACAGCAGAAGGCTGTCGGCGTCCGGGGCCTGCTCATGCACCGCGATGCCCATGTCGTTGATCATCGCAATGATGTCCTCGACCTGGTCGGAGTCGATGATCGAGTCGGGCAGGTGATCGTTCACCTCGGTATACGTGAGGTATCCCTGCTCCTTGCCCTTGGCAATCAGTTCCTTGAGCTGGGATTGCTGCTCTTCACGATTCATTGCGGTCGTACTCCGAGGTGCTTGTTTGAGCCGTCGCAAGACGGCTCAAGGAAAGTGGGACGCAGAAAAATCAATCCTACATTGTAGCAGAAGATTCTTATATTGCCGGTGGCCTGATGGATTCTCGGGTCAAGGCTGGGTCGCGACCCGGCTCTGGGGCGACCTCCTTGACCGCTATGTTGAGGGCGAATCCGGGCGCTTCAAGCCCCGGCGGCGCTATTTGGGCAGGTCGAACCGCTGCAACTGCTGGGTAAGACGGGCGAGCTCGGCGCGTTGTTCCGTTCCGAGTTCGGAACCGGGGCGAGTCAGTTCACGAATTCGCAATCGATAGTGCTGACGCAGGAGCTGGCGGGCGCAGTCCAGCGCCGTCTGGCGGGTGACCGCTAGCTCGCCGTCGTTGAGCTCCTGGTGGGCCAGGGCCATGAGTCGCTGAAAGTGGCGCTGGTCGCGAAAGCGCTCCAGCAGGCCGGCCGTGTGGCGTCCAGGGCTCTCGTCCAGGGCCGCGAGGACATTGCGCAGGGTCTCGGCGGCCGCTCCGGGCAGCTCGACGACCTGGCGGAACTCGGGCTGTGACCAGTCCAGTTCGGGGTGTTGCAGGACGCGGGCGAGCAGGGCACCCCACAAGGCCGGGGCGCTCTCGCCGCGCGCGGGCGCACGGCCGCCGGGGGTGTCGGGGAGCTCGTGACCCGGGCCCGGTTCAGGGTTGCGGGCAGGCTGGGTTGGCTGTTCCGCCAGGACCTGTTCCAGTCGCTCCTGGCTGAGCCCCGTCTCCTGTCCGATGCGTTCGACCAGCTGGTCACGAAACAGCGGATCGCGGGCGGTGGCGACCAGCTTCATCGCCGCGTGGGCGAAGCGGGTGCGGCCTTCGGCGGTGTCGGTGGGGTGCTCCTCGCGTTGCAGGCGCATCAGGGTCTCGGACAAGGGCAGGGCGCCGGCGAGGCGCTCCTCCCAGCCGGCCAGGCCGTCGCGCAGGACCAGGCTGTCCGGGTCGTCGCCCTCCGGCAGGAACAGCACGCGCACCTCGCGCAGGCCCTGGATCGCGGGCAGCGCCTCGCCCAGCGAGCGCCAGGCGGCGCGGCGGCCGGCGGCATCGCCATCGAAGCACAGGGTGATGCGCGAGACCTGGCGGAACAGGCTGTCCAGGTGGGCGCGGGTGAGCGCGGTGCCCATGCAGGCCACCGCGCGGTGAAAGCCGGCGCGGGCCAGGCCGACCACGTCCATGTAGCCCTCGACCACCACGATGTCGTCCAGCCGGGTGCCGGCCTTGCGCGCCTCGAACAGGCCATAGATCACCTGGCCCTTGTGGAAGACCTCACTTTCCGGACTGTTCAGGTATTTCGGTTCGCCGTCCTCGATCAGGCGCCCGCCGAAGCCGGTGATGCGCCCGCGCCGGTCGCGGATCGGGAACATGATGCGCGCGCGGAAGCGCTCGCGGATACCGCCGTCGTCGCGCCGCGCGGCCAGGCCGGCATCGACCAGTTGCTGCGGAGTGAAACGTGGCTTGAGCGCCTCGATCAGCCCCGCGGGCGGGGCCCAGCCGATCTGGTAGTTGCGTGCAGTGGCGCCGTCGATACCACGGTTTTTCAGGTACTCGACTGCCCTGGGGGTCTGGCGCAGTTGCTGCACGTACCATTCGGCGGCCGCGTCCAGCGCGTCATACAGCGGGGCATGGGCCTCGCGGCGGTCGTCGTCCCCGGCCTCGCGCGGAACCTCGAGCCCGGCCTGTTCGGCCAGCTGCTCGATCGCCTCGGGAAAGCTCAGGTTCTCGTACTCCATCAGGAAGCTGATGGCCGTGCCATGCGCCCCGCAGCCGAAGCAGTGATAGAACTGCTTTTGCGGGGAGACGTAGAACGACGGCGTCTTCTCGCCGTGGAACGGGCAGCAGGCCGCGAACTCGCGCCCGGCCTTCTTCAGGCTGACGCGGCGCTGAATGATCTCGACGATGTCACTGCGTTCGAGCAGATCGTCGATGAACGCCTGGGGGATGAGGCCTGCCATGGGGTCGCTGCGTGTTCCTCGGAGTCGTGCCGGTGGTTGGGTTCGCATGATAGCCCAGCGTCGGGCCGCAACACGTCATTGCGGCACGCCTTGGCCGACGGGGCAAGACCCGGCGGTTTCCAAGGCGGACGCCGGGGTTGCCCGTGGAGATCGCCACGTCGCTTCGCTCCTCGCGATGACGGTGTTTCGCTCTCCCGTCATTGCGAGGAGCCGGAGGCGACGAAGCAATCGTTATCTATGGCCCCCGATTCCGGTGCGGGACGCGGGACTGGATATTACGCGCTGCTCCTTTGCCACGGTCCCTGTTGGGTCCTGTAATGACGGACTTTTACGCGCGCAAACAAAACGGGCCCCGTGAGGGGCCCGAATCGTAGTGCTGCCGGATGGCGGGTCAGGCGGCCTGGCGCAGGTTGGCCAGCAGGCCTCGGAGTTCCGAGGCCTTGGGCTTCACCAGCCAGAACGAGCCCTGGTAGTCGTCGAAGCGTTCCAGGATTTCGCGGCCCCAGGCGCTGTCGGTCTCGTGCACGAATTCCGTGACGAGTTCCTCCAGGTAGTTCCGGTGCGCCTCCATCTCCTCGGTGTCGAGGCGGTGCAGGTCGATCAGCTCGTTGTTGATGCGGTCCGGGAAGTCGTTCTCCCGATCCAGCACGAATGCGAAGCCGCCGGTCATGCCCGCGCCGAAGTTGATGCCGGTATTGCCCAGCACCACCATCACGCCGCCGGTCATGTACTCGCAGCCGTGGTCGCCGATGCCTTCCACCACGGCGATCGCGCCGGAGTTGCGCACGCCGAAGCGCTCGCCACACTGGCCGGCCGCGAACAGCTTGCCGCCGGTCGCCCCATACAGGCAGGTGTTGCCCATGATGGTGGTGTCCTGGCTGGCGAAGCTGGAGCCCTCCGGCGGCCGGATCACCAGCTTGCCGCCGGTCATGCCCTTGCCGACGTAGTCATTGGCATCGCCTTCCAGGTACAGGTGAAGGCCGCCGGCATTCCACACGCCGAAGCTCTGCCCGGCCGTGCCCTTCATGCGCACGGTGATCGCGGCGTCCGCCATGCCCTGATTGCCGTGGCGCTTGGCAATCTCTCCGGACAGCCGCGCGCCGATCGAGCGGTCGGTGTTGGCCACGTCGAAGTGGTATTCGCCACCCGCCTTGCTCTCGATGGCCTGGAGCATCTCCGCGACCATCTTCTCGGCGAGCTCGCCCTTGTCGAACGGTTCGTTCTTCGGCGCCTTGCAGAAACGCGGCTTGTCGGCCAGGTCGCCGCTGGCCAGCAGGCCGTTCAGGTCCAGGTGCTGCTGCTTGGGCGTCTCGCCAGGCAGGATCTCCAGCAGGTCGGTGCGGCCGATCAGGTCGGTCAAGCTGCGCACGCCCAGCTTCGCCATCCATTCGCGGGTCTCGCGGGCGACGAACTGGAAGTAGTGCATGACCATCTCGGGCAGCCCGATGAAGTGGTTCATGCGCAGCACCTTGTCCTGCGTGGCCACACCCGTTGCGCAGTTGTTCAGGTGGCAGATGCGCAGGTACTTGCAGCCCAGCGCGACCATCGGGCCGGTGCCGAAGCCGAAGCTCTCGGCGCCCAGGATGGCCGCCTTGATCACGTCCAGGCCGGTCTTCAGGCCACCGTCGGTCTGCAGGCGCACCTTGTCGCGCAGGTCGTTGCCGCGCAGGGTCGCGTGGGTCTCGGACAGGCCCAGCTCCCACGGGGTGCCGGCGTACTTCACCGAGGTCAGCGGGCTGGCGCCAGTGCCGCCGTCGTAACCGGAGATGGTGATCAGGTCGGCGTAGGCCTTGGCCACGCCGGCGGCGATGGTGCCGACCCCGGCCTCGGAGACCAGCTTCACCGAGACCAGGGCATCCGGGTTGACCTGCTTGAGGTCGAAGATCAGCTGTGCCAGGTCCTCGATAGAGTAGATGTCGTGGTGCGGCGGCGGCGAGATCAGGGCGACGCCCGCATTCGAGAAGCGCAGCTCCGCGATCATCTTGTTGACCTTGTGGCCCGGCAGCTGGCCACCCTCGCCGGGCTTGGCGCCCTGGGCGACCTTGATCTGCAGGACCTCGGCGTTGACCAGATAGTGCGGGGTCACGCCGAAGCGGCCGGAGGCCACCTGCTTGATCTTGGACATGCGCTCGGTGCCGTAGCGGGAGACGGCCTCGCCGCCTTCGCCGGAGTTGGAGCGCCCGCCGAGGCGGTTCATCGCGGTGGCCAAGGCCTCGTGGGCCTCCGGCGACAGCGCACCCAGGCTCATCCCGGCGGAGTCGAAGCGCGGCAGGATGTCGGCCTCGGGCTCGACCGCGTCAAGCTCGATCGGCTCGATGTCGTCGCGCACCTTGAGCAGGTCGCGCAGCACGGTCACCGGGCGTTCGTTCACCAGGTCCGCGTATTCCTTGTAGATCCCGTAGTCGCCGGACTGCACCGCGCGGTGCAGGGTCTGGATCACGTCCGGGTTGTAGGCGTGGTACTCGCCCCCGTGGACGTATTTCAGCAGACCGCCCTGGCCGGCGCTCTTGCGCGGGTTCCAGGCCCGCTTCGACAGCGTCTCCAGATCCGCCTGAATGTCGGCGAAGCGGGTGCCCTGGATGCGGCTGGTGGTGCCCTTGAAGCAGGTCTCCACAATCTCGTCGGACAGGCCGACGATCTCGAACAGCTGCGCGCCGCGGTAGCTGGCAATGGTGGAGATGCCCATCTTGGACAGGATCTTGAACAGGCCCTTGTTGATGCCGCGGCGATAGTTCTGCGCCAGGGTCAGCGGGTCCGCGTTCGGGATCTCGCCGGACTGGCACATGCCGTGCAGCGCGGAGTAGGCCAGGTACGGATAGATCGCGGTGGCGCCGTAGCCCAGCAGCACCGCGAAGTGGTGCGGATCACGCACGGTGGCGGTTTCGGCGACGATGTTCGCGTCGGTGCGCAGCTTGGCGCCGATCAGGGCATGGTGAACCGCGCCCACGGCCAGCGCGGCCGGGATCGGGCGGCGTTCCGGGTCGATGCCGCGATCCGACAGGACCAGCACCACGGCACCGTCGCGCACGGCCTCGACCGCGTGCTCGGTCAGGGCCTTCACGGCGTCCTCCAGCGAGCCGGAATGGACGTCGTAGTTGAGATCCATGCGCTCGATGCGGAAGGCATCCTCGGTCTGGTTGCACAGCTCGCGGAACTTGGCCTCGGACAGCACGGGGGAGTCGGACACCAGGCGGTGGGCGTGGTCCGGGGTCTCCTCGAACAGGTTCTGTTCGCGGCCGAAGCAGGTCTCCAGTGACATCACGATGCTTTCGCGCAGCGGGTCGATCGCCGGGTTGGTCACCTGGGCGAACTGCTGGCGGAAGTAGTCGAACAGCGAACGGGTGTGGCTGGAGAGCACCGCGAACGGGGTGTCGTCGCCCATGGAGCCCACGGCCTCCTGCCCGGCCTCGGCCAGCACGCGCAGGATCTGGTCGCGTTCCTCGAAGGTCACGTCGAACAGTTTCTCGTAGGTCTCCAGGCGCTCGGGCGGCATCGGCTCGCCGGAGAACAGCTGGTTGTCGTCCAGCTGGCTCTTCAGGTGCTTCACGTGCGCGCGCAGCCACTGGCGGTAGGGCTGGCGGGTGCGGTTGATGCGGTCGACGTCCTCGGGCTGCAGCAGCTCGCCGGACTCGGTGTCCACGGCGAGCATCTGGCCGGGCTTCAGGCGCCCCTTGGCGACCACGTCCTCGGGGGCGTAGTCGTACACGCCGATCTCCGAGGCCAGGGTGATGTGGCGGTCCTTGGTAATCACGTAGCGCGCCGGGCGCAGGCCGTTGCGGTCCAGGGTGCAGGCGGCATAGCGGCCATCGGTCAGCACGATGCCGGCCGGGCCATCCCAGGGCTCCATGTGCATGGAATTGTATTCGTAGAACGCGCGCAGGTCGGAGTCCATGTGCGCGACGTTCTGCCACGCCGGCGGGACCAGCAGACGCATTGCGCGGAACAGATCCATGCCGCCGGCGAGCAGGACCTCCAGCATGTTGTCCAGGCTCTGCGAGTCGGAGCCCTCCAGGTTGACCAGCGGTTCCAGCTCGGCCAGTTCCGGCAGCTTCTCGGTGGCGAACTTGTGCTGGCGCGCGACCGCCCAGTTGCGGTTGCCCTGCACGGTGTTGATCTCGCCGTTGTGGGCGAGGAAGCGGAACGGCTGCGCCAGGCCCCACTGCGGGAAGGTGTTGGTGGAGAAGCGCTGGTGGAACACGCAGATTGCCGTCTCCAGTTCCGGGCGCTTCAGGTCCGGGTAGAACACCGGCAGGTTGGCCGGCATCACCAGACCCTTGTAGGAGAGTACGTGCGCCGACAGGCTGGGCACGTAGAACACCGGGTCGTCGCCCATCGCGATCTCGGCGCGGCGGCGCACCACGAACAGCGCGCGTTCGAAGTCGGCCGCGTCCATCTCCGCCGGGGCATTGATGAACACCTGCAGGATGTGCGGCTGGCTCTTCATCGCCTCGGCGCCGCAGGCCTCTTCCGGATTGACCGGCACTTCGCGCCAGCCGGCAAGCCGGAGCGGGCCGCGCTCGATGGCGCTCTCCACGGCGGCGCGGGTTTCGGCGATCTTGGCCGGGTTGATGAACACGATGCCGGCGGCGAAGCGCTCGGCCAGTTCAATCTTCGACTCGGAGGCGAGGGTGCGCAGGAAGGCCTCGGGGGTCTTCATCAGGAGCCCGCAGCCGTCGCCGGTCTTGCCGTCGGCGGCGATCGCGCCGCGGTGGGTCATGCGTTCCAGGGCCTTGATCGCGGTGTCGACCACCCAGTGGCTGGCTACGCCGTCCATGTGCGCAATGAGGCCGAAGCCGCAGTTGTCGCGCTCGAATTCGGGGCGGTAGAGGGTGCCGTTCAGTTGGTTCTGTCGCATTGGTCAACTCCGGTCGCAGCGCGCGGGGCCGTACGCGGGCGCGGTACGTTGGTCAGGGCCGTCCCTGGAAAAAGAACACGGAAAAAGGCGCAGGAATATAGCCGAACCGTCATTCTCCCGGCAAACCGGGGCCGGTCAAGAAGACACGACATCGACGCAGGTTAAGTCGTGGTGACCAAGCAGCGCGGGGATCAGTCGCGCACGGCGTTCTGGACCGAGCCGATGGAGCGGATCCAGGGTTCGTCGCGGCGCACGGCGGCGGGCAGGTCCTCCGCGGCGCGCTGGGCGGCGGCCCGGTCGGGGAAGACCCCGGCCAGGATGACCACGAATTCGCGGTTGTTGACGCGCGTTGGGATATAGCGGATCCCGCCCAGGTCGTGCTGATCGGCATAGGCCCGTGCGGCCCCCATGTTCGGCGCGGCCAGCAGCTGGATGGTCGTGGCGCCTCCGTCCTGGTCGTTCAGCCAGGCGCGGTCGTTGCGCAGGCGCTCGGCGTCGGCATCCTCTGCGGCCGGTTCTTCGGTGGCGAGTTCCGGTTCGGGCGTGGGCTCGGGCGTGGGTTCGGGTGCCGGTTCAGGCTCCGGCTCCGGAGTGCTTTCTGGCTCGGCCGGCGGTTCGGATGCGGGCGCCTGCTCCGCGGGTTCCGCCGCCGTCTCGGGTTCGGGCTCGTCCGCGGCCGGGTCCTGGGGGGCGGTCTCCCGCTCGGTCGGTTCGGCTTCGGCCGGAGGGGGCAGGTCCAGTGGGTCGGCCACGACGACCTCGTCGTCGGTGGTGGCTGCCGGCCCCTCGGGCGCGGGTTCCGGCTCGGCCTCGGTGATGCGCGGCTCGGGCAGGGGTAGTTCGATGATCTCGCTATCGGTCGGCGCGGATTCCGTCTCCAGCAGTTGCCAGGCGACCGGGGCGGCGATGCCCAAGGCCACGGTGATGGCTACCGCCGGGACGAACCAGCGCTGGTTCCAGAAGGCGACGTTCTCCGCCGCCGGCGGCTCCGGGATGCGGTGATCGGCGTCGATGCCGCCCGGCTCGCCCGGCGGCGCCTCGGGGGCTGTCTCGCGGGGCGGGTCGGGGCGCGGAGTGGACGCGGCAAGAGCCTCGGCCGCCGGGGTGAAGCGGTCGTCGTCCGGGTCGCGGCTGGCGCGGATCGTCGTCTCCGAGGGCATCTCGCTCACCGGCTCGGCCTCGCGGGTGGAGGGGGTGATCGCGGGCTCCCCGTCTTGCGGTTCGATGTCGGTGTCTGTCTCGGCCGCCTCGCCCGCGGCCACCCCCGGGGCAGTGCTGCCGGCGGCTGTGGCTGTGGCACCGGTCCGGCGCTCGCTGCGGCACTGGCGTTCGAGGAAGCTGTTGGCTTCGCGGTTGAGGTTGCCGGGCAGGCCCTGACTGGTGGTCTGCAGGTGATGGATGGCGTCTGCATCCAGCAGGCGATCGGGGTCGGCCAGGCCGGCGGCCTGCAGGCGGTGGCGCAGGTAGGCCGCGGTCTGCTCCAGGTTGAACGCGCGCAGGCTGACGCGAGTGACCTGGTCCTCGTCGGAGGGGTCGGGCAGGTATAGGCGGCGGCGCAGTAGCCCACTGGAACCGACCAGGATGATGCGCGGGGCGCGGCCCTGCCTGGCAAGGATCTCGCTGCGCATGCGCATCAGGTTGTTGACGATGTCGGTGCCGACCAGGTGCGCGTCATCCATCGCGATAACCGGGTCGACGCCTTCGGCGACGCGGTCGCCGAGGAGTTCGGTCAGTGGGCGGTCGGGATCGTCCGCGTTCTGCGAGCGCAGGTAATTGCGGATGGTGTTGTCCACCGACTCGAACTGGGTGTTGATGCGCGCACGGAAGGCGATCAGCTCGAACGGGTCGGGCAGCATCGCCAGCAGTCGCATCAGCTGGAGGCTGCGGCCGGAACCGTTCTCGCCGGTCATCAGCACGACTGCGCCGGGGCCGTTCAGGGCAGCCCGCGCGGACTCGAGCAGGCCATCCAGCAGCGGGTCGCTGTAGATGAAGGTCTCGTCGGGCGCGTCGTCAAACGGCGGCGCGTGCAGGCCGAGGTGTTCCAGGCATTGTTCGGAAAGCGCCATCGAATTCCTTTTCAGGTCAGCGTGCCCAGGTCGAACAGGCGGTGGTGTTCACGGATGGCGTGGCGGTCGGTCATGCCGGCGATGTAGTCGGCGATGGCGCGTTGCGGCCCGTGCGCGTCGTGGGTGGCCATCTCGTCGGCATGCCGCTGGTAGTGCTCGGGCATCAGGCGTGGCTCCGACTCGAACGCGGCAAACAGATCGTGGATCAGCTGGCGGGCCTTGTGCATTACCCCGTGGACCTGGTGGTGATGGTAGAGGTTCTCGCGCAGGAAGCCCTTGAGCTCGCGCGCCTGTTCCGCCATCTGCGGGCTGAAGCGGATCAGTGCCTCGTCGGCGCGGCGTACGTCGTCGGGGGTTTGCGGGCGCTCGTGGTCGATCGCGGCCTGGCTGGTCTCGATCAGGTCGCCGACCAGGGCGTCGATCATGCGCCGGACGGTCTCGTGCTGGATGCGACGGGGGTCCAGGTTCGGGTACCGGGCCTGGACCGTCTCGCGGCAGTCGCGGAACAGGGTGACCTCGGCGAGGCGGTCCATGGTGAGCAGCCCGGAGCGCAGGCCGTCATCGACGTCGTGATTGTTGTAGGCGATTTCGTCGGCGACGTTCGCGAGCTGGGCCTCGAGGCTCGGCTGTTCCTTCTGCAGGAAGCGCACCCCGATCTCGCCCAGCTGGCGCGCCTTCTCGGGTGCGCAGTGCTTGAGGATGCCCTCGCGGGTCTCGTAGGTGAGGTTGAGGCCGTCGAAGTCGGCGTAGTGGCGCTCCAGCAGGTCGACGATGCGCAGCGACTGCAGATTGTGCTCGAAGCCGCCGTGCTCGCGCATGCAGGCATTCAGCGCGTGCTGTCCGGCATGCCCGAAGGGGGTGTGGCCGAGATCGTGCGCCAGCGCGACGGCCTCGGTCAGGTCCTCGTTCAGTTGCAGGGCGCGCGCGATGGAGCGCCCGATCTGCGCGACCTCCAGCGAGTGGGTCAGGCGGTTGCGGAACAGGTCGCCCTCGTGGCTGATGAAGACCTGGGTCTTGTACTCCAGCCGGCGAAAGGCGCTGGAATGCACGATGCGGTCGCGGTCGCGCTGGAAATCGCTGCGGTGACGCGGCGCGGCCTCGGCCTGGGCGCGGCCGCGCGAACGTGCGGGGTCGCAGGCGTAGGGCGCCAGGCCCGGTGCGGCAGCGCTGGGGGTGGCCATGGTTTCAGGCGACACGGGCATGCTCGTGCAGGGTGTCGTCCAGGGCGTCCTGATCGAACGCGTCGGTGAGGACGGCTTCGCCAATGCCGCGCAGCAGTACCAGGCGCAGGCGGCCGCTGGCCACCTTCTTGTCGATCGCCATCAGCTCGCGGAAGCGGTCCGGGGTCACCGCCCCCGGCGGTTCCAGGGCCAGGCCGGCGCGCTGGATCAGGGCCTCGGCGCGTTCACGACCAGCGGTATCCAGCCAGCCCATGCGTTCGGACATGCGTGCGGCCATGGCCATCCCGGTGCCCACGGCCTCGCCATGCAGCCAGGCGCCGTAGCCCATGCCGGCCTCGATCGCGTGGCCGAAGGTGTGGCCCAGGTTGAGCAGGGCGCGAATGCCGCCCTCGCGCTCGTCGGCGGCGACGATCTCGGCCTTGCAGGCGCAGGAGCGACGGATGGCGTAGGCCAGTGGCTCGGGTTCCAGTGCGCGCAGGGCGTCGATGTGTTCCTCCAGCCAGGCGAAGAACTCGGCGTCGCGGATCAGGCCGTACTTGATCACCTCGGCCAGGCCCGCCTGGAGCTCGCGCTGGGGCAGGGTCTTCAGCGTGTCGGTGTCGATGACGACGGCGCGGGGTTGATGGAAGGCGCCGATCATGTTCTTGCCCAGCGGGTGATTGACACCGGTCTTGCCGCCAACCGAGGAGTCGACCTGGGCGAGCAGGGTGGTTGGGACCTGAACGAAGTCGATACCGCGCTGGTAGATCGCGGCGGCAAACCCGGCGATATCACCGACCACCCCGCCGCCCAGGGCGACGATGCGGCTGCCGCGATCCAGGCGCGCCTCCAGCAGCCGGGTCAGGATGGTCTCTACCGTCGCGAGGGTCTTGTGCTGTTCGCCGTCGGGCAGTTCGATCCATAGCGGGTCGCTGCTGATGTCGCAGGCGGCGAGGTTCCGGCGCAGGGCGTCGCCATACAGCGGCCCGACCGTGGTGTTGGTCACCACGGCGACGCGCCGGCCGTGCAGCGCCGGCCGGAGCCGCTCCGGTTCGCCCAGCATGCCCGGCCCGATGTGGATCGGGTAGCCGCGTTCGCCCAGTTCTACGTTGAGACTTTCCATGCCCGTCATCATAGCGTGCGGGCCGACGGCGGCGTAAGCCGGGCATTCCGCATGGTGCGGATCGCTTCACGGACTTTTGCAATTGGCGCCGGTTGGATTACCATAGGGAGTTCTGCATGGTCGCCCGGAGTGTTTGGCGGCCGGTTTTGTTATTTTTGATCGAGATGATCCTGCATCCGTTTCGGAGATTGTATGCCGCACGTACGAATTCGTGAGAACGAGCCCTTCGAGGTCGCCCTGCGCCGTTTCAAGCGCACCTGCGAGAAAGCCGGCGTGGTCGCGGAAGTCCGCCGCCGTGAGTACTACGAGAAGCCGACCACCGAGCGCAAGCGCAAGGCCGCTGCCGCGGTGAAGCGTCAGCTGAAGAAGAATTCCCGCGACATGACTCGTCGGGTGCGTTTGTACTGAACCCCGTCCGGGTGGCTGCCCGGACCCGAGGACCCAAAGATGTCGCTCAAGGCCCGGTTGCAGGATGACGTCAAGCAGGCCATGCGGGCCCGGGCCAAGGACCGCCTGGCTGCATTGCGCATGATTCAGGCCGAGGTATCGCAGTTCGAGGTGGACGAGCGGCGCGAGGCCGACGACGACACCGTGCTGGCGATCCTCAATCGCATGCTCAAGCAGCGGCGTGATTCCATCGATCAGTATCAGAAGGGCGGTCGCGAAGACCTCGCCGAGCGCGAGGCCGCCGAGGTCGTCATCATCGAGGAATACATGCCCGAGCCGCTGGACGCCGCCGCGCTGGACCAGTTGGTGAGCGAGGCGATTGCCGAGACCGGAGCCAGTGCCCCGGGTGATATGGGTCGCGTAATGGGGGTCCTGAAACCCCGGGTCTTCGGGCGTGCGGACATGGGCCAGGTGAGCCAGAAGGTCCGCGCCGCCCTGCAGGGCTGACTACGGGCCGGATCCCGGCCGAACTCCCCGGGCCCATCGCGGCCCCTATCCCGATTTCGTCGGAGCGAGTGTTCCATGGCTTCCAATCCGATGCAGTTCCTGGACCTCCCGCGCCAGGACCCCCAGAAGACCCCCGCCGAGATCCGGATCCACGAATTCGGCGAGATCATTGGTCAGTTCGATCCCGCCACGGCCGGTCAGCAGGCCGGCCGTTGCCTGGCCTGTGGCAATCCCTATTGCGAATGGAAGTGCCCGGTCCACAACTTCATTCCCAATTGGTTGAAGCTGGTGGAGGAAGGCAATCTGTTCGCGGCCGCCGAGCTCTCGCACAAGACCAACTCGTTGCCCGAAGTGTGTGGCCGCGTATGCCCGCAGGATCGTCTGTGCGAGGGGGCCTGCACCCTGAACGACGGCTTCGGCGCGGTCACCATCGGCTCGGTCGAGAAGTACATCACCGACGAGGCCCTGAAGGCCGGCTGGCGCCCGGATCTGTCGGATGTCACCCCGACCGGCAAGCGTGTCGCGGTGATCGGCGCCGGGCCCGCGGGATTGGGCTGCGCGGACATCCTGGCGCGCAATGGCGTGCAGGCGGTGGTGTATGACCGCTATCCGGAGATCGGCGGCCTGCTGACCTTCGGCATCCCGCCGTTCAAGCTGGAAAAGCACGTGATCCGCACTCGCCGCGAGATCCTCGAGGGCATGGGCGTCGAATTCCGTCTGAATATCGAGATCGGCCGCGACATCGCGATGGATGCGCTGCTGGAGGAATACGACGCCGTGTTCCTCGGCATGGGCACCTACACCGCGATGCAGGGCGGCTTCCCCGGCGAGGACCTGCCGGGCGTTTATCCCGCCCTGCCGTTCCTGATCTCCAATATCCGCCAGGTGATGAACTGGCCGCAGGAAGAAGGCCACGAGTTCATCGACATGGCCGACCAGCGGGTGGTCGTGCTGGGTGGCGGCGACACCGCGATGGACTGCAACCGCACCTCGATCCGCCAGGGCGCGGCATCGGTAACCTGCGCCTACCGCCGCGACGAAGACAACATGCCCGGTTCGCGCAAGGAGGTGGTGCATGCGCGCGAAGAGGGCGTGCATTTCGAGTTCAACGTGCAGCCGGTGGAGATCGTCGGCGACGGCAAGGTCGAGGGTGTGAAGGTCGTGCGTACCCAGATGGGTGCCCCGGACGAACGGGGCCGCCGCCGTCCCGAGCCGGTCCCCGGCTCCGAACACGTAATCCCGGCCGACCGGGTGCTGATCGCCTTTGGCTTCCGTCCGTCTCCCTCCGACTGGTTTGCCGACTACAAGATCGGCATCGACGAGGGCGGCCGCGTGCAGACCGCGGGCGAGCATGCCTTCCAGACCGGCAACCCGAAGGTCTTTGCCGGCGGCGACATGGTGCGCGGCTCCGATCTGGTGGTTACCGCCGTCTTCGAGGGCCGCGAGGCCGCCGAAGGCATCCTTGAATACCTCGGCGTTTGAGCCTTTCGATGTCCCAGAACCTGAAGAACGACCTCCTGCTGCGAGCCCAGCTGCGCGAACCGGTGGAGCGTCCGCCGATCTGGATCATGCGCCAGGCCGGGCGCTACCTGCCGGAGTATCGCGAGACCCGCGCCCAGGCCGGCAGCTTCATGAGCCTGTGCCAGAACCCGGAGCTGGCCTGCGAAGTCACCATGCAGCCACTGCGCCGGTTTCCTCTCGATGCGGCGATCCTGTTCTCCGACATCCTCACCATCCCCGACGCGATGGGGCTGGGTCTGTATTTCGAGACGGGCGAGGGCCCACGTTTCCGCGAGCCGGTGCGTACGCTGGAGGCGATCGAGAACCTGCCGGTGCCGGATCCGGAGCAGGAGCTACGCTACGTGATGGACGCGGTGCGCCTGATCCGCCGCGAGCTGGACGGCCAGGTCCCGCTGATTGGTTTTGCCGGCAGCCCATGGACCCTGGCGACCTACATGGTCGAGGGCCAGGGCTCGCGCGACTTCGCCGAGACCAAGCGTCTGATGTACGGCGAGCCGCAGGCGATGCACGCCCTGCTGCAAAAGGTCGCCACCGCGGTGACCGATTATCTGAACGCGCAGATCCGCGCCGGCGCCCAGTCGGTGATGATCTTCGACACCTGGGGCGGTTCGCTTACTCCGCGGGCCTATCGCGAGTTCTCGCTGGCCTACATGCAGCGCATCGTCGACGGGCTGATCCGTGAAAACGATGGCCGCCGCGTCCCGGTGACGCTGTTCACCAAGGGTGGCGGCGCCTGGCTGGAAATGATGGCGGATACCGGGGCGGATGCCCTGGGGCTGGACTGGACCATCGAGATCGCCGAGGCCAGCCGCCGGGTCGGCGATCGCGTTGCGCTGCAGGGCAACCTCGATCCGTCGGTGCTGTACGCACCCGAGGCGGTAGTCCGCGAAGAGACCCAGCGGGTGCTGGATGGTTTCGACCGCGAAACCGGTCATGTCTTCAATCTTGGCCACGGGATTCATCCGGGGATCGATCCGGAGCGGGTCGCCGCGATGGTGGACACCGTCACCAACTACCGACGCTAGTCCGCCCGGCGCGAGCGTACGGCCCGGTTATTATTCCGCCGTGGCCGCCGCCTCTTCGGCGCCGGCCTCCGCCAGCATCCTCTCTACGTCCGCGCGGGTTGCGCGTTGCATCGGGCGCCCGTCCACCGGCGACGGTGGCGCCTGGCGCAGGCCGTCCAGCGGGAAGACCGTGAGCTCAACATCGGTGTCGTCCGGTCCGCGGAAGGCGAGGAAGGGGATGCGCTGTTCGCGCCCCTGCCGGCTGCGGTAACGGCGCTCGCCGGTCTCGCAGTGAATCCCCCGGTCCCCCATCTCCAGGATGACCTCTTCCACTGTCTCGGCGAAGGCATGCAGGTTGATCAGCGGTTGCGATTCCACTAGCCCTTGAAGGAGTGGGCCGACCAGCCGCGGTTCCAGGTGCTCCAGGCGTTCCATCACGACCAGCGCCGCTTCCAGGCGGCCGCGGTAGGCGGCGCGGCTGGCGGGGCTGGCAAACAGCCGGCTGCGTTCGATGGCGGCGTCCTGGATCTCCAGGTTGCCGGGCATGTCGTGGCGGGCGTCCACGCCCAGGTGTTCCGCGGCTTTCCGCTTGGCCAGGCCGAAGTCCCGGATGCCGTCGTCGAGCATGATGCGAGCGGCTTCCTGGGCCAGCTCCTGGCGCGCGCGCGAGGGGCTGGCCATTTAAAAGACCAGTTCGGGTTGCTGGTTCCCGCTGCTGCCGTTCTCGCCGTTCCCCGGAATGACGTGTCCGCGTTCCGGGATCTGGTGGGGTAGCAGCCACTGGTTGCGCGCGCCCGGGGCGTCGTCGCTGGGGGCGCGCTGGCCGTTCGGCAGGATGGCGACCCGCACCAGGTCGTTGGGGCGCTCCACCGGCCGTTCCGGCTGGTCGGCCAGCACGCTGCCCATGAAGCGGGTCCAGATTGGCAGGGCCGCGCGACCGCCACTTTCGCGTCGGCCCAGCTCGCGGTTGTCGTCGAAGCCGATCCAGGCGGTTGCGACCAGCTCCGCGTTGAACCCGGCGAACCAGGCATCGCGGTAGTCATTGGTGGTCCCGGTCTTGCCGGCCAGGTCGGACCGGCCCAGTTCCATGGCCCGCCGTCCGGTTCCGGATGTGATGACGCTGCGCAGCATGTCGCTCATCTGCCAGGCGACACCGGGATCCAGGACCGGTACCGGATCGGTGTACTGCAACGGGCCACTGCTGGCGACCAGCGGCAGATCCTGGCCCTTCGGGTTTGTGCAGGGCGCCGGGCAGGCTCGTTCGGTCGGTGCCTCGTACAGGGTCTCGCCGTCCGCCGTCTCGATGCGGGCGATGATCCAGGGGCTGTTCAGGCGGCCGCCGCTGGCGAACACGCCATAGGCATTGTTCAGCTGCAGCGGGGTGAGGGAGCCGGTACCCAGGACCATGGACAGATTGTTCGGCTGCCTTTCGAGGTCCAGACCGAAGCGCGTCAGTTCCTGGTGTACGTTTCCGGTGCCCAGGCGGTCGAGCAGGCGAATGGAGGCCAGGTTGCGGGAATTCGCAAGTGCCTCGCGCAGGGTGGTCTCGCCGTGGAAGCGCCGCGAGTAGTTCTGCGGGCGCCATTCGGCCCCCAGGGCGGGGTCGTTGAAGACCATCGGCGCGTCGATCACGGTCCCTTCGGGCCGGTGGCCCTCGCGCAGGGCCAGGGCATAGACCAGCGGCTTGAACGCGGATCCTGGCTGGCGTTGCGCCTGGGTCGTGCGGTCGTAGCGGTTCTCAAAGAAGTCGAACCCGCCGGCCAGTGCCAGGATGGCGCCGTCCTGAGGGGCCTGGGCGATCACGGCGCCGGTGACTTCCGGCTTTTGCGCCAGGCGCCAGCGGCCGTCGGTATAGGGACGTATACGGATCACGTCGCCGCGTTCGAGCGCCGGTGATCCGGCCCATTCGCGGTCTTCCGGCAGGACTTCCAGTTCGCCAATGCGGCCGCCGTCGACGCGCAGTACCCCGGCGTCGCCCTGCTCCAGGACGACGGCCGGGAACAGCAGCCTTCCGTGCACGCCAATGGCCATCAGCGCGCGCTCGCGTGCCTCGGCGTCCTCCAGGGTATTGCCGGGAAGCCGCATTTCGGGACCGCGAAAACCGTGACGCTCGTCATATTCCAGCAATCCTTCGCGCAGCGCCTGGTTGGCCGCTTCCTGCTGGCGGGAGTCGATCGTCGTGTGCACCTGCAGGCCGCGACGGTAGGCGTCGTCACCCCACAGGTTCACGACCATCTGGCGCGCCATTTCGGCGACCCAGTGGGCATCAATCTCGGTGGCTGTGGTGTGGCGTTCCGACAGCACCGGGCGCTCGATGGCGGAGGTATAGGCATCCTCGTCGATCACGCCGGTCTCCAGCATCCGCCGCAGTACGTAGTTGCGGCGGATCTCGGCCCGTTGCGGGTTGCTTACCGGGTTGGTGGTCGATGGCGCCTTGGGCAGGGCGGCGAGTGTGGCAATCTCGTCCAGTTCCAGCGCATCCAGCGAGCGGCCGAAATATACCCGCGAGGCCGCCTCGATCCCGTAGGCGCGCTGTCCCAGATAGATCTTGTTCAAATATAGCTCGAGGATTTCATCCTTCTCGAGTTCCTGTTCCAGGCGGATGGCCAGGAAGATCTCGCGCAACTTGCGTTCGTAGGTCCGCTCGCGCGTCAGGAAGATATTGCGCGCGAGCTGCATGGTGATGGTGCTGCCGCCCTGGCTGCGCTCGCCGCCGGTGGAGATCACATTCAGTCCGGCGCGGGCAAGGCCCATGACATCCACACCCGGATGGTCATAGAAGCGCTCGTCTTCCGCCGCAATAAAGGCATCGCGGACTTGCTGCGGGATTGCGTCGATCGGGACGGGAATGCGCCGTTCTTCCGCGAACTCACCCATAAGGCGGCCATCCGCACTGCGGACCTGCAGTGGAGTCTGCAGGCGCACATCGCGTACGGCGTCGGCCTCCGGGAGGCTCGGCGCGTAGTAAACATAGAGAGCGGCCGCCGCGATGGACAGGCCGATTCCGGCTGCCAGAATCAGGGCCAGCAGCGCCGTAATAATCTTAAGGAGCGGATTCATGACAGCAAAAAAAGTGAGGCCAAGATGAGAAGTCGCTTTCAAAGCGACTTGCAACCCTGAAGTCGCGGTGTATATTGTGAACCAGCTAGCATACGTGATTGTAACGCTACCAGTTACTTTCGTCGGGGTATACAGGGGGATGTGTGCTGAGTCTCGGAAAATCCAAACAAGGGGTCCTGGGCGTGGATATCAGCTCGGCAGCCGTCAAGGTGCTGGAGCTGACGCGACAGGGTAAGGGCTATCGGGTCGAGGCCTTCGCGGTCGAACCGCTGCCCGATGGGGTGATGGTCGACAAGGTCTGTCAGGACACCGAGGCCGTGGGTAATGCCCTCGCCCGGGCGGTCAAGCGCTCCGGCACCCGCCTCAAGCACTGCGCGATGGCTGTGCCGTCCTCCGCCGTGATCACCAAGACCATCCAGATGTCGGCCGCGCTGGGCGATGCGGAACTCGAGGGCCAGGTCTTCGTGGAGGCGGATCAGTACATCCCCTACACGCTTGAAGAGGTCAACCTGGATTTCCAGGTCCTCGGCAAGAACGAGAAGAACCCCGAGATGGTCGATGTCCTCGTGGTCGCTTCGCGCCGCGAGAACGTGGACTCGCGCGTGGCCATTGCCGAGGCGGCCAAGTTGACCCCCGAGCTGATCGACGTCGAGGCATACGCGATCGAGCATACCGCCGAGCGCTTGATGGAGCAGGTCCCCGACCGCGAGAGCAAGCCGATCGTGGCGGTCGTGGATGTCGGTTCTTCGGTGACTGCCGTGTATGTCGTCAGTCAGGACGAGGGCGTGGTTTACACCCGCGAGCAGAATTTCGGCGGCCGCATGCTCACCGAGGAAATCATGCGGCGCTACAGCATGAACTATCAGGAGGCCGGTTCCGCCAAGATGAGTGGCGACCTGCCGACCGACTACGCAAGCTCCATCCTCGAGCCCTTCAAGCAGACCATGGTCGACCAGATCCAGCGGCTGCTGCAGTACTTCTACGTGACCCGCCCGCAGGACACCATCGATCACATCCTCCTGGGTGGCGGCTGTGCGGCCATCCCGGGCGTGGACGAACTGCTCGAGGAGGCCGCCGGCACGCCGGTATCGATCGCGAACCCGTTCCGCGGGATGGCGTTGGCCAAAAGGGTCAACCAGGAACGTTTTGCCAATGATGCCCCGGCGCTGATGACGGCCTGTGGCCTGGCCGTGCGGGGGTATGCGTCATGATTTATATCAACCTCCTTCCCTGGCGCGAGAAGGCACGCGAACAGCGGCGCAAGCAGTTCTTCGCCGCGGTTGGTGGCGCCGCGGTGGTCGGCGTCCTTCTTGCCTTCGTTGGCTATAGTTTTATCGGCGCGTTGATCGACCACCAGCAGTCGCGCAACCAGATGCTGGAAAGCGAGATCCGCGAACTGGATCGTCAGATCGCCCGGATCCGCGATCTCGACGAACAGCGCGAGGCCCTTATTGCCCGAATGGAAGTCATCCAGACCCTGCAGGCGCAGCGGCCCGAGGCCGTGCATCTCTTCGATCAGCTGGTCGAGACCCTGCCCGATGGTACCTACCTCAACGAGGTCCGCCAGGAAGGCGAGAATGTGCGCCTGGTCGGGCGCTCCGAGTCCAACACCCGGATCTCCGCGTTGATGCGCCGGATCGATGGGTCGCCCTGGCTGGGCAGTTCCAATCTGCAGATTATCGAGACCCGCGAGGAGGGTCGCCTCCAGGTGCGTGACTTCCGACTGGATGCCACACAGACCCGGCCGGATGCCGCAGAGGGGGATTCCTGATGGATCTCAATGAACTCAAGCAGGTCGATTTCAACAACATCGGGGAAGCCTCCTGGGGCGTGAAGGGCCTGATCCTGGTCGTGATTGTCCTGGCCATCCTCGGCCTGTCCTATTACCTCTTCATCGGCGATCAGCGGACAGAGCTCGAGCGCGCGGAGAGCCGCGAACTGCAGCTGCGCGGCGAGTTCGAGGACAAGCAGCAGCGGGCTGCCAACCTCCAGGCCTACGAGGACCAGCTGGAGGAGATGGAGCGCATGTTCGCCTCGCTGCTCGAGCTGCTGCCCAGTAGTGCCGAGATCCCCAGCCTGCTGGTCGATGTCTCGCAGACAGGGTTGCAGGCGGGTCTCGAGATCGAGCTGTTCGAGCCGCGTGGCGAGAACCGGCGCGACTTCTACGCCGAGGTTCCGATCCGTTTGCGCGTCCGGGGCGATTACGAGGATCTCGCGGAGTTCGTCAGCGGTGTCTCGGCCCTGCCGCGCGTGGTCACCATGCACAACATGCATATCCGCCCGGGCGATTCCGACAACGACCTGCTGATGGATGCGGTCGCCCGCACCTATCGCTACCTGGAGGAGAACTGATGAGGCATTCTTCCATGCGAGCGGTATGGCCCGGACTGGCCATGGTCCTGATGGGCGGGATCCTGCTGTCGGGCTGTACTCAGGACAACCGTGACCTCGAGCAGTACATCGCCGAGGTCAAGGAGCGCCCGGGGAGCGGGATCGAGCCGATCCCCACCCTGGAGCCGCACGAGCCCTATCTCTATCCGGGGCATGCCCGGTCGCCTTTCGACTCGTCGGTAATCGCCCAGCCGGAGCTCGCCGCGGCCGAGGGGCAGCCAGGAGACGCCGAGATTGATCCTGACCGCCCGCGCGAGTTCCTCGAGGGCTTTCCGCTGGATTCGCTGCGGATGGTCGGGTCGCTGGAGCAGCATGGCGTGCGCTACGCCCTGGTCCGGACCCCGGATCGAGGGGTTCAGCGCGTCACTGCGGGCAACTATATGGGCCAGAACCACGGGGAGATCATCGAGATCACGCCGACCCAGATCCGGCTGGTCGAGATCGTGCCGGATGCCTTCGGCGGTCACGTGGAACGTGAAAACTCGGTGGCGCTGACCGACTAGCGGTTGGGGGGGAGAAGAAGATGATGACGAGCATTCGCCGCAAGGTCGGCACAACCAACAGGGGATTCAACATGGGTTCTTCCATGCGCGCTTTCGCAGGCACGGTCGTTGCGGGCCTGCTGTTCATGGTGTCCCAGGGGGTGGCTGCCACCGAACTGGAAGAGATCCGGGCCGGCAGTCTGAGCGGTGACCGGGTGCAGGTGAACCTGCGTTTCTCGGAGACGCCGCCCTCCGATATTCGCGCCTTTGCGATTGATTCACCGCCGCGCATCGCGTTGGATCTGCCCAATGTCGGCAATGCATTGCCGCGGCGCGAGACGGACCTGAATGTGGGCCCGGTGCTGCGGGCGAGCACGGTCGAGGCGGGCAACCGCACCCGCGTGGTGCTGAACCTGACTCAGGCCTCCGAGTACCAGACTCGAGTCGAGGGCAATAATCTCATCCTTACGCTGGGCCGCGGGGTTTCCGAGGCGGATGCACGCACCCAGCAGGTCGTGGATCGTGCGGGTGAACCCGCCGCCACGACCCGCAGCGCCCGACCCATGGAGATCACGGGTATCGATTTCCGGCGGGGCAGCGAGGGCGAAGGTCGCGTCGAGGTGGATCTCTCCCGCTCTGGTGCCGAGATCAACGTTCGCGAGCAGGCCGGCCGCATCGAGATGACCTTCCCGCGCGCCATGGTCGACGAGTCGCTGGAACGTCGCCTCGACGTGGTCGATTTCGCCACCCCGGTGCATACCATCGACACCGTCGCCGAGCGCAATCGTGTACGCATGGAGATCGAGGCGCGCGGCGAGTACGAGATCATTTCCTACCAGAGTGATCGCCAGTTCGTCCTCGAGGTCGCCCCGATTTCCGAGGCCGAACGCCAGGCCCGCGCCCGCGAGGAAGAGGAGTACGCCGGCGAGCGCCTGTCCCTGAATTTCCAGGACATCGAGGTGCGCTCCGTTCTGCAGTTGCTGGCGGATTTCACCGATCTGAACATCGTGGTCAGTGACACGGTGGGGGGCAACATCACCCTGCGCCTGAACAACGTCCCCTGGGACCAGGCGCTGGATATCATCCTGCGTGCCCGCGGGCTCGACAAGCGAATGGACGGCAATGTCCTGTACGTCGCCCCCAGCGAAGAGATCGCGGCGCGTGAACGCCTGGAGATGGAGGCTCAGCGCGATCGACAGGAGCTGGAGCCCCTGCGCACGGAGTTCGTGCAGATCAATTTCGCCCAGGCCGAGCAGATCGCGTCCCTGATTCGCGGCGGTGATGGCGGCGAATTCCTCTCGGAGCGTGGCAGCATCACCATCGACACGCGCACCAACACCCTCCTGGTGCAGGATACCCAGAGCCGGATCGAGGACGTCCGTCGCCTGGTCTCCACACTGGACGTCCCGGTGCAACAGGTCCTGATCGAGACCCGCATCGTGATCGCGGAGGATACCTTCAACCGTGAGCTGGGCGCCCGTTTTGGGATCTCCGGGACGCGGGGTGACCGCCGAACCCGGGTTGGTGGTGCCGGGTCTATCGAGGGCGCGGATGCGGCTCGGGATGCCACCACGGGGGGCATTGGTGGCATCGCTATCGGAGACCGCCTGAATAGCTCGCTGCCGGCCGGTGGCAATGCCGGGCAGGCGGGGCTGAGCATCCTGCGCAGTGGCGTGTTGCTCGACCTGGAACTGTCCGCGCTGCAGGTTGAAGGCCGCGGCGAGATCATCTCCAGCCCGCGTGTGATCACGGCCAATGGCCAGACGGCGACGATCAAGCAAGGTGAAGAAATCCCGTTCCAGGAAGCCACTGCATCCGGCGCGACTTCGACCCAGTTCATCGAGGCCGTACTGTCGACGGAAGTGACGCCGCAGATCACGCCGAACGGCAACGTGATCCTCGACATCAAGGTGACAAAGGACGAGCCCAGCCAGCGTGTGATCCTTGGGGTGCCGGGGATCAACAAGCGCGAGGTGGAGACCCAGGTCTTCGTCGGCAACGGCGAGACCGTGGTCCTGGGCGGTGTGTACGAGATCGACAGCCGCACCAACCTCGAGAAGGTGCCGTTCTTCGGGGATATCCCGTTCCTCGGAAACCTGTTCCGCAACCGCTCCACGGAGAATTCCAAAGCGGAATTGTTGATCTTCGTGACGCCGCGCGTACTCGACTGAGCGCAAGGTGTAGCGTCGGGGCTTGCCCCCGATGGGTTCGATCTCGAAAGCCGGGGCCTGTCCCCGGCTTTTCTTTGGGTGGCCCAGCCAGTAGCCTTGGCGCCCATGCAGAACATCGTACTGGTAGGCCCGATGGGGGCCGGCAAGAGCACAATCGGGCGCGGCCTCGCGGGGCTGCTGCGTCGGCCGTTCTTCGATACCGATCAGGAGATCCAACGGCGTACCGGTGTCGATATCCCGACCATCTTCGAGTTCGAGGGCGAGGGCGGTTTTCGCAAGCGCGAGACGGCGATGCTGGGGTCGCTTCTTGAACAGGAGGGGGCGGTGATTGCCACCGGGGGCGGGATCGTCGAACGCCCGGAAAACCGCGAGCTCCTGCGCGACCAGTTCGTGATCTACCTGCGAGTGCCGGTGGAGGAGCAGTTCCGGCGTACCCGTCGTAACCGCAAGCGCCCGCTGATCGCGGAGGCGGCGGACCCGAAGGCCCGCCTTCAGGAGTTGTTCGTGGTCCGCGATCCGCTCTATCAGGAGGTCGCGGACCTTACGCTGGAGGGCAAGGGGCGGCGGGTGCGCGACGCGGTCAAGGGCGTATGCGCGGCCCTGCAGGTGCAGCGCCCGGATCTTTGCCAGCCGCGCTCCGAAGGCTAGTTGGTAACCATTAAGCGCACGAAGACACCAAGCAAGGGCGCGAGTCATCCACAGTGGCCGGTTGCGGCCCCATGCGTGATTCTAATGGGGTCAACGGGCAGTGGAAGGTCCTGGGCTCCATCGATCTGCCGGACGCCTGGTGGCGGTGGTCACGTGATTTTTTGAACCCCCCGAGGACGGCGGAGCACAGCGAGGCAGTTTCCGGTTGTTCAGGCGCTTCACGACACGCATCCATACCGTTCGCGGATCCTTTTGCCTCGGAACACACCTGCCCCGAACGCCCTTCTCTAGGTGCTCCGTGGTGCACTCGCTTTGGACCTTCTTCGTGCGTTCATGCGCTTCGTGGTCGATCCCACTGCTCGTCAGTGGCGGGTGTTGCCGCCGCCATCGGGGACGAACATGCCGTCCTGCGATGGCGGTGAGCGGCGCCCGTGCGAGGCGTGGTGAAACAGCAGGCGCCAGCCCGTGTCCAGCCAGCGCCAGGTCTGGCTGATCAGGATCGTCCCGGTGGGCGCGACGTCGCCCGGTCGCGTGATCGCCTCCTCGATGACCAGGCTGATGATCTCCCCGGTCTCGTGGCGCCCCACGATCTTCGGTTCGATCCCGATATTCAGTTCACGCGCGAAGACCAGTAGCCAGCTCTCCATCACCTCCGCCACGCCCCGGTGGGCGCGCGGGCTGCCCGGGTGGATGCAGACGATGTCGGGACGCTCGCCCCAGAGGCGCATCATCTGTTCGATATCGGCGGTGCGAAAGGCGGCGTAATACGCCTCGACGCAGCCATCGGCATCCGTCGCCATCAGTGCATGCCCCCGGTGGACCATTCCGGTGCGGGTTCCGGGTCCGGGCTGGCGTGGTGGAGCACCATGCGCCAGCTTTCCCCATCATGCCGGTAGCCATTGGTCGCCAGCATGACGCCGCGGCGTTCACCCTGGACATACAGGTTTTCGCGCAATACGTGGAGGACGAGGTCTTCGCCCGGGATGGCCGTCACCTGGGTCCGGTGTACGATCACCCCGCGCATCCCCGGCAGGATGTCGTCCCAGCTTTCCAGGATGATGTCCGTTCCCTGCAGGCGCTCGCCACCTGGGTGGATGCAGACGCACTCCGCACTGTCGTGCCAGATTTCGCGCATGCCTTGTGCATCGCCTGCCTGAAAGGCCGCGTAAAAGGCGGCTTCGGCGGATTCGGGAGAAGGGAACGTGGCCATACCGGTCGGGGCCTCCTGAGATAGAGGGGGTATTGTCGCAGGAGCATCCGCGGATGACGAATGTGCGAGATGACGTAATGGGCGCGACCCGCCAGAATGGCTCTCCTTCATCACGGGAGCCCGTATGGCACGTATCCTCGCGACTGGCATTGTCACGCTCGACCACACCCTCGATGTTGCAGCCTTCCCGGCCGAGGACGACGAGGTCCGGGCGCTCGCCAGCACCACCCAGCCCGGAGGCAACGCGACCAACACGGCAACGATCCTGGCGCAGTTCGGCCACCGCCCGGGCCTGTCCGCGGTCATCGCCGAGGGTGCGGCCGGGGATGCCTTGAGCGAGTCCCTGGAGGGCCACGGACTGGATGTTCGTCACTGCGTACGCCGGCCCGGAGCGACGCCGACCTCCCATATTCTTCGCTCCAGGGCGACGGGAAGTCGCACCATCGTTCATCACCGCGACCTGCCCGAACTCGGGGTGGAGGATCTCGTGGGCGTACCCTGGCCGGAATATGACTGGCTGCACTTCGAGGGGCGTAACCCGGAGGCCCTTGCGTCCATCCTGCGCGCGGTGCGCGAGAGCATCTTTGACCAGCCGGTGTCGCTGGAGCTGGAGAAGCCCCGGCCGGAGCTCGACGCATGCCTGGACCATGCCGATGTCCTGATGCTCTCGCGCGACTGGGCCGCGAGCGTGGCGGGCACTCCCGAGGCTGCGCTGCAGCAGCTTTCCGAGCGCTTTCCTGATCGCATCCTGACCGTGACCGCCGGGGCCGAAGGGGCCTGGATGGCCGCGCGGGGCGTGATCCACCATTGTGAAGCGACGCCCGGACTGCGGGTGGTCGACAGCGTGGGGGCGGGGGATACCTTCAATGCCGGGTTGATCCACGCGCTGGTCTCCGGGGAGCCCCCGGAGCAGGCCCTGACGGTCGCTGTGCGCCTGGCGGAGCGCAAGCTCGAGCAGGTCGGCCTGGACGGGCTGGGTAACGCGGGCTCCGAGCCGGGAGCGTGGCCCGGATAGCCCCCGCAGGGGGATGGTGGTTGTTGACCGGTGCGGGCGGGACTCGGAGGTTCAGGCCTCTTCGCCGAAACGATCGGCGACCAACTCTGCGAGTGCATCCAGCGCCTCCGGCGCATCCTTGCCTTCGGCCTCAATGGTGATCTCGCTGCCCTGGGCGGCGGCCAGCATCATCACGCCCATGATGCTCTTGCCATTCACCTCCTGCTGGTTGCGGGAGACGGAGACGTCCGCGGCGAACTTGCTGGCCAGGCTGACGAACTTGGCCGCGGCGCGCGCGTGCATCCCCAGGCGATTAACGATGGGGACTACGCGCTGCGGCATCGCTGCACTCCTGATCGCAGAGGAGAATCCCGTCATGGCCGCCCGAAAGGGCCTTGTTGACCAGTTCGGTCAGGGGGAGGTGTTGATAGTTGAGCACGCGGATGAGCATCGGCAGGTTGGCGCCGGCGATCACGCGGGCATTTGCACCCCGGGCGACACGAATCGCCACGTTGGAAGGCGTGGAGCCAAACATGTCGGTCAGAACGAGCACCCCCGAGCCGCTGTCGAGGGTCGCCAGGCGCTCGCGGGCGCGGGCCAGGACCTCGTCGGGGTCGTCGTTCTGGGACATCGCCATGGACTCGCAGTCCTCGGGCAGGCCCCCGAGCATGCTCTGCGCGGTCTGCAGCAGGGTATCGCCCAGGTTTTGATGCGTGATCAGAATGAGACCAACGCCCATGGATCTGCTCCGATTGCGGGTTCCAGAAGGCCCTCGTCCCGCGTCCAGTGGTTACTGTTTCCCCAGCTCGCGGTGACGGGTGCTAACAGTAACATGTTCCCGATCCTGCCACGCCTCCGCAAGCCGCTCCACCAGATACACCGAGCGGTGTTGCCCGCCGGTACAACCGATGGAGACGGTTATGTAGCTGCGGTGATCGTCCAGCAGGCGCGGCAGCCACTGCGACAAGAAGCCCTGGATGCTGTCGAACATGGCCGCGACCTCCGCGTGCCGCTCAAGGAACTCGCACACGGGCGGGTCGCGACCGGTCAGGGCGGCCAGATCGCTTTCGTAGTGCGGATTGGGCAAGCAGCGCACGTCGAACACGAAGTCGGAATCCAGCGGCGCGCCGTGTTTGAAGCCGAAAGACTGGAACTGCAGGGATAGTTCGTGTTCCCCGCGCTCGCCGATGCGGTCGCGCAGGGTGCGGGCCAGATCGTGCATCGACAGGCGCGAGGTGTCGACCGTCAGGTCGGCCTCCGCGGCCACATGGCCCAGCCACTCGCGTTCGCGGTCGATGGCCTCGACCAGTGGCACGCCGTCGCGCGCCAGCGGGTGGCGCCGGCGGGTCAGGTGGTAGCGCCGCAGCAGCACCTCGCTGGCCGCCTGCAGGAACAGGACCTCCACCTGCACCCCGTCCGCCCGTAGTTGCGCCAGGAGATCGGAGAACCCCTCCAGGGCCTCCAGGCCGCTGCGCACATCCACGCCCACGGCCAGATGGCGGTCGGTCTCGGTGTCGTAGTGGCCCTGCCGGACCTGATCGATCAGGTCCGGCAGCAGCGGCAGCGGGAGGTTGTCGACGCAGAAGTAGCCGGCATCCTCCAGGGTGTGCAGGGCCACGGTCTTGCCGGACCCGGACAGGCCACTGACGATTAGCAGGCGCATGGCCGATTCAGCCCTCCGGGTCCGGGTTGGGGACCGTAGTGGCGGGCACCGCGCGATGGTAGGGCGGCTCCTCCGTCTCGCCGCTCATCTGGCGGCGCTGGCGTGCGCGCAGGTCGTCGCCAGCGATATAGCCCTGCATGTGCAGCATGTGGTTGCGCACGGCCGCCTCGATCATCACCGCGATGTTGCGCCCCGGCGCGATCGGCAGGCTGATCAAGGGGACGCGCAGGCCGAGGATATCGATCTCGCCGCGGCGCCCGTTCAGCCGGTCATCGGGGACCGGCGAGGGTTCGCCATGATCGCGCAGGTCGATGATCAGGCGCAGGTACTTGCCGCCCTTGATCGCGGAATCGCCATACATGGCGCGGATGTTGAGTACCCCAAGACCGCGCACCTCGAGCAGGTCCTGGAGCAGGGCCGGGCAGTGGCCGCGGACGATGTCGGGCGCAATGCGCGCGAACTCCGGGGCATCGTCGGCGATCAGGCGATGCCCGCGCGAGATCAGTTCCAGTGCGACCTCGCTCTTGCCGACGCTGGAGGCGCCGCTGATCAGCACCCCGATCCCGAGGATCTCCATGAACACGCCGTGGCGCACCTCGAAATGGGCCAGGCGCTGCTGCAGGAAATAGCGCAGCAGCGAGATGATCTCGTGACTGCTGGTGCTGGAGCACAGGATCAGCGGCAGCGCCTCCTGCGGGGCGTCGGGCATCTCCGAGAACGGACAGGTGTCCTCGGCGAAGATCACCGCGGTGGTCCCGGTGCGGGCCATCTCCAGGATCAGGTCGTTGCACTGGGTGGCGCTGAGGCTGGAGATGTAGCGGGCCTCGAAGTCGCCGATGATCTGGATGCGGTTGGGCCGGATCAGGTTGAGATGGCCGGCCAGCGGCAGGTCGTCCCCGTCGTCGCCGACCAGCTTGCGGTCGGGTGCTGCATGTTCGCCGTGCACGAAGCGAAGATCCAGGCGGTTTCCCATGGCCTGGATCAGGCTCTCCACGTTGATGTCGCGGGCGATCCCGCCTTCTCCCAGCGCCTCGTTCATGGCAGACGCTGCGCGCCGGAATCGCGGCTGGAGGCGGGTTCCACGGGCTTAGTCCTCGCTGAAGCGGCGCACGAGTTCCTGTTCCAGGGCCGTCGCATCCCCGGCCCGGCGCAGCGCTCCGATGGTGTCTGGCTGCGACAGGCCGCGGGCGAGTTGGGCCAGCAGGTCGAGGTGGTCGCCGGTGGCGGCCTCCGGGACCAGCAGTGCGATCAGGATATCGACCGGCTCGTGATCCATGGCGTCGAAGTCGACGCCCTTTTCCAGGCGCAGCACGGCCACGCGCGGCGCCTCGAGATCGGCCAGGCGGCCATGGGGAATCGCAACCCCATGGCCGAGACCGGTGGATCCGAGTTTTTCGCGTGCGGACAGGGCCTCGAAGATCGCATTGCTTCCTGGTCCCGTGCCGTCACCTCCGCCGGCGAGGAGGTCCGCCAGGGCCTCCAGGGCCCGTTTCTGGCTGGAGCACTCGGGTTGCAGGCCAATGCGCTCGGAGGTGATCAACTCGGCAATCGTCATGGATCAGGAGGCCTGCTCGCGGTTGCGCTGGGCACCTTCGGCGCGGTGGTGGTCCTTGACCTTTTCCTTGTGCTTGATCAGCTGACGGTCGACTTTGTCGATCAGCGCGTCGATTGCGGCATACATGTCCTCGTGAGAGGCCTCGGCGTGGATGTGATTGCCGCTGACCTGGAGATTCGCTTCGGCCTGGTTGTGCTGATTCCGGGTCTTCTCGTGGGTCAGCACGACGTGGACGTCGATGACCTTGTCGAAGTGGCGCTCCAGCTTCGCGAATTTCTCGTTGACGTAGTCGCGCAGGGCGTCGGTGATGTCCACGTGGTGGCCGGTCAGGTTGATCTGCATGGTCAGGACTCCTTGGTTACTTGCTGCCGGTGGGCATCGAGGCCATCTGCCGGCGTTCGCTGGATGAAGGGATGTGCATCGCCTCGCGGTACTTGGCCACGGTGCGGCGCGCTACGTTGATGCCCCGGTCCGACAGGACCTGGGCGAGCCGGGCATCGCTGAGCGGCTTGTTCGGGGGTTCGTCGCCAATCAATTCGCGAATCATGGCACGGATGGCGGTGGCGGAACACTCGCCGCCATCGTTCGTGCCGACATGGCTGGAGAAGAAATACTTGAACTCGAAGACCCCGCGCGGGGTGTGCATGTATTTCTGCGTGGTAACCCGCGAGATGGTCGATTCGTGCATCTCCAGGGTCTCGGCAATGTCGCGCAGGATCAATGGCTGCATCGCGACGTCGCCATGCTCGAGAAAGCCCTGCTGGCGGTGGACGATCGCCTCGGCGACCCGCAGCAGGGTGTCGTTGCGGCTGTGCAGGCTCTTCAGGAACCAGCGTGCCTCCTGCAGCTGATCGCGCATAAAGGCGCTGTCGCGGGCATCCGAGACCTGGCGCACCATGCCGGCGTAGAGGTCGTTGATGCGGATGCGCGGTGCGATCTCCGGGTTTAGATCCACGCGCCAGCCCTCGGTGGTGTGGCGCACGTAGACATCCGGGACCACGTATTCCGAGGTGGCGGAGCTGATCTGTGCGCCGGGGCGCGGGTTCAGGGTGCGGATCAGATCCAGTGCGCGGGCCAGTTCGTCCGGGTCGCGTACGCCGGACTGGCGCTGCAGGGCCTTGTAGTCGCGCTTGCCCAGGCTGTCCATGCCGTGTTCCAGGATCGCCCGTGCGGCCTCGCGGGCCGGGGCGTCCGGGGCCAGTTCGCGTAGCTGGATCTCCAGGCACTCCCGCAGGTTGCGCGCGCCGACCCCCAGCGGGTCGCACTGCTGAATCCAGTGGAGCACTGCCTCGACCTCGTCGACGCCGACGGTTTCATCCTCGCCTCGGCTGATGGTCTCGGCCAGGGTTTCCAGGTCACCCTCGAGATAGCCGTCGGGGCTGATGGCGTCAATCAGGGCCGCCCCGATGCGCTGGTCGCGCGGTGTCAGATGGCTCAGATGCAGCTGCCACAGCAGGTGATCCTGCAGGCCCTCGCCGTCGTCGTCGCTGGTGTTTTCCAGCGGGTCGCGGTCATCCACGCCCTTGTTGGGTGTCGGGGCCGGTTCGTAGATGTCGTCCCAGCGGCTGTCGGTGGTCAGTTCCTCGGGGATCACGTCATCGCTGGTGGTGGTGGCCTCCATGCGATCGCCTTCCACCAGCTCGCCGTCCTGGTTCAGGCGCTCGGTGTCGGCCTCGGCCTCTTCGTCCTCGACCTGTTCGAGCATGGGGTTGCTCTCCAGCGCCTGCTGGATCTCCACCTGGAGCTCGAGCGTGGACAGCTGCAACAGGCGGATCGCCTGCTGCAGTTGCGGGGTCATGGTCAGCGTCTGACCCAGCTGCAGATTCAGGCCGGGTTTCAGCATCGCGTATTCGGAGCGAGGGTGGGCATTGGTGGAATCTTAAAGCCTGCCTTGTGGTTTGTGCACCGACCGGGCCGCATGTGGGGCGCTTTCACAGGCGGAAGTTCTCGCCGAGATAGACCCGGCGCACCTGGGGATCGGCCAGCAGCTCGTCCGGTGTACCGGCGGCCAGCAGGCGTCCCTCGCTCAGAATATAGGCCCTGTGGCAGATGCCGAGGGTCTCGCGCACGTTGTGATCGGAGATCAGTACGCCGATGCCGCGCTGGGCGAGATGCCGAATCACGTCCTGGATGTCGCCCACCGAGATCGGATCCACCCCGGCGAAGGGCTCGTCCAGGCAGATGAACTGCGGATCCCCGGCGAGGGCGCGGGCGATCTCGGCCCGGCGACGCTCCCCACCGGACAGCGCGATGCCCGGGCTGTGGCGCACGGTCTCGAGCTGAAACTCCTCGATCAGGGCGTCGCCAATGCGGCGGCGCTCGTGGCGATCCAGCCCGGGGCGCAGCTCGAGCACGGCCTGCAGGTTGTCCCACACGCTCAGGCGGCGAAAGATCGAGGCCTCCTGCGGCAGGTAGCCGAGGCCGGCGCGCGCGCGTACGTGGATGGGGGCGCGGGTGATGTCGCGCTCGCCCAGGGTGATGCGCCCGGCATTGGGACGGATCAGCCCGACCAGGCTGTAGAAGCAGGTGGTTTTGCCGGCCCCGTTCGGGCCCAGCAGGCCGACCACCTCGCCGGGCGCGAGGTCGACGTCCACCTGGTCCAGCACCGTGCGCTGGCCGTAGCGCTTGGTCAGCTCGCGTCCGATCAGGCGGTCGTTGGTTTGTGCCGGTGTGGCGGATGGGCTGGGGGCGGTGGCGTTCATTCGTCGTCGCGCGGCTGGATGGTGATGCGCACGCGCTCGCTGTCGCCTTCGCCGCGTTCGGCCTCGATCACGTCGGTCGTCAGGTCGTAGGTGATGCGCTTGCCGCGCGCCTCCTCGCTGGTGGTGATCACATGGGCCTGGTCGGTGAGGATCATGCGGTCCTCGTTCAGCAGGTAGTCGATGCGCAGGGCGGTGGCAATGCGCATCTCTCCGGTTTCCGGATCGGGTGATTCCAGGCGTGCCGGCTCGCCGTGGGCCTCCATTTCGTAGGGGCGGCGATCGCGGGTGCGCACGTAGACCTTGTCGGCCTCCAGGGTCATGTCGCCGCGGATTACGATCACGTCGCCGGTGTAGGTCCCCAGCCCCTGGCGTTCGTCCATCTCCGCGCGGTCGGCAGTGATCTCCACCGGCAGTGCCGGGCCCGCCGAGCCCTGCTGGGCGAGCGCGGGCGTGGCCAGCAGGGCTAGCAGCAGGAGCGCCGCCAGGCGGGCACCCGGTTGGCCCGGACGGTGGCGAAGGCTATGGGGATTCGGGGTCATGCGCGGGATCCTCCTCGCTCGTCTCGCTGTAGAGCGAGTACACGTCATGGAACAACTCTATGGTATCCCCTCGCGAGTCCACGCGCAGACCGGTGCCGCGCTGGAACAGGCCCGGCTGGTTCAGGGTGGAAAGGGCATCCGAAGTGGCGACCATGGTGTCGGTGGCGACGCGAACATCCCGCGAATCGATGATGGTCTCTACGCGTTCGCCGCGGGGCGGCTGTACGCCGTGGGTGGGGCCCACCAGGTCCAGGGTCACGGCGGCCGGTTGATGCAGTGCGGCGGGGGCAGTCCAGCGCCATTCGATACCGCCTTCGGCGAACAGGTCGAGGTCCGGGTCGTCCACCCATTGGGGGCCGTCACGTCCAAACTCGCGCAGGCGGGTGCCGCGCAGACGATGGCTCAGTTCGCCGTCGTCGCCGGTGGCATGCAGGGTGAAGCCGTCAATCTGCAGCGTGACCTCGCCCTCGGGCGGGCTTACCTCAGCCTGCGCCAGGGGCACGGTCGCGAATGCGAGCACGGCCAGGGTCCATCCGAGTCGGCTGCGAATCCTGCGTCTCATCCGTTCAGGTAGGTCTCGAACAGCGCGTCGAGCCGGTCCTGCGCGGCCAGCAGGCCCTCGCAGGCCTCGCGCACGGCCCCGCGCCCACCATGGGCTTCGGTCACCCACTGGGCATGCTGGCGCACCAGCGGGTGGGCGTCGCCGACCGCGATCCCGAGCCCGACCCGCTGCATCGCTGGAAGATCCACGATGTCGTCGCCCATGAAGGCCGCTTCGGCGGGGTCGTGACCGGTGCGCTGCAGCAGTTCGTGCAGGGCTTCGCCCTTGTCGCGGCGGCCCTGGATCAGATGCTCCACTCCCAGGTCGCGCATGCGGTGCTCGACGACCCCGGAGGTGCGCCCGGTCAGGATGGCGATCTCGATGCCGCCGTCCAGGGCCAGACGGATACCGTGGCCGTCGCGGCTGTTGAAGGCCTTGTACTGCTCGCCGCCGTCGCCGAGGAACAGGCTGCCGTCGGTCAGCACGCCGTCCACGTCCAGGATCAGCAGGCGAACGGCCTGCTGGTGGGTGCGCAGAGTGGTGGCATCCAGGTTCATCACGCCACCCCGGCGCGCAGCAGGTCGTGCATGTTGATCACGCCCACCAGGCGGTTTTCGGCGTCGGTGACGGGCAGGGCGTTGATGCGCCGGCTCTCCATGGCCTCCAGGGCCTCCACCGCCAGCCAGTCGGGCTGCGCGGTGTGGCCGCCGGTGGTCATGGCCTCGCCGATGGTCAGGCCGTCCAGGCTGTGCCCGGCATCCAGGGTGCGCCGCAGGTCGCCATCGGTGAACACGCCCTGGATGCGATCGTCACCGTCGGTGATGATCACCAGCCCCAGACCCTTGCGGGTGATCTCGAACAGGGCGTCCTTGAGTGGGGCGTCCGGGGTGATGCGCGGGATCGCGCCTCCGGTATGCATGATGTCGGCGACATGCACCAGCAGGCGCCGGCCAAGGCGGCCGCCGGGGTGCGAGCGGGCAAAGTCGTTGGCGGTAAAGCCGCGTGCATCCAACACCGCGACGGCCAGGGCATCGCCCATCGCCAGCGCGGCGGTGGTGCTGGAGGTGGGAGCCAGGCCCAGCGGGCACGCCTCGCGCTCGACGCTGACATCCAGGTGTACGGTGGCATCCGCGCCGAGGCGCGAGCCGGGGTTGCCGGTCATCGCGATCAGCGGTACGCCCAGGCGCCGGATCAGCGGCAGGATGGTGATGATCTCGTCGGTCTCGCCGGAGTTCGACAGCGCGATGACCACGTCCTCGCGGGTGATCATGCCGAGATCGCCGTGACTGGCCTCGCCCGGATGCACGAAGAAGGCCGGCGTGCCGGTGGAGGCCAGGGTCGCGGCCAGCTTGCTGCCGATGTGCCCGGACTTGCCCATGCCGGTGACGATCACGCGGCCCTTGCACGCGAGGATGCAGCGGCAGGCCTCGAGGAAGCGGTCGTCGATGCGCCGGGCGAGGTTGCGTACGGCCTCGGCCTCGTCATTGAGGACGGCCAGGGCGAGCTTGCGGGTCGTTTCGGGGTTGAAGTTCATGCGGTTGCCGTGATTCCCAAATAGACAAGGTAGCTTGCGAAGGCGATGAGGAGAAGGGCGCCCTGCCAGCGCCGGATCTGTCCGCGGCGGCCCAGCGCGATCAGGAACAGGGCCACGGTCAATGCCAGCATCACCGGATAGTCGCGCGTCAGCACATCGGCGTCGATTGCCAGCGGCGTGATCAGGGCCGGAACGGCCAGTACCGCGAGCAGGTTGAACAGATTGGACCCGACTACATTCCCGATCGCCAGCCCGGCCTCGCGGCGGAAGGCGGCGACCACCGAGGTCGCCAGTTCCGGCAGGCTGGTTCCCACCGCGACAATGGTCAGCCCGATGACCAGGTCGCTGACCCCCAGTTGTTCGGCGATCTCGACGGCCCCCCAGACCAGGGCCTGGCTGCTCGCCAGCAGGAGCAGCAGCCCGAACACGAGCCAGGCGATCGCGGGCCCCAGTCGGTCGCCCTCTGGGATCGTCTCGACCATGCCGCGCACCACCTCGGGGGTGTCGTCATGGGGGGCCGGGCGTGCGCGCCGGGCGCTGATGGCCATCCAGGCAGTGAACAGGACCAGACCGGCCAGCAGCGCGATGCCCTCCAGCCGGCCCAGTTCGCCATCCACCAGCAGGAGCAGCACGCCGAAGCTGACCAGCAGGAGGATCGGCAGTTCGCGCCGAACCATGCCGCGCCCGATCGCCAGCGGCGCGACCAGGGTCGCGGTCCCCAGCACCAGCGCGATGTTGGCGATGTTCGAGCCGATCGCGTTGCCCACCGCCAGCCCCGGGTTGCCCTGCAGGCTGGCGAGGACCGAGACCACGATCTCCGGTGCCGAGGTCCCGAAGGCGACGATGGTCAGGCCGATGATCAGCGGGCTGACGCCCAGGCCGCGGGCCAGGGCCGAGGCGCCGAACACGAAGCGGTCGGCACTCCAGGTCAGCAGGATCAGGCCGCCGATGATGGCGACAACGGGTAGCACCATGGACAGTCGGGTCCGGGAGGGTCAGGCCCGGGATTGTAGCCGATTGGGTAGTGGTTTCAGCAGCGCAGACGTTCCAGGCACCCGGCGGTGGTCACCTGCGGTGTCCAGCCGAGCTGCTCGCGGGCGCGGGTGCAGTCCAGTACCAGCGGGCCGTCCAGCCCGCGGACCCAGCCGGGGTCCCCGGCGCGGGCGGTCAGGCGCCAGGCCAGCGGGTGCAGGGTGCGGATCATCCGCAGTGGCACCGGGATCCCCCAGCGCCGCTGGTGGCGCGCCATCGCCCGTAGCGACCAGGCAGGTTCGGCCCCCAGGTTGAAGATCCCCGCAGTGCGAGTTGTGATGCTGCGCACGATCGCGGCGGCGGCATCGTCCTCCCACAGGATCTGCACTGGCTGTTCGCCCCCGGCGGGATACAGCCGTCCGCGGGCGATCTGCAGCAACAGCGGGTGGGCGTTCGGGCCGACGATCGCGGGCGGGCGCAGGAGGGTCACCTGGCACTCGGGGTGTTCCCGGGCAAGCGCGAGCAGGGCCTGCTCCACGGCGACCTTGTCTTCGGCATAGGGGAAGCGCGGCCGGGTGGGATGGTCCTCGCGGAGCGGCTGCGGGCTGTCCGGCCAGGGGCCGTAGACCGCCGCGCTGGACAGGAACACGATGTGGCGCACACCGGCGGTCACCGCCGCGTGGAACACCTGCTGGCTCAGGGCCACATTCTGCTGGCGGACCCAGGTGCGGTCATGCCGGCGGCGGCCCCCGTGACCGCCCATCAATTGAAAGGCGAGGTGCACCAGCGTGTCCACCCCGGCCAGGTCCTCCGGCTGGAGCTGCGCCAGGTCGAGTACCCGGGCCTCGATAACGGTGCCGTTTTCGGGGGGAGGCAGCGCCGGCGCGGCCCGGTCCAGGGCGAGGATGTGTTCAATCGTCGGCGCGCGTGCCAGGGCGGGCAGCAGGACTTGCCCCAGGCGCCCGGCGGCGCCGGTCACGGCGACGTGCATCCGTGTTTCGCTCAGGTCGCGGTGCGGGCGACGGTGGCCGGGGCGGGGTCGGCAAACGCGGGCATGACCTCTTCCGCGAAGCAGTCCATGGACTCCTCGGCCAGCGCATGCGGAACAGCTCCGGCGCCGAAGGCCAGCAGGACCTGGTCGACCCCGGCCGCGCGCAGGCCCTCGATGCGTTCACGGCATTCGGCGGGGGTGCCGACGAGCGTCATGCCCAGCATGTCGAGGACCTTCAGGTTGATCCCGGCCTTGACCAGGTGACGGAAGCGGCCGAGCGAGCGGTAATAGTCGTAGCCCTCGATCAGGCGTTCCAGCACCGGCAGGGTCTGCTGGAACATGTGGCGATAGAACCACTCGAAGGCCGGCTTGGCCTCGCGCCGGGCGCGCTTGCCGTCCGGCAGGCACAGGACCCCAAGCGTCATGCCGACCCGGGGCGGGTGGGCGACGTCCGTGCGTGTCGCGTCCCAGGCCTCGTGATACAGGCGGATGTCCTCGCGGATCATCTGCCAGGGCTTGAACGGCCCGGCCAGCGCGCCGATGCCCTGCTGCGCCGCCCATGTGAAGGACTCCGGGCTGACCGCGGCGGTCCAGATCGGCGGGTGCGGGGCCTGTACCGGGCGCGGCATCACGGGCACGTCGTCCAGGTGATGGAACGGCCCGTCCTGGGTGATGCGGCCGGTGGCGAAGGCCTGGCGCAGCGCATCCAGCCCGGCATCGACCCGCGCGCGGGACTCGCTCATCTCGGCCCCGAATGTGGCATATTCGCGCGGCGAGAAGCCGCGCCCGATGCCCAGATCCAGGCGCCCGCCGGAGAGCTGGTCGAGCATGCCGACGCGCTGCGCCACTCGCAGCGGATGGTGGTAGGGCAGCGGCACTACGCCCAGGCCCAGGCGCAGGCGTTTGGTGCGCTGGCTGGCCGCGGCCAGCACCAGGTCCGGCGCGGTGGAGTGGGAAAACTCCGGCATCAGGTGGTGCTCCACCAGCCAGGCGGTGCCGAAGCCGAGATGATCGGCGCGCTCCCACAGGCGCAGGGTGTTCTCCAGCACCTCCGCTTCGGAGGTCTGCAGGAAGTCCGGTACCGAGAGCTCGTGGAACAGGTCGAAACGCATGGCGCCAACTGTGCCGCGCGCTCGCAGGTGATACAAGCAATCCGCGCAAAGCTGCGGTTACGTCGTGGAGGTTGAGGCATGTCGCAGGATCAGGAAGCGCCGGTATTGCAGGCCGCCGGGGTGGCGGGCCCCGGAGAGGACTGGTGGGACGACTTCTTCCCCGAGGACCTGCCGCAGGACTGGCAGCTGGAGTACTACACCCATTACCACAGCCGTTTGTTGCTGCCCGCCCCGGTGTGGACCGAGGCCGGGGCGCCGGCCTTCGGCGACTGGGCCGAGGCCGTGCCACCCGCGCTGCGGCTGACACTGGACTGGCCGGTGGAGCTGGGCCTCGAGACGGGTGCGACGCGGGCGCGCGCGCTGGCCGAGGCTGTCGGCGACGGCCTGCAGGCGGTGGCGCCGGGGCCGATGGGGCCGGCGCAGGTGCAGGCGATCCGCGCGGCGCTGGAGGCGGCCGGACTGGGGCGCCTGATGGTGTACGGCGCCGGCGAGGAGCGGGTGCTCGCGCGAGCCGAGGCGGCCTGGTTTCATCCCGCCCCGGCGCCGAAATCGGCGGCGCTTGCCGGGGGCGGGGCCTGGCAGGTCAACCCCGAGGCAGGGCTGGATGCGCCGGGCTGGCGCGCGCTGGTGGAGGCCCTCGGGCAGGCCGGTGGCAGCGGCGAGACCCCGGTGTTCCTGCGCGCGCGTCCGGAGCGGCTGTCGGATTTCCGCACCATCGCCGCATTGCTGGGATTGGGATGAGCACCGCACCCGCCCGTTTGACGGTCTCCCGGCCTGCGCCCAGACTTCGGGGTTCTGTGGGCCTAAGGAAACACTGATTAATGTACACCCTCGCGTTGGTACCCCAGGTTTTCCGAGCCAAGGCGCGGCGCGCAGCCGGTAGTGGGTCTACCGGCCCGTTTTTGACCGATTGGGGCCGCAACGCAGGATCGGGGAACCTGGGGTGCCAACCCCGAAGGGGCTCGGCCGCCCGTTGTCATCAAAAACGGGCGTGCGCACGGCGTTGCGGCTCCCTTGTGCAGAATGACTGCACGGCGGTCACCGCGCCTTGTTGGCACGCAAAAGCGGCTCGAGCGCGAGCGTGTACATTAATCAGTGTTTCCTTAAGGGCGAGGAGCGCGCGTGGCTGACCCGGCAGTGGAAGACAGTCCGCATATCGTGATCGAGAACCTGTGCTTCCGGCGCGGGCGCAAAATGATCTTCGATGACCTGTCGATGCGCATCCCGCGCGGGCAGGTGACGACCGTGATGGGGCCCAGCGGCAGTGGCAAGACCACGCTGCTGCGCCTGGTCGGCGGTCAGTTGCGTCCGGACAAGGGCCGCATCTGGGTGGATGGCCAGGAGGTGGCGAGGCTCTCCACCCGGCGGCTGTACGCGCTGCGCAAGCGCATGGGCATGCTGTTCCAGAGCGGTGCGCTGCTGACGGATCTCTCGGTATTCGAGAACGTCGCCTTCCCGCTGCGCGAGCACACGGATCTGCCGGAGGACGTGCTGCACGCGCTGGTGCTGCTGAAGCTGGAGGCGGTGGGCCTGCGCGCGGCGCGCGACCTGGACCCGGCCACCCTGTCCGGTGGCATGGCGCGGCGCGTCGCGCTGGCGCGGGCCATTGCGCTGGACCCGGACCTGATCCTGTACGACGAGCCGTTCACCGGGCTCGATCCGATCACCATGGGCCAGATCGTCAGCCTGATCCGCCGGACCAATCAAAGCCTGGGGCTTACCAGCGTGCTGGTCTCGCATGACGTGACCGAGGCGATGGCGATCTCCGATCAGGTGGTGCTGATCGCCGATGGCCGGGTAGTGGATGCCGGGCCGCCGGACGAACTGGAGGCGCGCGCTTCCGACTGGAGCGCGCAGTTCCTGCAGGGTCGCCCGGACGGGCCGGTGCCGTTTCATTACCCGGGCGCGTCCTACCGCGATGACCTGCTGGGGCAGGGGGAGCGCCGCGATGACTGATTCGATTGCCGCGCTGGGTCGGACCACGATCAATGCCCTGACGGTGTTCGGCCGGGCGTTCATCTTCCTGATCCGGATGCTGGCGAGCCTGGATATCGTCTTTCGCCGCTTCGGCCTGACGCTTGTTCAGGTGTATTCGGTGGGGGTGCGCTCGCTGCTGATTATCGTCGTGTCCGGGCTGTTTGTCGGCATGGTGCTGGCGTACCAGGGCTACATCACGCTGGTGAACTTCGGCGCGGCCGAGGCCCTGGGCGGGGTGGTTGCGCTGTCGCTGGTACGCGAACTGGGGCCGGTGGTCACCGCGCTGCTGTTCGCCGGGCGCGCCGGCTCCGCGCTGACCGCGGAACTGGGGCTGATGAAGACGACCGAACAGCTCTCGGCGATGGAGATGATGGCGGTGAACCCCTATCGCCGGATCTTCGCGCCACGCTTTGTGGCCGGGTTCCTCTCCATGCCGCTGCTGGCCGCGATCTTCAGCGCCGTGGGCGTGATGGGCGGCTACCTCGTCGGGGTGGGGCTGCTGGGCGTGGACAGCGGCGCCTATTTCTCGCAGATGCAGTCGGTGACCGACTGGAACGAGGATGTGCTCTCCGGCGTGATCAAGAGCATCGTGTTCGGCTTCGTGGTGACCTGGATCGCGGTGTTCCAGGGCTTCAATGCGCAGCCGACGTCCGAGGGCATCTCGCGCGCCACGACCCAGACGGTGGTGGTGTCGTCGCTCGCGGTGCTGGGCCTCGATTTCATCCTGACCGGGCTGATGTTCGGCGCGGGCTGACCAAACAGTGTTTACCCAGGACAGGTGGCAATAATGAAGGTACGTTTCTTCGAACTGGCGGTCGGTGTCTTCGTGCTCCTGGGTATCGGGGCGCTGTTCTACCTGGCGGTGCAGGTGAGCAACGTGACCGACTACCACGACCGTGACACCTATACGGTGAGCGGATACTTCGACAACATCGGGGGGCTCAAGACGCGTGCCCCGGTCACGGTGTCGGGTGTGCGCATCGGGCGAGTGGCGGATATCCGTTACGATCCGGAACGCTTTCGCGCCGAGGTGACCCTGGCGATCCGCTCGGAGCACGACTACCTGCCGATGGACACCCAGGCCGCCATCCACACCGCGGGGCTGTTGGGCGAACAGTACATCGCGCTGGAGCCGGGTGGTGACTACGACACCCTGCAGGAAGGCGACGAGCTGATGTTCACCCAGTCGGCACTGGTGCTGGAGAACCTCATCGGTCGCTTCATGACCAACATGGGTAGTGACTGATCTACCCAAACCGGGAGCAAGAGACATGAAATGGTTGCATGAACGAATCCTGATCCTGCCGCTGGCGCTGCTGGTCCTGATCCTGGCGGCTCCCGCCCAGGCCGAAGAAAACCCCGCCGAGCTCATCAAGCAGTCGATCGACGCGGTCTACGAGAAGCTGCGGGCAAACGAGGCGCGTGCGCAGGAAGATCCTGACTTCGTGATTGGCGTGATCGAGGAGGAGATCCTGCCCGGCGTGGATGTCAACGGGATGGCCCGCCTGGTCCTGGCACGTCACTGGCGCGATGCCAGCAGCGAGCAGCAAGACCGCTTCGCCGAGGCCTTCAAGAACACGCTGCTGCAGGCCTACGGGGTGCAACTGGCCGATCATCTGGACAAGGACGTGCGCGTCATCGAGCGGCGCTCGCGCCAGGACGAGCGCATGGCCGTGGTCGCCACCGAGGTGGTGATGGGCTCCGGCCAGTCGAACATCCAGGTCAACTACCGTCTGCGTCCGGTGAACGGCGAATGGAAGGTCTTCGACGTCGAGGCCGAGGGGCTCAGCTTCGTCGGCAACTTCCGCACTCGCTTTAACGAGGAGATTAACCGCGATGGCCTGGAGGCGCTGATCGAGCGCCTGGAAGATGGCGACGAGGCGTTGATCGAGGATGCCGTGGGCGACGTGACCCCCGACAACGGCGCCGCGGACCGGTGAGCGACGCACAGATCCGGGCGGATGAAGGCGGTCTGGTCGTCAACGGGCCACTGACCTTCGCGACGGTGGCCGGGCTGGAGGCACGGGCCCGCGGGCTGACGGCGCATCTCCCGGAACACGCTCGGGTGGACCTGACGCAGGCGGGTCGTATCGACAGCGCCGGCGTGGCGTTCCTGGTCATCCTCTGGCGTCGCGCCCGCGAGCAGGGCCGCACCCTGGTCTTCGAGCCCCTCCCCGAGGGGTTGCGCCCGTTACTGGAGTTGTACGACCTGGAGTCGATTATCACCGACTCCGCCGCCCGTTCCGTCGCCTGAGTCGTGCCGGCGGCGGGCGAACGGGCGAGCCCGGCGCGGATTCGTTATCATGGCGCGTTTCGCCGAACCACGGTCGGTTCGGCGGTCAATCCGGGCATCCCATGGACAAACTGATCATTACCGGAGGTCGCCGACTCGAGGGTCAGGTCTGGATCTCCGGGGCCAAGAACGCCGTGTTGCCGATCCTGTCCGCCACCTTGCTGGCGGACGGGCCGATGACCATTGGCAACGTCCCGCATCTGCAGGACGTGACCACCACCATGGAACTGCTCGGCCGCATGGGCGTCAGCCTTACGGTTAACGAGCGCATGCGCATCGAGGTCGACCCGACCACGCTGACCCAGTGCGTCGCCCCGTACGACCTGGTCAAGACCATGCGCGCCTCCATCCTGGTGCTGGGGCCGCTGCTGGCCCGCTTCGGCGAGGCCGAGGTTTCCCTGCCGGGTGGCTGTGCCATCGGTTCGCGTCCGGTGAACCTGCACCTGCGGGGTCTTGAGGCCCTGGGGGCCGAGATCGAGGTCGAAGGCGGCTACATCCACGCTCGCGCGGATCGCCTGAAGGGCGCGCGCGTGGTCTTCGACCAGGTGACGGTAACCGGTACCGAGAACCTGTTGATGGCCGCCACCCTGGCCGAGGGCGAGACCCTGATCGAGAACGCCGCGCGCGAGCCAGAGGTCATCGATCTGGCGGACTGCCTGACCGCGATGGGCGCGAAGATCCAGGGGGCCGGCACCGACACCATTCGGGTGCAGGGCGTGGAGCGCCTGCACGGCTGCGAATACGATGTGATGCCGGACCGTATCGAGACCGGCACCTTCCTGGTCGCCGCCGCGGTCACCCGTGGGCGCGTGCGCTGCCGCAATACCCGCCCGGAGCTGCTGGACGCGGTGCTGGCCAAGCTGGTCGAGGCCGGCGCTCGCATCGAGACCGGGCCGGACTGGATCGAGCTGGATATGGAGGGCCGCCGACCGAAGGCGGTGAACCTGCGCACCGCGCCGTTCCCGGCCTTCCCGACCGACATGCAGGCGCAGATGATGGTGCTGAACACCGTGGCCGAGGGCACCGGATCGGTAGTCGAGACGGTGTTCGAGAATCGCTTCATGCATGCGCTGGAGCTGCAGCGCATGGGCGCGCACATTACCATCGAGGGCAATACCGCGATCGTCGAGGGCGTGGAAAAACTGGTCGGTGCGCCGGTGATGGCGACTGACCTGCGTGCCTCGGCGAGCCTGATCATCGCCGGCCTGGTGGCCGAGGGCGAGACCGAGGTGGACCGCATCTACCACATCGATCGCGGCTACGAATGCATCGAGGAAAAACTGAGCCAGATCGGCGCGACCATTCGTCGCGAGCCGGTCTGAAGCTGCGACTCACACGGAACCGGACGAACGCCTGACCCATGATGGATCCCAACGCCCTGACCATCGCCCTGTCCAAGGGCCGCATCCTCAAGGACACCCTGCCGCTGCTTTCCAGCGCCGGGATCGAGCTGCTGGAGGATCCGGACGAGACGCGCAAGCTGATCCTCGACACCAACCGCGAGGACGTGAAGATCGTGGTGGTGCGCGCGACCGACGTGCCCACCTACGTGCAGCACGGCGCGGCGTCCATCGGCGTGGCCGGCAAGGACGTGCTGATGGAACACGGCGCGGCCGGGCTGTACGAACCGCTGGATCTGCATATCGCCGAGTGTCGTCTGATGCTGGCGGGGCGCCCGGGCCAGCAACCGGACCCGCAGCAACGCCTGCGCATCGCCACCAAGTTTGTGAACATCACGCAGAACTACTTTGCCCAGCAGGGCCGCCAGGTCGATATCATCAAGCTCTACGGCTCGATGGAACTGGCACCGCTGGTGGGCCTGGCCGACTACATCGTCGACTTGGTGGATACCGGCAACACCCTCAAGGCCAACGGCCTGGAACCGCTGGAACTGATTACCCCCATTAGTTCCCGGTTGATCGTGAACCAGGCAGCCATGAAGATGCGACATAGAACCATTCAAAATCTCATCGAGGGCCTGCGGGAGGCCGTCACCCCCGCGACGACGTAATCGAGAACACCATGACCGCCGATACCGACGACCTGCGAATCCGCGAAATCCAGGAGGTGTCCGCCCCGGACACCGTACGCGATGAACTGCCGATCACCGATGCGGCGGCCAACACCGTGTTCGAGGCCCGCCAGGCCTGCCATCGCATCCTGCGCGGCGAGGATGACCGCCTGCAGGTGATCGTCGGCCCCTGCTCGATCCACGACGTGGACGCCGCGCTGGACTATGCCGATCACCTGAAGACCCTGCGCGAGGAGCTCTCCGACGCGCTGCATATCGTGATGCGGGTGTACTTCGAAAAGCCGCGTACCACGGTTGGCTGGAAGGGTCTGATCAATGACCCCGATCTGGATGGCAGCTTCCATATCAACAAGGGCCTGCGTGTGGCGCGCGGACTGCTGCGCGATCTGGCGGTGAAGGGCATGCCGGCGGCCACCGAATACCTCGACCTGATCAGCCCGCAGTACATCGCGGACCTGGTCGCCTGGGGCGCGATTGGGGCGCGCACCACCGAAAGCCAGGTGCACCGCGAGCTGGCCTCCGGTCTGTCCTGCCCGGTGGGCTTCAAGAACTCGACCGATGGCAGCCTGCGCGTGGCGATCGACGCGATCCGTTCTGCCTCGCGCCCGCATCACTTCCTGTCGGTGACCAAGTCGGGCCGCTCGGCAATCTTCTCCACCACCGGCAACGACGACTGCCACATCATCCTGCGCGGCGGGAAGCAGCCGAACTACGACGCCGCGAGCATCGAAGAGGCCTGCAAGGAACTGCGCATGGCCGAGCTGCCGGAGTCGGTGATGGTGGACTGCAGTCACGCCAACAGCCGCAAGGACCCGAAGCAGCAGATCGAGGTCGCGCGTGTGCTGGGCGAACAGATTGCCGGCGGCGATCGGCGCATTATGGGCGTGATGCTGGAGAGCCACCTGACCGGTGGTCGCCAGGACATCCTGCCCGGCAAGCCGCTGCAATATGGCCAGAGCATCACCGATGCCTGCATGGGCTGGGACGACAGCGAGGCCACCCTGCGCCTGCTGGCCGATGCCGTGCGCGCGCGCCGCAAGGCTGCCGTACCCGCCTGAACGAGGAGCCCGACATGCCATCCATTGCCCGACTCGATACCCAGCAGCCCGATTTCGATCAGGCCCTGGAGAACCTGCTGTCCTGGGAATCCGTTGCCGACACCAGCGTGCGGGACGCGGTGGACGAGATCCTCGGCGCGGTGCGCACCGAGGGCGATGCCGCGGTGTTGCGCTACACCGCCAAGTTCGACCGGCTCGACCGCGCCGCAGTCTCCGATCTTGAGATCCCCCGCGACCGCTTGCAGGCCGCCCTGGAGTCGATCCCGGCGGAGCAGCGCAAGGCCCTGGAGATGGCCAGCGCACGCATCCGCCGCTACGCCGAGCACCAGCTCATGCGGGACTGGGACTTCACTGACGAGGACGGCACCGTTCTCGGCCAGCGCGTGACCGCTCTGGACTCGGTGGGCCTGTATGTCCCCGGGGGCAAGGCGGCCTATCCGTCCTCCGTGCTGATGAACGCCATCCCGGCCAAGGTCGCCGGCGTCGAGTTGCTGGTCATGGTCGTGCCCGCCCCGGGCGGTGAGCTGAACGATCTGGTGCTGGCCGCGGCCGCCGTGGCCGGCGTGGATCGCGTGTTTACCGTGGGGGGCGCCCAGGCCGTGGCCGCGCTGGCCTATGGCACCCAGACCATCCCGGCGGTGGACAAGATCGTTGGTCCCGGCAATATCTTCGTGGCTGCGGCCAAGCGCGAGGTGTTCGGCACCGTCGGCATCGACATGATCGCCGGTCCGTCCGAGATCCTGGTGGTCTGCGACGGCGAGACCGACCCCGACTGGATCGCGGCCGACCTGTTCTCTCAGGCCGAGCACGACGAGCAGGCCCAGTCCATCCTGCTGTCCTGGGACGACGCGTTCCTGGATCGCGTGGCCGAGGCCATGGACCGCCTGCTGGAGGAGATGCCGCGCGCCGAGATCATCCGCACCAGCCTCGACAAGCGCGGCGCGCTGGTGAAGGTGCGCGACTCGGCCGAGGCCGTCGCGGTCGCCAACCGCATCGCCCCGGAGCACCTGGAGCTGTCGGTGGCCGACCCGCAGGCGATGCTGGATGCCGGGCTGCGCCACGCCGGCGCGATCTTCATGGGCCGCTATACCTCCGAGGCCCTGGGCGACTACTGCGCCGGTCCCAACCACGTGCTGCCGACCTCGCGTACCGCGCGCTTCTCCTCGCCACTGGGCGTGTACGACTTCCAGAAGCGTTCGAGCATCATCCACTGCTCGGCCGAGGGCGCGGCCAAGCTGGGCGAGACCGCCGCGGCGCTGGCCCACGGCGAGGGCCTGACCGCCCACGCGCGCTCCGCCGAACTGCGCAGTCGATGACCGCCCGCGCGACCCGGACCCCGGACGCCCTGATGCGCCCGGAGGTGCTGGCGCAGCCGGCCTACCAGGTGGCCGACGCGACCGGCCTGATCAAGCTGGACGCGATGGAAAACCCGCATCCCTGGCCGGGGGAGCTGGAAGACGCCTGGCTGGCGGCCCTGCGTGATCCGCAGCTGAACCGCTATCCCGACGCCCAGGCACTGGGTCTGGCCGCTCAGGTGCGCGCCGCCCACGGCGTGCCCGAGGCCGCCGGACTGTTGTTCGGCAATGGCTCCGACGAACTCATCCAGATCCTGATCACGGCGGTGGCGGGTTCCGGGCGTCCGGTGCTGGCGCCGGAGCCGACCTTCGTGATGTATGGCGTGCTGGCCCGAGCGCTGGGGGTGCCGTTCATCGGTGTCCCCCTGAACGCGGACTTCACCCTGGACCTCGAGACGATGCGCGCGGCGCTGGCCGAGTCCAACCCGGCGCTGGTGTTCCTCGCCTACCCGAACAATCCGACCGGGACGCTGGACGATGCCGCGACGGTAGAGGCCATCGTCGACGAGAACCCCGGTGTCACGGTGGTCGACGAGGCCTACGCCCCGTTCGCGGCGCACAGCTTCCTTCCGCGCGTCGGAGAGGATGACGGCCTGATGGTGATGCGCACGGTCTCCAAGCTGGGGCTGGCCGGCGCGCGACTTGGCTATCTGGCGGGCACGCCGGCCTGGATCGATGCGCTGGATCGCCTGCGTCTGCCATACAACATCAACACCCTGACCCAGCGCTCGGTGGCCTTCGCCCTGGAGCACCGCGAGGCGCTGGACGCGCAGGCGCGCGGAATCGTCGAGGAACGCGACCGCCTGAGCGAGCGTCTGACCGCGACGACGGGGGTCGAGCAGGTCTTCCCCAGCCAGGCGAATTTCATCCTGTTCCGGGTACGCGCCGGGGCGGGGCATGCGACCTTCGCCGCCCTGCGCGACGCCGGGATCCTGGTCAAGGACGTCGGCCGGGCGCATCCGCTTCTCGCGGACTGTCTGCGCGTGACCGTCGGTCGCCCCGACGAGAACGACGCCTTCCTCGCCGCGCTCGGGCAGGCCCTCGCCGCCTGACGCTTTTTCCGGCGCCACGCCTTTTGGTTGCACCACCGAGGGCACGGAGAAATGCGCGGAGTGGTTTCCTTCCGGAACAGGCTAAGCGGGTCGCACAAGGGGTCTTGCCATCGCGGAAGACGCGGCGAGATCGGATGAAGGCGGGGCACCAGGCCCGGTTTTCGTTCGCCCTGTCCCGAACTCGGAAAACCGGAGGTCATCCCGGCCGCAGCGTAGCGAAGAGCCGGGATCTCCGACGTAATTCCTGGCCTCCAGCGTTCGGCCGGCCACACCGCGAAGATCCCGGATAACCGCTGCGCGGTTTCCGGGATGACAAGGGGGCGCTGCCGGGCCGGTGCGCAAGAGCGGCGGTACCCCCTGACAGCCCTGCGCATTTCTCCGTCTCCTCCCGTGCCCTCTGTGGTGAAGAGCCTTTCCTGGCTCTTTCCCGGTGCGGCGTCTCAGCGGCGACCGGCGGGCGGTTCCAGACGCAGACCGCGGACCTCGCCCATGGCACCGCCAGCGCGCAGGGCCTCCGTAAACGGGGACTGGCGGGCGGGTTCGCCGTTGATGCTCTCGATGGTGATGCCGCGGCGTTTGGGCAGCCAGCGGCTGCCGGCGAGCTGGCGGATGGCGTCGGTCACCAGGGCGGCGTGTTCCTCCGCGGTGTCGATGCCGGGGATCGCCTCCCAGACGAACAGCTGGCGGCCGGAGGCGGCGAGATAGAGCAGCGGCTGGCCGCCGGCCAGCGCGACCAGGGCCCCGGCCACGCGGCGCAGGCGGCCCTCGGCGGCCTCCGGCGGCTGTGGCCAGGGCAGGAGCTGGCCCCAGGGGTTGGCCGGGTCGACGCTGGCCAGCCACTGCGGCTCGGGGGTGGCGTCGGCCGTGCGTTCCAGCGCGCGCAGGCGGTCCACCGCACCGGCGCGTGCGAACTGGGCGCCGGTCAGGCCCTCGACGAAGTGGCCGCGGCGCAGCTTGCCGGCGTCCTCCATCGCACGGTAGACGGGGTACACGCGGCCGAAGCCGCCCGGCCGCCCCTCGGCGCGCGCCATCTCGCGGCTGACCACGCCGTAGCGTGCCAGCAGGTTCTCGGCCTGTTCGCGAGCGCGTTCCGTCAGCGACACGCCGGGATCGATCAGGTCGGCCACCCGGGACCAGCGCCCGCCGGCCAGGCCCTGGCCCGGGCGCCGCCGGCCGCGCGAGCTGGGCTTACGCTGGCCCAGGCTGCGCAGCGGGGCAAAGGTGTCGTTGGTGATCTGCCCCGCCCAGACCCGATCCCAGATCGCGGCCTCGATCATGTCCTGGCGGGCGTCCGGCTGTGCCTCGCGGGCCGCGCGTTCCAGCTCCATGTAGAAGCAGGCACCGCGTCGGTTCAACGTCTCCAGGATGGCTTCGGCCAGTGGGTCGTCGCCGGCCGGTGTCTCCGCCTCGGGTGTGTCCGGCTCCAGCAGCATCATCGCCTGCTCGCGGCGCAGGAAGCGGATGCGCCCGTCACGCTGGCCCAGCGCGCCACTGCCCACCCAGACGAACTCGCCGGACGCGGTGATGCGGTCCAGCGCGTCCAGCGAGAAGTCGCGCACCCGCATCGTCAGCACATGGGCGGTCCAGGCCGACCAGGGCAGGGCGACGCCTTCGAGCTGCGTGAGCACTTCGCGCAGGGTGCCGATGCCTGACCCGGGCTCGCTCAGGCCCTGCCAGGCGGGCAGGAAGCGGCCCAGCGCGCGGGCGTCCACCGCCGCCGCCTCGTCGCGCAGGCGGGCCAGGGTGCGGCGCTTCAGCCGGCGCAGGATGTCCAGTTCGCACCAGTCCTCGCCCTGGCCCTGCGGGCGGATCTCGCCGCGCAGCAGCACGCCGGCACCCTCTAGCGTCTCCAGCGCCGGAAGCAGCGCGCCGGGCGCGAGGCCGTAGCGAACGCCCAGGTCCTCGACGCGGAATGGCCCATGCGTGCGGGCGTAGCGGCGCAGCAGCTGTTCCAGCGGGCGTTGCGGCGGCTCGAGGAAACCGGCGGGCAGGCCGGGTGGTGGCACGACCCCGAGCGCGTCGCGAAAGAGGGCCGCGTCCTCGGCGGCGATCCAGCGCGGCTCGCCGGCGATCCGGACCTCGACCGCACGCAGCCCGTCGGCCAGGGTCTGTAGCCAGGGTGTGGGGTTTTCGGCCGCTGCGGCTTCGATCTCCTGCCGCGTCAGGTCGCCGCGCCGGCGCAGTAGGTCATGCAGCTCGTCGGCGTCGCGGACCTGTGTGGCCTCTGTGGTGTGCGCCAGTTCGGCCTCGAGTTCGGCCAGGGCATCGGGGTCGATCAGCTCGCGCAGCTCGGCCTGGCCCAGCAGCTCGGCCAGCATCCCGCGATCGAGCGTGAGCGCCTGTGCCTTGCGCTCGGCCATCGGCGCGTCCTGCTCGTAGATGTAGGCGGCGACGTAGGCGAATACCAGGCTGCGGGCGAACGGCGAGGCCCGTGGCGTTTCCACCTCGTGCACGCGGATGTGGCGCTCCTGCACCCCGCGCAGGATCTCGCGCAGGGCGTCCAGATCGAACACGTCGGCCAGCACCTGGCGGTAGGTCTCCAGCACCACCGGGAAGCTCGCGTACTCGCGCACCGACGCGAGCAGCTGCTGCGACTTCAGGCGCTGGGCCCACAGCGGCGTGCGCTGGCCCGGGCGGTTGCGCACCAGAAGCAGGGCGCGGGCCGCGTTCTCGCGGAAGGCGCTGGCGAACAGGGTGGAGTTCCCCAGCTCGCGAGTGACCGTCTCCTCCAGTTCCTCCGGGTCGGGGAACAGGCTGTCCAGCTCCGGCAGGTCCTCGCTGTCCGCGAGTCGCAGCAAGATGCCGTCGTCGGTGTACATCACCTGTACCTCGAAGCCGGAGGTGCTGGTCAGCGCCCCCTGCAGGGCCAGCGCCCAGGGGGCGTGCACGCGGGCGCCGAACGGGGTCAGGATGCACACGCGCCAGTCGCCGACCTCGTCGCGGAAGCGCTCGACCACGATGCGCTTGTCCGACGGGAGCTGCCCGGTGGCCTCGCGCTGTTCGTCGATGTAGTCGCCGAGGGTCTCGACCGCCGCCTCCGACAGCGGGGCATGCTCCTTGAGCCAGGTCGCGCGTTCGGCGCGGTCCATGCGCGCGAGGCGTTCGGTGGCGGCGCCGATTGCGCGCCCGAGTTCGATTGGGCGGCCGGGGCCGTCGCCATGCCAGAAGGGCAGCTTGCCGACCTCGCCGGGGGCGGGGGAGACCAGCACGCGGTCGCGGGTGATCGCCTCCACGTGCCAGGTGCTGGCGCCCAGGGTCACGTTCTCGCCGGTCTTCAGCTCGAACACCATCTCCTCGTCCAGCTCGCCGATGCGCGGGCCGCCCTCGCCGACATGCACGCCGTACAGGCCGCGGTCGGGGATGGTGCCGGCGTTCAGGCGCGCGGCCAGCGCCGCGCCCCGGCGCGGGGTCAGCTCGTCGCGGGCGCGGTCCCAGGCGAGCCACGGGCGCAGGTCGGCGAAGTCGGTGCTGGGGTAGTGGCCGGAGAGCATATCCAGGGTCGCCTCCAACAGTGGGCGCGACAGCTCGCGCCAGGGTGCGGCGCGGCGTATCAGCGCGTGCAGCTCGTCCACCGTGCGCGGGCGTTCGCAGACCATCATCGCGACGAGCTGCTGGGCGAGCACGTCCAGCGGGTTGTGCGGGGCATGGATCGGTTCCAGCGCGCCGACCTGCATGCGCTCGCCAATCACCGCGCATTCCAGCAGGTCGCCGCGAAAGCGCGGCAGCAGCAGCGAGCGCGAGACCTGGCCGACTCCGTGCCCGGCGCGTCCGGCGCGTTGCAGGCCGCGCGCAACCGAGCCGGGCGATTCGACCATGATCACCAGGTCCACCGCACCCATGTCGATGCCCAGTTCCAGCGAGCTGGTGGCGACGATGCCGCGCAGGCGCCCGGTCTTCAGTCGCCCCTCGATCTCCGCGCGGCGCTCGTGGGAGACGCTGCCGTGGTGAGCGGCGACCAGGTCTTCGGGCTTTTTGGCGTCCTCGGGATGCTGTTCGCGCCAGGCGTCGTTGATGCGCTGGACCAGGCGTTCGCACAGCCCGCGGCTGTTGACGAACACGATGGTCGAGCGGTGTTCCAGGATCGCCGCCAGCAGGCGCGGCTCCAGGCGCGCGGCGCGGTCGCCGCCCCCGCCCGGGAGTGGTCCGGTGCCCTGGCCGTAGACCGCGCCGAGGATGGAGCCGGACGGGATGGTTTCCGCGCCTTCGGACGCTTCGAGGGTGGGAGGTGCGTGTGCCGCTGGCGGCTCCTCCGGGGCGAGGATCTCGAGATCCAGGCGTGGGGCCTCGGCGGCGTCGATCACCTCCACCTCGCGGTCGCCGCCGAGGAAGCCTCGCGCGACCTCCATCGGATGCACGGTCGCGGAGAGCCCGATGCGTTGCGGGTCCTCGCCACAGCGCTCGGCCAGGCGTTCCAGCGACAGGGCCAGGTGTGCGCCGCGCTTGTTCCCGGCCAGGGCGTGCACCTCGTCGATGATTACCGTATGGACGGATTCGAGGTTCTCCGCGGCCTTCGAGCCCAGCAGCAGGTAGAGCGACTCCGGCGTGGTCACCAGGATGTCGCCGGGTTCGCGCGCCTGGGCACGGCGCTCGGCCTGCGGGGTGTCGCCGGTGCGGATGTGCACCACGGGTTCGCGGGCCGACTCGTCGCCTAGGCGCACGGCGGTCCGGGTGATGCCGGTCAGCGGGGCGCGCAGGTTGCGCTCGATGTCGGTGGCCAGTGCCTTCAGGGGCGAGATGTAGAGTACCGAGTAGCCGGTGCGGGGTTCCGGGGCCGGCTCGCCGGTCAGGCGGTCGATTGCACTCAGGAACGCGGCAAGGGTCTTGCCGCTACCGGTCGGGGCGATCAGCAGACAGTGGCGGCTGGCCCGGATCGCGGGCCAGCCGCGGGACTGGATGGGAGTGGCCTGCTCGAAGGCCTCGCGAAACCAGGTGTCGGTCGCGGGGCGAAAGGGCGTGACCGGCATCGGCTGGGGCCCCGAGCTGGCGGGTCAGGCGTGGCCGACGGTGCTGTCGGTGGTGGAGTGGAAGTAGTCGCTGTCGCGGGCCAGTTCGTCGATCAGTTCGTGCAGCATGGCCAGCCGGCTCTCGGCATCCGCGAACGGGGCGCAGTCCTCGCACAACGGGTCGCCGCACGGTTGGCGGCTGTACAGCCAGAAGTGGATCGCACCGGCCAGCAGGCCGTCGGCAACATCACCGGTCTCGTCGGCCTGGCCGTCATCCGCCAGGCGGTTGGCCAGCTCGATCAGGTGCTGGGCGGCGTTGTTGTAGGTCTGGTCGGTGGTGTCGTTCATGGGGTCTCGGGACAGTCTTGTTTAGCCAGCGCCAGTCGGTTTGACCGGCACAGAACCCGGCAGTTTACCGCGACTGGCCGATATTCCGAAGAAACAGGGGAATATGCCGTTCCTCCGGGGACAGGCCGCCGTGGGCGCCAACAAAGAACGGCCCCTCGTCATCGGCCGGCGGGTCCACCAGGTAGGCGTCCTCGACCGGCAGCAGCAGGTAGTCGCCGGCCCGCGCGCGCAGTTCCGGGTGTTGCGGCTCGGGGCCGAGGGTCCCGTGGCCCAGCCACTCGGCCTGCGGGATGGCCAGGACGTCGTCACCGAACGCCCGCTCCAGTGCCTGCAGGAAGTCAGCGTGCTGTCCGGTTCGGATGTGGGCGAGGGCGGCGCGTGGCTCGCCGGTCAGACGGTGGCGCAGGCAGGCCTGTACCGCCGGATGCTCGCGGAGGTCCAGGCGGCGTTCGACCGTGCGCATGCCGTGGTCGGCGGTGGTCAGGAACACGCTTTCCTGACGCTGGATCTGCGCGCAGGTGGCGGTGTAGGCCAGGTCCAGCTGTTTCAGGTGGCGCTCCACCTCCGGGCTGTCCGGGCCGTATTCGTGGCCCAGATGGTCCAGCTCCGACCAGTAGACGTAGGTGAAGTGGGGTCCCGGCGTCGCGTTCACATGCGCGGCCACCCGCGCCGGCAGCTCGGAGAGGTCCTCGAAGCCAATGAAGTCGGCGCCGCGGCTCATCATGCGGTTGTAGGGCGTGCCGCCGATCCATTCCGGGCCGATGAAGGTCATGCCGCAGTCAAGCCGGTCGCCCAGGCGGTCGGGCTGCACGCGGCCGGTCAGCTCGCGGTAGCCGAGCGTGGCCGGGTGGTCGTCGGCGCCGCGCTCCTGGCCCATCAGTACCGTAAGGGTGCGTTCGGCGGCCGCCAGGCGGGTATGCCAGCCGAGCAGGCCATGCCGTGCGGGGTGGCGCCCGGTCAGGATGCTGGTGATCGCGGTGGCCGTAGTGCTGGGAAACACAGTCTCCAGATCGGTCACGTGGTCCGCGCCCAACAGCGGCGTGTGGCGGCGGTAACGGGCGGCAAAGCCGTCGATGAGCCACAGCACGATATGGCGGTCCGGGCCCAGGTGCTCGGAGACACCCGCGAGCGGCGGGTGCGAGGCCGCCGCGTTCAGGCTCGCCTCGATCTGGCCGAGCAGGTCCATCAGCCCGGGGGATTCCAGCCGCGCGCGCAGAATGGCGTCCACGGCCGAGTGGGCCGTGGGGGTGGCAGTGACCGACAAGACCTCAGGCCTTCGCGCCGCCGTCGCCACCCATGCAGGGCGGGGAATCCGCGACCTTTCCGGCGCGCTCGAACCACTGGTCCGGGTCCAGGGTGTGCAGCGCCAGGGCGTGGATGCCGCCGGCCAGCTCGTCGGCCAAGGCCTGGTTCACCAGACGATGCCGCGCGATCAGCTTCTGGTCGCGAAAGGCCTCGGATACCACGGTTACCTTGAAGTGCGACTCCGAACCCGGCGGCACGTTGTGCATGTGGCTCTCGTTCACCACCTCCAGATGCTCGGGCGCAAAGCGTTCCTCCAGCTTCCGGCTAATGGTCTCCTGCATGGTCATCGACGACTCCAGTGCTTCGAATGGTGGGTCAACCAACATGTCCAGTCTGCCGTGTCGGCAACGCATGTCCAGATCCTCTGTGGGTCGCATGGCTGCCGTGCCCGGAAGGCCGGGATTACGCGCCCGGTGCGCGGGTCTTCCAATAGTCCGGATCACGATGCAGGTGCATGATGGCGAGGATCAGAACAGCGTCGTTCAAACCGGTGCCATATCTTCTCGAAGACCTGCTCGCCCGGAATGGCCGCGACCGTGCCCGACCGGATCTCTTCCAGGCGTTTTCGGGAGACTTCCGCCCATTTTCGGTCTACACCCGCATCGGGCGGGTTCAGGCTACGCAGGAGAGAATCGACTACCAGGGCGCGGTCCTCCACGGGTAGGGACTCGGCTTCGTCGATGAGGTCTTTGATCTTCATGTCATCATCCTCGTGACATCGCTGTGGGCGATGGCCGGAGCAAGGTGTCTGCTCATACTGGCATGGTAGTGCGAGAGGGCGCCATTGTGGCCGGCATGAAGCAGGTGGTTCCCGCTCCCGGGAGGTGATGATGCGACAGACACTGGCGTTCGATGTGTACGGGACGCTGATCGATACGCAGGGGATTGCGGCGACGCTCGAAGGCTGGATCGGCGAGCGGGCACCTGTGCTGGCGCGTGCCTGGCGCGAGAAGCAGCTCGAATACACCTTCCGGCGTGGGCTGATGGGGGCGTATGCGGACTTCGATACCTGTACCGAGCAGGCGCTGCGCTATTGCTGCCAGGCGTTGGATATCGAGCTCGACCCTGAGCAGGAGGTGGCGTTGTTGCTGCGCTATCGCCAGCTCCCCGCCTTTACCGATGCGGCTCCGGCCCTGGATCGCCTGCGCGCGGACGGCCACCGCCTGTTCGCATTCAGCAACGGCAGGGCCGAGACGGTGGATGAGCTGCTGCGCCACGCCGATCTGGACGATCGCTTCGAGGATGTCGTCAGCGTGGACGAGATCGGCTGTTTCAAGCCGGATCCACGGGTGTACCGGCATTTCCTCCAGCGGGCGAATGTATTGCCGATGGCTGCCTGGCTGATCTCGGGCAACCCGTTTGACGTGATCGGCGCGCAGGCCGCGGGTATGCGCACGGCCTGGCTCGACCGGGCGGGGCAGGGGCTGTTCGATCCCTGGGGCGGGGAACCCACCGCTACCATCCGGGACCTGGACGAGCTGGCCGGCGCGCTGGGTTTGTAGCGGCCGCGACCTCGGCAAGCATTCCCGTTGCAACGCGCTATTCGCACGCGGTGGTTGCGCTACGATGGAGATCGGGCAGCCGCCGGGAGAGGAGCGTGAGCCAGCACGTCAAGCAACGGGTCGCGCCCGCAGTCGAATCGCCCCCGATCCGTCCCGCCACGCTCGAGGATCTGGAGGCGCTGGTGGCGCTGGAACAGGCGGCGTTCGAGGTCGATCGCATCTCGCGGCGGCAGTTTCGCTACCTCCTCACGCGCGGGCATGCGGCCACGCTGGTGGCGGAGGGGCCCGGCGGTGAGGGGCTGCTCGGCTACGTGATGCTGCTGTTCAGCCGGGGTACGTCGCTGGCGCGGCTGTACTCGATCGCGGTCAGCGAGCGTGCGCGTGGCCGGGGCCTGGGGCGGCGCCTGGTGGAGGCGGCGGAGGATGTGGCGCGGGATCATGGGCGCACCGATCTGCGCTTGGAGGTGCGCCGTGACAACGCGGCCAGTCAGGCATTGTTCCGTGGGCTGGGGTATCGCGATTTCGGCACCATCGATGATTACTACGAGGACCACATGGATGCGCTGCGGCTGCAGAAGTCGCTGGCGCCCGGTCCCGATCCGGCGCTGGTGCGCGCACCGTACTACGCGCAGACGCTGGAGTTCACCTGCGGCCCGGCCGCGCTGATGATGGCGATGCGCGCCATCGACCCGGACCTGAAGCTGGACCGGCGCCTGGAGCTGCGCCTGTGGCGTGACGCCACCACCATATTCATGACCTCCGGCCACGGCGGTTGCGGTCCCTACGGGCTGGCGCTGGCGGCCGCCCATCGCGGGTTCGAGGTGGAACTGCTGGTGCGCGATCGTGGCGTGGCGTTTGCCGATTCGGTGCGCAGCGTGGAGAAAAAGGAAGTCATGCAGCTGGTGCAGGAAGAGATGATCGAGGAGCTGGAGCAGCTCGGGGTCCCCGTGGTGCACGGTCCGGTGAACGTGGCCCAGCTGGCGGCACGCTCTGCCGAGGGCGGGGTGCCGGTGGTGCTGATCAGCAGCGTGCGGCTGTACACCGAGCGCTTCCCGCACTGGGTCACGGTCACCGGGTTCGACGAGCGTTTTGTCTACGTGCACGACCCGTTCGTGGATACCGAGCAGGGCGAGCGCGCGCTGGATTCGGTAAACATGCCGATCGCGCGCGCGGACTTCGAGCGCATGGCGCGCTATGGGCGCGCGGGGTTGCAGGCGGCGGTGATCGTCGGCCCACGCAAGACGCCAGGGGTGGCGCATGCCTGAGCATCGCATCCTGGTCGAGCGCCGGGCGGACTGGAAGCCGCACTTCCCCGACCTGCCGGTGATGGCCATCGACGACTACCTGCGCGGCCCGGCCGTCGACGATCCCGCCAACCTGCGGGTGATCAACCTGTGCCGCAGCCAACGCTACCTGTCGGCCGGCTACTACGGCTCGCTGCTGGCGGAGGCGCGCGGGCATCGGGTGATCCCCAGCGTGCGCACCCTGCAGGACCTGTCGCGCAAGTCGATCTATAGCCTGGACACCGAAGAACTGGATGAACGTGTGGCGCGCGTACTGGGGCGCAGCCGCCAGGGCACGCATCCGGAACGGCTGGAACTGACCGTGCTGTTCGGCCAGTGCGCCGAGCCGGCGCTGCAGGAGATCGCCGGGCAGCTGTTCGCCCTGTTCCCCGCGCCGATGTTCCGGGTGGAGTTCCGGCTGCAGGGGCGGTGGCAGATCCAAGCCCTGCGCCCGTTCGCGCTCAACGCGCTCGAGCCCGAGCAGGAGCCGGCCTTCTTTGCCGCCCTGGAGCGCTACCTCTCCAAGCCCTGGCGCCGCCGGCGCGAGGCCCGCAGCGCACGCTACGAGCTGGCTATCCTGCACAACCTGGACGAGGCCCTGGCCCCGTCCACGCCGGCGACGCTCAAGCGCTTCGTCCGCGCTGGACAGGAGCAGGGGATGGATGTCGAGCTGATCCAGGCGCGCGATCTGTCGCGCCTGGCGGAGTTCGATGCCCTGTTCATCCGCGAGACCACCGCGATCGACCACTACACCTACCGCTTCGCGCGCAAGGCCGAGGCCGAGGGCATGGTGGTGATCGACGATGCCGACTCCATCCTGCGCTGTACCAACAAGGTCTACCTGGCCGAACGCCTGGCCGCCCATCGCGTGCCCACACCGAAGACGGTGATCCTCAACCGCGAGACCATCCTGCGCGCGGAGGAGTCGATCGGCTATCCCGTGGTGCTCAAGATCCCGGACGGCAGCTTCTCGCGCGGCGTATTCAAGGCGAACGACCGCGGCGAGCTGGAATCCATCGCCCGGCGCCTGCTCAAGGAGAGCGATCTGATCCTCGCCCAGGAGTTCGTCTACACCGAATTCGACTGGCGCATCGGCGTGCTCAACCGCCAGCCGCTGTACGCCTCGCAATACCTGATGTCGCGCAAGCACTGGCAGATCGTCAACCACGACGCCAAGGGCGGCCCGCGCGAAGGCGGTTTTCGCACCCAGGCCCTGGCCGACGTGCCCGCGGCGGTGGTCAAGACGGCAGTGAAGGCCGCCAACCTGATCGGCGACGGCCTCTACGGTGTCGACCTCAAGCAGACCCCGCGCGGCGTGATGGTGATCGAGGTGAACGACAATCCCAACCTCGACGCCGGCATCGAGGACAAGGTCCTCGGCGAGACGCTCTACACCACCCTGATGCAGGACTTCGTCCGCCGCCTCGACGCCGCTCGCCGCCACCGCGCCGCCCCCTGATGCGGCTTTCCGGCGCGCTCGTTACGGGCGAGGGGTATCGAGCTTGCTCGGATTCCAGGTCAGGCTGCCTCGGGCGGCTCGTGTTGCGGGTCGTGGAGTTCGAGGTCGACCATCAGTTCGTTGGCCAGTGCCTCGAGGGCGTCCTGCAGGGTGTCCAGATCCAGGTCCTCGGGGACGCCGAGTTGCGCCTGCGCGTGGAACATTGGTTCGCCGGTCATTGAGCCCGGCTTGCAGGCCGTATCCAGGGTTTCCACGCTGACGCCGTGGCGCGAGAGGATGGCGGTGATGTCCTGCACGATCCCCGGCCGGTCGTGTCCGACCAGATCGAGCATCACCCGGTGCCAGGGCGGTGCCGGAAGCTCACTCCCGCGCTGGATCTGGACCTGTAGACCGTCCCCCTCCAGCTCGCGCAGTGCGGCCTCCAGCTGGTCCGCGGCATCCGCCTCGGCCTCCAGCAGCACGACCCCGGCAAACTGACCGGCCAGCTGCGTCATGCGGCTCTCCAGCCAGTTGCCGCCCGCCGCCCGCGCCCGCGCCGCCACCGCGCTGACCAGCCCCGGCCGGTCCGGCCCGATCACCGTCAGAATCACCGAAGTCTTCATGCTCTGTCTCCCTGTTCCAGTTGCGATCAGACGGGTCATGCTACGGCATGGTTCCGGTTCGCAGGTACCACGTCACTTTGGAGCCCTTGCCGGCACTGGCGCGATTCGGCGCTAGTTCAGCCAGTAGCCAGGCCAGTAGCCAGGGATGTGCTGCCCCATCTACGCCTTGGCGTAGGTCCCTGTGTGGGAGAGGTTTGATCTGCATCAAGAACCCGGCTGTCTCTAACCGCAGGACGTATCCTTTATGCTGAATTGAGAATATTCTTTAGTTGTTATTCCGGGGTCCGCCCGATGATCGGGGTGACCGTTCGGTGACTCCTCTTTCGGCGCATAGCGGCTCATGACCAAGGACAGCACATATGAAAAAGAAACAGCTTGCCGGAGGGTTGGCTCTCCTTCTCGGTCTCGGCCTCGCGGGGACGCCGGCACTGGCCGTCGATGGCCTCGAAGGTGATCCGCAGCGCGGGGAGGGTCTGACGCAGACCTGCGTTTCCTGCCATCAGGCCGATGGCTCCGGGCAGAACGTTCCGGGAGGCGAATCCTGGCCGCGTCTGGCCGGTCTGTCCGCAGGCTATATCGCGCGGCAACTGAAGGATTACCAGGAAGGCCGCCGCCAGAACAGCACCATGGCCGCGTTCGCCAATATGCTGGATGATCAGGCTGTAGCCGATGTCGCTGCGTACTACGCGCAGCTTCCGGTTACCCAGGCCGAGGGGGGCGACGACGTGGATGACGCCACCCTAGCGCGCGGCGAGGAGCTGGCGCGGCGTGGGGACTGGAACCAGTACATCGTCAGCTGCCAGAGCTGCCACGGCCCGGGCAATGCCGGGGCCGGTGATGTGTTCCCGGGCATCGCGAGTCAGCATGCCGGCTATATCGCCGGTCAACTGCGTCAGTGGCAGGAGGGCGAGCGCGACAACGATCCTCAGGGCCTGATGGCGGCGATCGCCAAGCGCATGAGCGATGAGGACATCCGGGCCGTCTCGGCCTGGCTGGCCCGTCAACGTGTCACGTCGGCACAAGGGGATACGGAATGAAGATTCGCAAGCTCACGCTGACGACGGGCGCGGCCGTCCTGCTGGCCGGTGCCGCGAGCGCTGCCTGGGACGAATACAAGCCCCTGTTCGCCCTCGGTTATGCCGAGCCGGAGGAGGGCCAGCTCGTCCATATCCCGCCGACGCTTCAGGATCTCGAGGATGCCGCCATGAGTCCCGAACTCAAGGACGTGGTCCGGCGCGGTCATGACCTGTTCGTCGATACCCAGCAACTGCGCGGACAGCATGTGTTCAATGACATGAATTGTGCCAGCTGCCACATGGATGCCGGGCGCCAGCCGTTCAGTGCCGCTTTGTGGCCGGCCGCGATCACGCTGCCGGACTACCGCGGCAAGAACTGGCAGGTGAACAGCCTCGAGGAACGCGTGGTGGGTTGCTTCACCTACTCGATGAATGGCAATCCGCCGGAGTACGGCAGCGACACGATGCTGGCCATCACTACCTACATGCAGTGGTTGGCCAAGGGTGCGCCGGTCTACCCGGACCAGGAGATCTACGGGCGTGGCTATGGATCGGTGGCCGAGCCGGAACAGGAGCCTAACTACGAGCGCGGCAAGGAGGTCTATGCCCAGAGCTGCGCGATCTGCCACGCAGAGGACGGTCAGGGGTTGAAGCAGGACGGCCAGGTGGTCTTCCCGCCGTTGTGGGGAGATGGTTCCTACAACTGGGGTGCCGGGATGTCGCGGATCAATACCTCGGCGGCCTTCATCAAGCACAACATGCCGCTGGGCCAGCCGAACTCGCTCAGCGACCAGGAGGCCTGGGATGTGGCGTTCTACATGAACAGTCACGAACGCCCGCAGGACCCGCGCTACACCGGTGATGTCCACGAGACCCGCGAAAAGCACGCCAATTTCCACGGGCGCACCCTCTACGGGACCGTGCGCGAGGTGGACGGGCACTTGCTGGGCGATCACGACAACACCGGCGAGAAGGACTTCCTGCGCCCGGAGATCCTCCGCTCGCGTACCTTCGACTGACGCGATCGCCTCCCGGCTGATTCACTGGGAGGACATCAACGCCCTGGAACGCTGGTCGTTCCGGGGCGTTTTCGTTTCCGCCTTTGGGCCGGCCTTTCCCGTTCATGGATCGGCTCATTCGGTATAGATCATGCGGCGGGTCATGCCGCCGTCGACGGTCCAGGTCTGGCCGGTGACGAAGCCGGCGTCGGGGCCGAGCAGGAAGGCGGTGAGGGCGGCGATGTCGGCGGGCTGGCCGACGCGCCCGGCCGGGTGCTGGGCGTGGTCCTGTGCGGACAGGGGCTCGGCCTGTTGCTGGTCGGGGCTGCGGGCGTCGATCCAGCCGGGGCGGATGGCGTTCACGCGGACGTCCGGCCCGGCGCTGATGGCCAGGGCGTGGGTGAAGGCGTCGAGGCCGCCCTTGCTGGCGGCGTAGGCCTCGGTGTGTGGCTCCGACTGCAGGGCGCGAGTCGAGCTGATGTTCACGATGGCCCCATGGCGGTGGCGCAGCAGCGGCAGGGCATGCTTGCCAAGCAGGAAGGCACCGGTGAGGTTGGTGTCCAGCCAGCGCTGCCAGTCGGCCAGGTCCAGTTCTTCCAGTGGCCCGGAGTGCGGGTCGCTGATGCCGGCATTGTTGACCAGCGCATCGAGTCCGCCGTGCCATTCCTCCGTGCGCCGAATGGCTTCGCGGACCTGGTCCTCGTCGCGGACATCCAGCGTCATCGCCCGGGCCGCGGGGCCGATGCGCGCGGCGGCCTGTTCGCATTCGGCGCCGTCGAGGTCGGTCAGTACCACCTGCCAGCCATCCCGTACCAGACGCCCGGCGATGCCGAGGCCGATCCCGCGCGCGGCGCCGGTGACCAGCGCCACCCGTGGCGTCGGGTCGTTGTCCGGTGTTTCAGACACCGGCGGTTTCGGGGAGGTTGTAGAAGGCGCGGGCGGTGGCGGTGGTGTGGGCGGCGAGGTCTTCCGGGGTCTCGTCGCGCAGTTGGGCCACGTATTCGCCGATGTGGGGGAGGAAGGCGGGCTCATTGCGCCGGCCGTTGCCGATCTTCTTGCCGGTGCCCTTGGGCAGGCTGCGCGGCAGGAGGTAGGGGGCGTCGGTCTCGATCATCAGGCGGCCGCGCGGGATGCGCGGGACCAGCGGGTGCAGGTGGTGGCCGCGGCGTTCGTCGCAGACCCAGCCGGTGATGCCGATGTGGCAGTCGAGGTCGAGGTATTCGGCCAGGGCGTCGGCCTCGCCGGTGAAGCAGTGCACCACGGCCGCCGGCACCTTGTCGCGCCAGCGGCGCAGGATCTGGGCGAAGTCGTGGTGGGCGTCGCGTTCGTGCAGGAATACCGGCAGGCCGAGGTCGGCGGCCAGCTCCAGCTGGGCCTCGAAGGCGCTGCGCTGCTGCGGGCGCGGCGAGTGGTCCCGGTTGTAGTCCAGACCCATCTCGCCCATGGCGACCACGTTGGCGTCCGCGCGGGCGAGGTCACTGAACCGGGCGGCGATCGCGTCGGTCCACTGTTTGGCGAGATGTGGATGCACGCCCAGGGTGGCGCGGCAGCAGTCCGGGTAGCGGTCGGCGATCTCCAGGCATTTTTCGCTCTGGTGGGCGTCGGCGCCGGTGATCAGCATCCAGGAGACACCGGCCTCGCGAGCGCGTTCGAGGACCTCGTCGCGTTCCTTGTTGAACGATTCGTGGGTGAGGTTAAAGCAGATATCGATCCATTCCATGCGCGGTATGCTAACGGATTGGACGCGTGGTGCCAGTTCCCGGGCCTGTCATTGCGAGGGGCCGCCGGTGCCGTGGCACAAAAGCGCGAAGCGCGTTGAACGGCCGCAGGCCGGCCCGAAGGGCGGGCCGATCGCTCTGCCAGCTTTGGGAGATTGCCGCGGTGCCTTCGGCGCCTCGCAATGACGGGGGAACAAGCAGCGTCATCGCGAGGAGCGTAGCGACGTGGCGATCTGTGGGGGTGACCCCGGCCGGGACGGAGAAACGTGGGGGTTGCGGATGGAGGTTGCCACGGCCCCTGCGGGGCCTCGCAATGACGGGGTCCTTGTCCGGGTTTGGGGTATGGACCGCGTGGGCGTGATACGTGTTGAACGGTTATTGATGATTTGGAGTTTGGAATGCGTGATGCGAGCCCCCTGGCGGTTTATCTGAACGACTATCAGCCGCCGGCGTTTGTGGTGGAGAGCCTGGAGCTGGACTTTGATCTGGCGGCGGCAGCCACCGAGGTGACGACGCGCATGGCGGTGCGGCGCAACCCGGAGGCGGTGGAGCCGGATGCGCCGCTGCGCCTGTATGGCGATGGCGTGGAGCTGGTCTCGTTCACGGTGGACGGCGCCAAGCCGGCCGAGGGTTTGCTGGAACAGGACGCCGAGGGGCTGCTGCTCCACGGCCTGCCGGAGGCCGCGCGGCTGGAAATCGTCAGCCGCTGCCACCCGGATCAGAACACCGCGCTGGAGGGGTTGTACGCCTCCAGCGGCAACCTCTGCACCCAGTGCGAGCCGGAGGGATTTCGCCGCATCACGTTCTTCCCCGATCGTCCGGACGTACTGACAACCTATCGCGTGCGCCTGGAGGCGGACCGGGTGCAATACCCGGTACTGCTGGCGAACGGTAACCGGGTGGAGGCCGGCGAGCTGGACGGTGGCCGGCATTACGCCGTGTGGGAGGACCCGTTCCTCAAGCCGTCGTACCTGTTCGCGCTGGTCGCGGGGGATCTGGCCTGCCAGCGCGACACCTTCACCACGATGTCCGGGCGCGAGGTTCAGCTCGAGCTGTACGTGGAGGCACACAACGCCGATCGCTGCGATCACGCGCTGGCCTCGCTGAAGCGCGCCATGCGCTTTGATGAGGAGGCCTTCGGCCGCGAATACGATCTGGATGTGTACATGATCGTCGCGGTGGACGACTTCAACATGGGGGCGATGGAGAACAAGGGGTTGAACCTGTTCAACGCCAAGTACGTGCTGGCCAGCCCCGATACCGCCACCGACGACGACTTCGTCGCCATCGAGTCGGTGATCGCCCACGAGTACTTCCACAACTGGTCGGGCAACCGCGTGACCTGCCGCGACTGGTTCCAGCTGTCGCTGAAGGAGGGGCTCACGGTCTTCCGCGACCAGGAATTCACCACCGACTGCACCCTGTTCGGCGTGAAGCGCATCGACGACGTGGCCATGCTGCGAGCCTTCCAGTTCCCGGAGGATGCCGGCCCGCTGGCGCACCCGGTGCGCCCGGATCACTACGCCGAGATCAACAACTTCTACACCCTGACCGTGTACGAAAAGGGTGCGGAGCTGATCCGCATGCTGCGCACCCTGATCGGGCGCGAGACCTTCCGCCGCGGACTGGATGTCTACTTCGAGCGCTTCGACGGTCAGGCGGTGACCACTGACGACTTCGTGGCGGTGATGGCCGAGGTCAGTGGGCGCAACCTGACGCCATTCAAGCGCTGGTACACCCAGGCCGGCACCCCGCGGGTAACGGCCGCGACGTCGTTTGACGGCCCCGGTGGCCAGGCGCGCATCACGCTCACGCAGGAGACGCCGCCAACTCCAGGGCAGGAGCACAAGGAGCCTGTGGTGATCCCGATGCGGGTGGCCTTTCTGGATGCGAAAGGACGGCGCATCACGGCCCACCAGAAGGGTGGCGAGGTGCAGGACGAGTGGGTGCTGGAGCTCAGCGAGGGCGAGCAGACCTTCCGTTTCGAAGCGCTGTCCGACTCGCCAGCCGCGATCTCCTGGCTGCGCGGCTTCTCCGCCCCGGTGATCCTGAACGCCAACCAGGGCGTGGACGAGCTGGCCCACCTGCTGGCCTATGACGACGACGCCTTTGCCCGCTGGGAGGCGGCGCAGACGCTGTTCCGCCGCGCGATCCGGTCACGCATCGAGCACGATGCCGCCGACACCGCGTTGGAGGCGGCGATCGAGCATGCCCTGGCGGCGCTGTTGCGCGACGAGGCGATCGAGCCGGTGCTGTTGGCGACCATCCTGCAGCTGCCGCCGACCCGCGAGCTGGCCGAGCTGTTCGAGCGCGTGGATCCGGTGCGCCTGCGCAACGAGCGCGACGACCTGGAGAAGCGCCTGTACATGCCGCTGACCGAGGCGATGCAGCAGATCCAGCCGAAGCTGGATGACGTCGACAACGGTGCGTTCACCGCCGAGGCCATGGGCCGGCGCCAGCTGCGCAACCGGCTGCTGGCGCTGCGCGTCGCCGCGCGCGACCAGGCCGCGGTGCCGGAGGCCCTGGCGCAGTACCAGAAGGCCCGCAGCCAGACCATGCGCATGGGCGCACTGAACGCGGTCAACGAACTGGACCACGAGGCGCGCCAGGTGCTGCTGGCGGACTTCGAAAAGCGCTACCGCGACGATCCGCTGGTGCTGGACAAGTACTTCGGGCTGCAGGCGGGCAGCCAGGTCGCCGGCGGTTTCGAGCGCCTGGACGCGCTGCTTGAGCACCCCGGCTTTCGCTGGACCAACCCGAACCGCGTGCGCGCGGTGCTGGGGCCGTTCATGGCGCGCAACGAACGCCACTTCCACCAGGACGACGGCGAGGGCTACCGCCGCATGGGCGGCTTCGTCGAGAAGCTGGACGCGATGAACCCGCAGACCGCCGCACGCCTGGCCCAGCCGCTGACCCGCTGGCGCAAGGTCGACACCGTGCGCAGTGAATTGATGCGAGCGGAACTCGAGCGTCTGGCCGCACTCGAAGTCTCGCGCGATCTGCGCGACGTGATCGAACGCGCGCTGGCCCCGTAGCCGATCGGGCGTTGGGGGTGAATGCAGGAGCGTGCTTGCACGCGAAGCCCCTGCCCGCGTCCGGCTTTGGCTGGGGCTTCGCGTGCAAGCACGCTCCCTACGGGGGCTGTGGGTTGTGGTAGGTTGATGTCAGGTTATAGGGGGCGCGACGCCCCTCGAGACGAGGTTCGGACCGACGTGAAGCGAGTCTTCTACCGACTGCTGTGCTGGATGCTGGTGCTGGCGATTGCCGGCCTGCCGGCGCTGGCCGCGGCCGTGGGTATGGAAGACGGTCACGCCGGGCACACGATGCATAGTGCCCAGTCCAAGGGCGACGCCGAGCACGGGGCCCACGATCACGGGCACGACGCTGCCCATGTTCACCATGCGCATGGTGACCGGGCGGGCCACGCCGCGTCGCCGCATCATGGTTCGGACCATGCGTCGTCGTCGGGACATTCCCAGGCCAGCGAGCTGCTTGCACATGCCGATTGCGTGGATGCGGCTTGTCTGGCTGCCTGTGCCGCCTGTAGCCACTGTCAGGGCATGCCGTCCATCACCGGCATGAGTGTCGTGGCGACCGAAGCGCCAGGCGCAAGCCTGCATTCCTTCCAGAGCGGTCCTTCCACGGCCGCGTTGCACCGCCCTCCAATCCTCTCCTGATCCCGTAATGCCGGCCGTTTGGCCGGTTCCTGCCCGTGTGCTGCCTGGGTGCCCCCCAGCAGCGGGTAGAAAGGCCGTGTCGTGCGCTTGCGCGCGGTTCGGAATCGAGTACGGAATCAAGGAGATTTTCACGATGCGAGCAACCCGATTGCTGCTCCCCGTGGTGTCGGTACTGTTTCTCGCCGGTTGTGCGGTTACCGCGCCCGAGCTGGACCGGTCCGATCTGATGGAGGACCTCTCGGTGCAGGGGATCGACCTGCCCGAGTCGGAGATGCCCCGACCCTCCGGCGAGCTGACGCTCGACGAGGCCATTCACCAGGCCATCTGGCGCAACCCGCGCATGCAGCAGGCTTATGCCAAGCTGGATCTGACTGCGGCCGACGTGGTCGAGGCCTCCCAGTTTTCCAATCCATCGCTGTCGCTGTCGGTCATGCGCCCCGAGGGTGGCGGTGGCAACGAGTACGGCGTTGGCCTGGCCTGGGGGATCTCCGGGCTGCTGATGCGCGGCTCGCGCCAGGAGATGGCGCGGTCCCACTGGGAATCCACCCGTCTGCAACTGGCCGAGGGGATGGTCGCGTTGGCCAGTGACACCGAACGCGCCTGGTATGACGCGGTGGCCGCGCGCCAGCGTGCCGAGGTGCAACGCCTGGAGAGCCGGGCCGCGGATCTGGGCGCACGTTTGGGCGAGCGCTTCTATGACGCCGGCAATATCTCGGACCTGCAGCGCGCCCACCTGCGCATCCGGGCGGCCGAGTCACGGCTTAAGCTCGAGGATGCCCGCCAGCGCGAGCGCGAGGCGCGGCTGCGTCTGGCGCATTTGATGGGGCTGCCTGGCGAGGTCGATGACTGGGAGCTTCCGAAAGAGCTGCCGCTGCCGCTGGCAGAGCTCGAGGAGCGTCAGGCCCTGGTGGACCAGGCGCTGGAACAGCGCCTGGATCTGCGCGCCCTGGATCATGCCCTGGATGGGCTGACCGAGGGCGTGGCCCTAGTGCGGCGTTACCGCTGGATGGGGGATATCGAACCGGGGCTGGAGTTTGAGCGTGAGGGTGACGGGACCCGCCTGTGGGGTGGGGGCATCTCGTTCACGCTGCCCATCTTCAACCAGAACCAGGCCGGTATTGGCCGCGCCGAAGCACGGCTGGCGGACGGCGAGGCGCGGCGCGAGTCGCTCGTGCAGGCGGTCACCAATGATGTGCACCAGCACTTCGAGCGTCTGGCCCACCACCGCAACCGTTTCGGCGTGCTGCAGGACGACCTGCTGCCGGCTCGCGAGCTGGCGACCGAGCGGCTCCAGGAACGCGTGAACTTCATGTTCGACGACGTGTTCGACCTGCTCGCGATCAAGCAGGAAGAGCTGGCCGCCTGGCAGAAGACTGTCGCGGCCCTGGGTGACTACTGGCAGGCCCGCGCCGCGCTGGCGCATGCCGTGGCCGGCGAGTTGCCGGGCGGCGAGCCGGGTAGCGCCGGAACCTTCGCGACCGCCCAGCTGGAGCACGAGCCGACGGCCATGGACCACGGGTCCATGGGGCATGGCGATCACGGTGCCATGGATCACGGAGGCCATGGAGGCATGGATCATGGCGACGGCGATGAAGGGCATTCCGGTATGGACCACGGGGATCACGGGGCCCATGACGATATGGATCACGGCCAAGGCCACGAAGGCCACGAAGGCCACGAAGGCCATGAAGGCATGGATCACGATGACCACGGTCAGCAGGACCAGGACCACCGCGATCATTCCAACCACGGGCATGGAGGGCATCACTGATGAAGCGCCGTAACTTTCTGATTGCCGCCAGCGCCCTGCTGCCGGCGACCACCCTGACACGGGTGATGGCCGAAACCGGCCACGAGCACCACAACGAGGGTGACCACACGCCGGGCGAACGTACCGAGCAGGGCTACATGCCGGTGCATACGCCCAATGGCTGGACCCTGCCCTACACGATGAACGACGGGGTGAAGGAGTTTCACCTGGTGGCCGAGGAGATCGAGCACGAGTTCGCGCCCGGATCGGTCGCCAAGTGCTGGGGCTACAACGGCGCCACCCCCGGGCCGACGATCGAGGCGGTGGAGGGCGATCGTGTCCGCATCTATGTGACCAACCGGCTGCCCGAGTACACCTCGGTGCACTGGCACGGCATCCACCTGCCCTCGGGCATGGATGGTGTGAAGGGCGTGACCCAGCCGCCGATCCACCCCGGCGAGACCTTCGTCTACGAGTTCGAGCTGAACCAGCACGGCACGCACATGTACCACCCGCATGCCGACGAGATGGTGCAGATGGCGATGGGGATGATGGGCATGTTCATCATCCACCCGAAGGACGGCGAGATCGAACCGGTGGACCGCGATTACGCGATCATGCTGCACAACTGGAGTCTGCATCCGGGCACCCGCACACCGGACCCGTCGGTGATGGTGGATTTCGACCTGTGGTCGATGAACTCCAAGGTGTTCCCGGCCATCGACTCGCTGGTGGCGAAGTCCGGCGAGCGGGTGCGTATCCGCATGGGCAATCTGTCGATGTGGAACCACCCGATGCACGTGCACGGGGTGTCGTTCGAGGTGACCGGCTCCGATGGCGGGCGCTGGCCACGCAGCCAGTGGCGCAAGGAGACCACCGAGATCGTGGCGGTCGGCCAGACCCGCGATATCGAGTTCGTCGCGCCGCCGGGTGACTGGGCGTTCCACTGCCACATGTCGCATCACACCATGAACCCGATGGGCCACGGCATTGCCAACCCGTTAGGCGTGGATCAGTCCGGTATCGAGGAGGAGATCCGCTCGATCCTCCCCGGTTACATGGCGATGGGCGAGCACGGCATGGCCGATCATCAGGAGCATACCGACAGTGGTCACATGACCGGCCCGGAGAACACCCTGGCGATGGCCATGGGGCAGGGGCCCTTTGGCAGCATCGGTATGGGCGGGATGTTCACCCTGATCAAGGTCCGTGACGACCTGGAGCCGGGCGACTTCCGTGACCCGGGCTGGTACTGGCATCCGGAGGGCGAGGTCGCCTGGATGGTCAGCGATGACCCGGACTTCGGCAATCCGGTGCGCCGCGGCAAGCTGGCCGGTGAGGGCTCGGATGCGCTGCCGACCCCCAGCCGCGACGCGAACGGCCATGGCGGTCACGGGGCGCATGGAGGTCACGACCACTAATCTCCGGTATGGAACCGGCCGGAGGGTCCATTCGGACCCTCCGTGTTACCCACACCTGTTTCCACGCAACGTTTGCCACACAGCAAAACGACAAGAGGACACGACATGCAGACCAAGAATACGATTCACAACACCACCCGAGCCGCCCTGGCGGCCCTGCTGCTGGCCCTGGCCATGCCGCTTCTGGCCCATGAGGGCGATTTGGGCAGCACGCCGGAGGACGGCGCCACCGTGCAGGGCTCGCCGGAGGCGATCGGCATCGAGTTCGAGGGCGCGATGCGCATTACCCAGTTCGACGTGACCGGCCCCAACGGCCGTGTGAGGATGGCGAATCGGCCGGGCAACGAGCCGGCCGAGCGCTACTTCGTGGAGCCTGCGGAGCCGCTTTCGGCCGGTAGCTATCAGGTGCGCTGGCGCGGTCTGGCGCGCGACGGGCACATGATGTCCGACGGTTTCCGCTTCACGGTGGAGGACTGATCCATGGCCTGGATGTCGGCACTCGCCGGGGTGGAGGCCTGGACCGTTGTGATGATCCTCGTGACGGCCGGGTTCTACCTCGGGGCCCTGCTGGCGACCGGGGCGGTGCTTTTTCGCCTGGCGTTTCCGGGGCTGCCCGATCCGGATCGCCGGGTGCTCGCCCGGACGGGGGCGGTCGCGGCCTGGGCGGCGATTGCCCTGGCCCTTTTCCAATGGACCCTGCAGGCCGGGTATCTCGGGGGCGGGAACGTTGCCTCCGCGATCGACCCGATGTTGCTCGGTATGGTCTTTGAGGGCGCGCAGGGGACCCGGCTGATGCTCGCGGTGACTGGCTTATTACTGGTTCAGGCGATCCTGCTGGATGCCCGGCGTCTGCCGGGGGTGGGCTATGGCCTGAGCCTGGCCGGGGTGCTGTTGGTGATGTTCGCCTTTGTGCAGGTGGGGCATACCGTGGGCGAGCCTCGTCTTCTGTTGGCCGGCTTGCTGATCGTGCATCTGCTGGCAGCCGCCTTCTGGGTTGCGTCGCTGGCGCCACTGTACCGGCTGGCCGGGCATCCTCCCGAGGGTGCGGATGCCGCGCGCATCCTGGCCCGTTTCGGGCAGGTCGCGATGGTTGGGGTCGGATTGCTGGTGTTGGCGGGGGTGGTTCTCGCCTGGTGGTTGCTGGGTGGCATCGCGCCGTTGCTGACCACCGGCTATGGCCAGTTCCTGATCGGCAAGGTGCTGATCGTCGCACTGCTCCTGCTGCTGGCGGCCGCGAACAAGTGGCGGCTGGTACCGGCCTTCGAGCGCGGCGAAGCGGGGGCACCGCGGCGTCTGCGGCGCAGCATTGCGCTGGAGGGTGCCCTGGTGGCGTTGATCCTGCTGCTGACCGCGGTACTGACCACGGTCAGCTCGCCGGCCAACGGCTGAGAAAGACCCCGGGTGGGTGTTGCCTAGATCGGGCGCTGGACGACAGTCGCCGAGAGTTCGATGTCCTCGCCCTCACGCTGGATGCGGATGTCCAGGGTTGCGCCCGGCGCGGTGCGGGCGATCGCGTTGAGGGCCTCGCGCGGGGTGTTCACGCTGCTGTCGTCGAGGTGGGTGATGACGTCCCCCGGGCGGATGCCGGCGTCTTCGGCAGGGCCTTCGCGCAGGATGCCCGCCACCAGTACGCCGCGCGGGGCATCCAGGCCGAAGGATTCGGCCAGTTCGCGGTTCATCGCCTGGACCTCGATCCCCAGCCAGCCGCGGGCGACAAAGCCTTGTTCGATGATGTCGGTCATCACGCTGCGCGCCAGGTCCACGGGGATCGCGAAGCCGATGCCGTGGGAGCCGCCGGAGCGCGAGAAGATCGCCGTGTTGATGCCGATGACCTCGCCGCGGGCATTGATCAGCGCGCCGCCGGAGTTGCCCGGGTTGATGGCCGCGTCGGTCTGAATGAAGTCCTCGAAGGTGTTGATGCCGAGCTGGTTGCGTCCGGTGGCGGAGACAATGCCCTGGGTCACGGTCTGGCCGACCCCGAACGGATTGCCAATGGCCAGGACCACGTCACCCACCTGCAGGTCGCTGGAGTGACCCACCGTGGCCACGGCCAGATCCGGCACCCGCACGCGCAGCACGGCGAGGTCGGTGTCCGCGTCGATGCCGATGATCTCGGCGGGATGGGCCTCGCCGCCGGGCAGCACGATGGCGATGGCATCGGCCTCCTCGATCACGTGGTGATTGGTGAGCACGTGCCCCTGATCGGTCATGATGACCCCGGAGCCGAGGCTGGACTGTTCCTGTTCGCCCGGTGGCAGTTGCTGGCCAAAGAACTCGTGCAGGCCGAAGCCGGACGGGCGGTCGATGGTGCGCGAGGTCATGATGTTGACCACCGCGGGTGCGGCGCGGCGTACGCCGTCGGCATAGCTGGCCGGCGCCCCGGTTGCGGCAGGCGCAGCCACCGGCGGGGCGACCCGCAGCTCGGCACCTGGGTCGCCGCGGCCGAGGATCTCGGGGAAGAACACTGCGATCACCACCGCCAGGGCGATACCGGTCAGCGCAGCTTGCAGCAGGAAGCGGGAGAAATTCACCATATGCCGAATATACCGAATCATCGCTCAACAGGGGATCCCGCCGTGGTCGATCGCGACGAACTGATGCAGGCACTCAATGCGGAACTCGAACCGGAGCGCTTCCGCGACTACTGTCCAAACGGGCTGCAGGTGGAGGGGCGGCGCGAGATCCGCCGGATCGTCAGCGGGGTGACCGCCTCGCTGGCGCTGGTGGAGGCGGCCGTGGAGACCGGGGCCGACCTGATCCTGGTGCACCATGGCTACTTCTGGAAGGGCGAGCCGCAGGAGGTGACCGGCATGAAGCGGGAGCGCTTGCGGCAGTTGCTTGCGCACGACATCAATCTGGTGGCCTACCATCTGCCGCTGGATGCCCATCCGGCACTCGGCAACAATACCCAGCTGGCGGGACGCCTGGGGTTCGCGATCGACGGCGTACTGCGTGAGGACGGTGTCGGCCAGATCGGAACCCCCGCCCGACCGCTATCGGCGCCGGATATGCAGGCGCACATCAGCAACGTGCTGGGACGCGAGGCCCTTTGCGTGGAGGCCGGTGATCACCCGATCCGGCGCATCGCCTGGTGTACCGGCGGGGCGCAGTCACTACTGACCGAGGCGGCGGCCCTGGGGGTGGATGCCTATGTCAGTGGCGAGATCTCGGAACAGACCACCCACGAGGCGCGCGAGCTTGGGGTGCATTACTTCGCCGCCGGGCACCATGCGACCGAACGTTACGGGGCCCAGGCCCTGGGGCAGTGGTGCAGGGAGCGTTTCGGCCTCGAACACGAGTTCATCGAGATCGACAATCCCGCCTGAGCGATGTCGCCCTCACGGGCCGCGCGCTGCGAGATTGTGGTGCAGAATGTGCGGTTTCGGGGCGTTGGCAGCGCCCGGAACAAGCAAATTTATAATCAACTGCTTATAAGGTTTTCGGGGGCGTGAGACCGAGTGCAATGCTCGGTCTTAAGGCGGCAATCTACTTGACCTTATTAGCGTGTTCGGGAATTCTATCGCATTTTACAGCCCGCCCAGATGGGTATTCGCGCGTGCGGCAAGCCCCTTCGCGTGCCAGCCGCGCCCTCCTTTGCGGCCGCGGGAACACGATTTCAACACGTTGTTTGGAGAGACAAACATGGCAAACCAAGGCGTAAACCGAGGCCGTCGCCGGTTCCTCGTCGCCGCGACATCCGTCGTAGGCGGAGCCGGGGTCGCCGCAGTCGCGGCCCCGTTCCTGGCGTCCTTGCAGCCCAGCGCGCGCGCTCAGGCAGCCGGGGCCCCTGTCGAGTTCGACGTGGCCGCTGTCGAGCCGGGTCAGCGTGTCAGCGTCGAGTGGCGTGGCCAGCCGATCTGGGTAGTGCGGCGCACCGACGAGATGGTTGCCGGTTTGGCCGAGGTGGCCGATCGCCTGCGCGATCCCGACTCCGAAGTGGAAAGCCAGCAGCCGGAATATGCGCAGAACGAGTATCGCTCGCGCAAGCCGGAGATCCTGGTCGTCATCGGTATCTGCACCCATCTGGGCTGCTCGCCGAGCTACCGCCCGGAGATCGGCGATCCCGAGATGGGTTCCGACTGGCAGGGCGGCTGGCTGTGCGGTTGCCACGGTTCGCGCTTCGACCTGGCCGGTCGCGTGTACCGCAACATGCCCGCGGCGACCAATCTGGTGATCCCGCGGCACATGTATCGGACCGATACCTTGCTAGTCATTGGTGAAGATGAAGACGGGGAGGCGATCTGATGGCCAGCAATCCTGATACCAAGATCCAGGGCGGTGTGCTGGGCTGGGTGGACGCCCGCTTCCCGCTCTCCCAGATGTGGAACGAGCATCTGGCGCAGTACTACGCACCGAAGAACTTCAACTTCTGGTACTTCTTTGGATCCCTGGCCCTGCTGGTGCTGGTCATCCAGGTGGTCACCGGAATCTTCCTGACCATGTTCTACAAGCCCGACGCCGAACTCGCGTTTGCGTCGGTCGAGTACATCATGCGCGATGTGGAGTGGGGCTGGCTGATCCGCTATATGCACTCCACTGGCGCCTCGATGTTCTTCGTGGTCGTCTATCTGCACATGTTCCGGGCGTTGCTCTACGGCTCCTACAAGAAGCCGCGCGAGCTGATCTGGATCTTCGGTGTGCTGATCTACCTGGTACTGATGGCCGAGGCTTTCGCCGGCTACCTGCTGCCGTGGGGTCAGATGTCCTACTGGGGCGCGCAGGTCATCGTGAACCTGTTCCAGACCATCCCGTACATCGGGCCGGACCTGGTGACCTGGATTCGCGGTGACTTCCTGCTGTCCGACGCCACGTTGAACCGCTTTTTCGCACTGCACGTGATTGCCCTGCCGCTGGTGCTGATCATGCTGGTGGCCGCGCACATCATCGCGCTGCACGAAGTGGGTTCCAACAACCCGGACGGCATCAACATCAAGGACCACAAGGACGAGAACGGCATCCCGAAGGATGGCATCCCGTTCCACCCCTACTACTCCGTGAAGGATCTGGTGGGCGTTGGCGTGTTCCTGATGGTCTTCGCCGTGATCATGTTCTTCTTCCCGACCGGTGGCGGCCTGTTCCTGAAGGCCGACAACATGATCCCGGCCGATCCGCTGGTGACGCCGGACCTGATTCCGCCGGTCTGGTACTTCACCTCGATGTACTCGGTCCTGCGTTCGGTGCCGGATCCGTTCCTGGGCGTGATGGCGATGGGTGCCGCGGTGGTGATGCTGTTCTTCATCCCCTGGCTGGATCGCAACCCGGTCCTGTCGATGCGCTATCGCTCGTTCGCGGCCAAGTTCAACCTGGCGGTGTTCGTGGTGGCCTTCGTGATCCTCGGATGGCTGGGCCTGCAGCAGGCCACCAGCGAGGTCAGCGAGATGAGCCTGCGTTTCTCGACGGTCTACTTCGCGTTCTTCTTCGTGCTGTGGTTCCTCAGCAAGGAACGGTCCATGGTCTTCAGCCTGATCGCGTTTGCCGTGGTGGTGGGTATCTACTCCTTCTACGACATCCTGCGCTTCGACCCCGATAGCGCGGGCCTGCTGATGTGGTCCTGGCTGATTCCGACCGTGTATCTGTTCGTGACCATGGTGGTCCCTGCCTTCGCACGTGGCCTGGGCCGTGACCGTGCCGTTCCGGAAAGGGTGACTTCGTAATGAAAACGCTGATTGCAACTACAGTTCTGGCCGCTGCGGCTCTGTTCACCGTCCCGGCCGCCTCGGCGGCCGGGTACGACGGTGACCTGGAGAAGGCCAACATCGACGTGAGCAACGAGGCCTCGTTGCAGCGCGGTGCCAACCTGTTCATGAACTATTGCATGGGTTGTCACGCAACCGAGTACATGCGCTACAACCGCGTGGGTCGCGATATCGGCCTGACCGAGCAGCAGGTGGAGGAGAACTTCATCTTCATCACCGACGAGGCCGGTGATCCCGTTGGTGTCGGTTCGCTGATGACCAACGCCATGGGCGAAGACTATGGCGAAGAGGCCTTTGGTGTGGTCCCGCCGGACCTGACCATGACCACGCGCATCAATGGCGAGGACTGGGTTTATACCTTCCTGAAGAGCTTCTACATCGACGAGTCGCGCCCGCTGGGTGCGAACAACGAGGTGTTCGACAATGTCGGCATGCCCCACGTCCTGTGGGAACTGCAGGGCTGGCAGGAAAAGGTCGTCGACGAGGATGGTAACGAGCGTCTCGAACTGGTGCGCTCCGGCCAGATGACGCCCAGCGAGTACGACCGGGCCGTGCGCGACATCGTGACCTATCTCTCGTACATGGGCGAGCCGATGCAGCTGGACCGTCAGCGAATTGGCCTGTACGTACTGATTTTCCTCGGGATCTTCACGATTCTCGCCTACTTCTTGAAAAAGGAGTACTGGAAAGACGTACACTAGGCGGCATGAACCGTAACCGGCGCGCCGATCAGGGATGATCGCGCGCCGGTGTTATTGACCGTCTGCCCGGCACCGGAAACCGTTCGGCCGGGCTAGGGAGAAAGCCATGGCGCTGGTCGCCAACCGTCGTTCCGTTATGACCCTGTTTTCTGCTCACGACTGCGTGCGTTGTCACCGGGTGCGCATCATCCTTGCGGAGAAGGACATCGCCGTGGATGTCGTCAATCTCGGGCCCGATGAACTGCCCGAGGATCTCTCCGACCTGAACCCGTACAACGAGGTCCCGACCCTGGTGGATCGCGACCTGGCCCTGTACGGCACGCACGTCATCACCGAGTACCTGGATGAACGCTTTCCGCATCCGCCGCTGATGCCGGTGGATCCGGTCTCGCGGGCGGCCGCGCGGCTGGCGCTTTATCGCGTGGAGCGTGACTGGTACGAGGGTCTCGATGCCGTCAACCAGGCCTCCGGCTCTGGCTTGACCAAGGCGCGCAAGATCCTGCGTGAAAGCCTGGTCAGCTCGGCCGAGATCTTCGAACTCAAGCCGTATTTTTTGAGCGACGAGTTCTCGATTGTGGACTGCGCCATCGCCCCGGTGATGTGGCGGCTTCCCGCCGTAGGCATCGACCTGACGGCGTTGCCGCAGGCGATTCAGGAATATGCCGATCGGGTCTGCAAGCGTGAATCGTTCCAGGTGAGTCTGACCGAGGCCGAGCGCGAGCTGCGCCTGTGACTTCGTCGCGCCCCTATCTGCTCCGGGCTCTGTGGGAGTGGGTTACGGATAACGGCTTCACGCCGCATCTCCTGGTCGACGCCACAGTCGAAGGGGTGATCGTTCCGGAGGCGTTCGTCGACCAGGGCAAGATCACGCTCAACGTCGGTCCGACCGCAGTGCAGGCCCTGAACATCGGTGACGAGGCGGTGGCCTTCTCGGCCCGGTTCGCGGGCAGCCCGATGGATGTCTTTGTGCCGATGCAAGCGGTGCTCGCGGTCTACGCGCGCGAGAACGGTCAGGGGATGATGTTCGGCAGCGAGCCGGGGCCTGGCCCCGACGACGACGGTCCGGGCACGCCTCCGGACGGCTCTGGTGATGACGGGGCCGGGGAGGATTCGCCGGCCCCGAAGCGCAAGGGCCCGGCACTGAAGGTCGTGAAGTAGGGCCCCTTCCGGGGCCCTTTTCTTTTCCGGTCCCTGCTGGGGAGGGGATTCCCTTGCCCGGTACCTGGCTAGGCGGGTCCGGGCGCCTTGCCCGGGTTCAGGATGTTGTCCGGGTCGAACGTTCGCTTGATGCCGGCCATCAGCCCCAGTGCCACCGGGTCCAGTTCCCGGCTGATGTAGGGTCGCTTCACCAGCCCGATGCCGTGTTCGCCCGAGAGCGTCCCGCCCAGCGATAACACCAGGGTGAAGACGCCGTCCAGGCAACGCTCCGCCGCCGCGAGTTCCGCCGGGTCATCCGGGTTCACCAGCAGGTTTACATGAATGTTTCCGTTGCCGGCATGGCCGAAGTTCACGATCTTGATCGCGTGTTCCGCGGCCAGCCGGTCGAGCCCGGCAATCAGGTCGGGAATGCGCGAGACCGGCACGACCACGTCTTCGTTGATCTTTTTCGGCGCCACCGTGCGTAACGCCGGTGACAGGGCCTTGCGCACGGCCCAGAGCGCCTGGGCCTCTTCCGGGGTGTCGGCGCTGAGGGTCTGCACGCAGCCTTCGCCCTCGGCCGCGCGCCGGATGCCGGCGGTGGTGGCCTCGATGCCGGCCTCGGTGCCATCGGTCTCGATCATCAGGATCGCGCCGGCAGCGGCGGGCAGGGGGCAATCCGGCGCGTAGGCGCGGATCATCGTGATCGCGGAATGGTCCATGAACTCCAGCGCCGAGGGGACCTCGGCGCGCGCCATCAGCCGGGATACGGCCCGGGCTGCGGCGCCGACGTCACGGTAGACCGCCTGGATCAGCCGGGTCGCCTCCGGCTTGGGTGTCAGGCGCAACGTGGCCTCGGTGAGCACGGCCAGGGTCCCTTCGGATCCGATCAGCAGACGGGTGAGGTCGTAGCCCACCACGCCCTTGGTGGTATGTACGCCGGTGCGGAATGCCTCGCCGGTTCCGGCCACGCCGGACAGGCCCAGGGTGTTGTCACGCGGGGTGCCATACTTGACCGCGTGCGGGCCGGCAGAGTTATAGGCGAGATTCCCACCCAGCGTGCAATAGGCGCTACTGGTGGGGTCCGGCGGCCAGAAGAAGCCCGTGGCGCCTGCCGCCTGCTGGATCTCGCCGTTGGTGGCGCCCGGCTCCGCGATCAGCCAGCGATTGTCCGGATCCACCTCCAGGATGCGGTTCATGTGCTCGAATGACACCACCAGTCCGCCATGGTCCGGGACCGCGGCACCGGTGGTGCCGGTGCCGCGTCCGCGGCTGGTCAGGGCCACGCCCAGGCGCCGGCAAAGGCGTACCAGCTCGCGCACCATATCGGCGTCCCGTGGGAAGGCGACGGCGTCGGGCACCGCGTGCAGCTTCGAGTTGTCGGCACCGTAGGTCCAGCAGTCCGCGGGATCGAGCAGACGATCGCCGGGCGCCAGGAGCTGTTCCAGTTCGCGAGCCAGAGGGATCATCGGTGGGCGCTCACGGGGTGGATGCCTGGATGGCGTCCTGCAGCCACTCGATCCGGTCCTGGCCATCCAGGGTCATCACATCAAAGCGGACCGGGCCGTTCCAGGCGCTTTCCTGCAGGTACGCCTCGGCCACCCGCAACAGGCGTTCACGCTTGCGCCGGTCGATGCTCTCCGCGCCGCCCCCAAAGCCCGGGTGGCTGCGCTTGCGTACTTCCACCAGCACCAGGGTATCGTCCTCGAGTGCGACCAGGTCGAGCTCGCCGTAAGGCCGGCGGACGTTACGCGCACGGATCTGCAGCCCGTGTGCCTCCAGGTAGTCCGCGGCTCGCTTCTCGGCGGCCTGCCCCGAGGCACCCGGGCGAAACACTCAGGACCCTCCGGCGTGTACGTCGATGCGTCGGGGCTCGCCGCCCTCGAAGCGCGCCCAGGCCGGTTCTCTCACCCACTCGTGGTTGAAGGGGTTCAGACTCCAGGTGCCAGCGCCGCCGGTTAGCTGATGATGGGGGGCGTTGCGAATCCCGCCCTGGCGCAGGCTCAGGCGCATCGCGTCCATGCCCAGGGCGACGAACCGGGGGAGTGCCTCGGCGCGCGCTTGTTCGTCGTTCGCCAGGGGGCTCACCCGGTCGAACAGCCGGGGGGTATCGGGGAACACGATCCCGTTGAGATCGGCGTCGCGATTGGCATCCGGGCGTCCGGAATAGACATGGGGCGTGGCCATCATCGGGAGCTGGCTGGCCCGGTGGAAATGGAGATGCGGCACGATGCGCCGAACTTGCGGCGCCGTGCCGGCAATGAAGATGTGGTCCACATCCGCGCGCACCTGAGGGTCGCCTTCCAGTTCCAGCCCGGTCCGGCGTGCCACATCGCGAATGCGTGCCTCGCTCTGCTGGATGCCGAGTGCGTTGCCAATGGTGGCGTTCAGCTCCCCAGCGCTGGGCTGGATGCGAATGACGTCTCGCGGGCGCCGGTCCTCGTCGGCCAATGCCGCCCGGAAGGCACTTGCCACGCGATCGCCGAAGGCCCCTTCCGGCAGGAGCACCAGGGGGTGATGCCACCCGGCGCGGGCCGCCCGGTCCGCCACCGCACGGGCATCCTCTTCCGGATTCAAGGCCAGCGTTGTGAGTTCGCCGGGGGTCGAGACTTCCGTGCGGTTCAGCAGGATGGTCGGGAGGGTCTGATCGCTAGCGGCCACCTGGCTTACCGACTCACGCCGCAGCGGACCGATGATGCGCGCGACGCCGGAGTCCACGCCACGCCGGTACAGGGCGGCCGCGCCGTCCGGCTCGCCGCGCGTGTCGCGCACGATCAGCCGGCCGTTGCCGCCACCCTCCGCGTAGTAGGCGCGGGTGATTCCGTCGAGTATGGCGTTGCCCAGTGCGGCCAGGTCGCCCGACAGTGGCAGCAGCACCAGGGTGTCCCCAGGCGCGTCCGCGACCAGCGGGTGGCTGGCGACGAGTTCCGGCAGCAGGCTGTTGGCCGGATGCGCGGGATGGCGCTCGCGCCACAATCCGGCGGCCAGGTGCGCCTGTTCCTCGGTATCGGCGGCGCGCAGCAGTCGGAACAGGCTGACCCAGGCATCCCCATCCGGCGGGTGGTTGCCCACGATCCGGTCGCGCTGGGCCGGGCGCAGGGCTGCGAGCAGCCCCCATATGCGCTGCTGATTCTCGGCGTGTGCGTCGGGCTCCATGATCAGCAGGCGGTCCAGGCGCAGCCGGGTGTCCAGGGCCTGATACCATTGGCTCTCCTGTTCCAGCATCCGGGCGTGCAGGGCAAGCCCCTGGCGATAGACCTCCGGGGATCGCGTGGGGTCGTCCGGGTCGTCTGCACCCAGTCGTTCGCGGGCGAGCTCCCAATCCCGTTGCGCTGCTGCGAGTCGCGCCCCTAGAAGGCGGGCTTCCTGGGTGTCCCGCGCGGCGTCGGGAAGCTCGGCCCACAGGGCTTCGGCCCGGTCCAGCTGGTCCGGCGTCGCGGGGTCGAGTGCCAGCACGGCCTCGATGGCGCGGCGCACCAGGTCGGGCTCCGGCCGCGAGCGGGCCTCGCTCAGCAGCAGGCTGGCGCGTACCTCGGGAGGCAGTTCGGCCAGGTCCGGCCGCACCTCGGCGTCCGGGGTCGGCTCCGGATCCGGGCGCGGCGTGGCACAGCCCGCCACGATGGCCGTGGCCAGCAGCAACAGGGCAAGACGGGACAGGGGCCGGGTATGCCCGGCGCGTTCGGGGATTCGGGTCACGATAGCGGTTCGTCAGCGAATGAGGAGTCAGTATTGAAAGCGCATCAGGCCGTGTCAACGAACTGGGGCACGTTGTGGGTGGTGGCTACCCCGATTGGTAATCTTGGAGATATGAGCCCGCGGGCGGGCGAGGTCCTCGGTCGGGTGCAGCGCATTGCGGCGGAGGATACGCGACACAGCGCCGGGCTGCTGGCGCATCTAGGCGTGCACACGCCGCTGGTCAGCCTGCACGAGCATAACGAGGCAGAGCGTATTCCCTCGCTGCTGGAGGCGCTGAGGGCGGGGGAGTCCGTCGCGCTGATTTCCGATGCCGGCACGCCGCTGGTGTCGGACCCGGGTTTTCGGCTGGTGAGGGCGGCGCGCGAAGCCGGGTTGGATGTGCGCGCCGTACCGGGTCCCAGTGCGCCTCTGGCGGCGCTGGCGGTTGCCGGGCTGCCGTCCGACCGCTTCTGCTTCGAGGGCTTCCTGCCGCATGCCGCCGGGGCGCGCCAACGGCGGCTGGAGGCATTGCTGGTCCAGCCGGTTACCACCATTTTGTTCGAATCGTCGCACCGTGTTCGCCCGGCCGCCGCCAACCTGGCGCAGCTGGCACCGGGGCGGGAGGTCTTCCTGGCTCGGGAGTTGACCAAGCAGTTCGAGGAACACTATCGCGGCCCCGCCGGCGAACTGCCGGCCTGGCTGGATGCCGACAGCAACCGCACCCGCGGCGAGTTCGTGCTGATCCTGGCCCCGGCGCCCGCGCCCGACACGGAGGGCGAGGCCGACATGCCCCTGTCCGACGAGCACGAGCGCCTGCTCGCGGCACTGCTGCATGAACTCCCTCTCAAGCGTGCGGCCCGCCTGCTCTCCGATGCCACCGACCTGCCGCGCAACCGCGTCTACGCCCGCGCCCTCGCCCTCAAGGACGCCGGAGAATAGGACTGGTTTGGGTCCGCAATGAAGCGTGCGCAGACACGCAGCGGGTCAAGGTCAGAAGCCATCGGCAGGAAGGTTTGGAAGAACGGAAATAATCATTGTTGGCGGGGATGGCTGGCTGCGTTCCGGCATCGTGGCGATAACCCTGTCGTTCGTTGAATTGATTGCCTTCCGATCGTCCCCTCTTCCTGGGGGCTGCTCTTGACGTCCTTCGTGTCTTGGTGTGCTTCGTTGTGGACGGAGGCCCTTGGGGCAGGCCGTTGAAAAGGCTTGCGTTCGCGCACGCGGCGGCGTACAAGGAGCGCGGGAGTCGGCCAGGCAGTCGCTGCATCCTCGGATGTGGAGGAAAGTCCGGGCTCCATAGGGCAGGACGCCAGGTAACGCCTGGGCGGCGCGAGCCGACGGAAAGTGCCGCAGAAAACATACCGCCGATGGCCCGGTTCGCCGGGTACAGGTAAGGGTGAAATGGTGCGGTAAGAGCGCACCGCGCGACTGGTAACAGTTCGTGGCAGGGTAAACCCCGTCCGGAGCAAGGCCAAATAGGGGTGCATGGTGTGGCCCGCATCGCACCCGGGTAGGCTGCTCGAGGCGTCCGGTGACGGACGTCCCAGATGAATGACTGTCCTCGACAGAACCCGGCTTACGGCCGGCTCCCACTTTTTCCCACGATCAAGCCCCCGCGGCCGCCCCGGTCTGCGCGTACACGGCTGTGTGTGCGGCAAACTTGTAAGGTGATGCATTAAGTTTGAGCCTCAACGCGAGGCTTTTAATACCCTTCTCCCCGCTCTTTCGTCCGCCTCGGGGTGGGTGCGCTAAGTCTCTGTGATTCAACGCTTATTTTTCGTTTTTCGGGGTCGATTTTCTTGACTCTGGAGGATGCCCGTACCTATAGTGTCGGAAAGTGGGTCAAAGTGGGGAAAGGTGGGTAACCACCGTTATCAGCGATGTTTCGAGGCGTTAGCCAGCTCAATCTGGATGCGAAGGGCCGCCTGGCCATGCCGGCGCGGTATCGCGACGACCTCGCTGCGAGCTGCAACAGTCAGCTGGTGATCACGGTTGATCCCTCCCGCTGCCTGCTCTTGTACCCGTTCCCCGAGTGGGAGCGCATTGAGCAGAACCTGATGTCCCGCCCCAACATGAATCCCAAGGTGCGCAATCTGCAGCGCCTGCTGGTGGGCCATGCCACCGAGTGCGAGCTGGACGGCAGCGGCCGCCTGTTGCTGCCTCCGCCCCTGCGTCAGTACGCCGGCCTGGAAAAGCGGGTGGTGCTGCTGGGCCAGGGCAAGAAGTTCGAGATCTGGGGCGAGGCCGCCTGGGAGGAGACCTGCGCCCAGGTGCTGGGGGGTGACGTGGATGATGAAGCGCTCGAGTCCATCGCGTTGTGACGGACATGGAAGCCGTCTCCCACATCCCGGTGCTGCGCGACGCGGTGCTGGAGGGCCTGGCCGTGCGCGCTGACGGCTTTTACGTCGATGGCACCTTCGGCCGCGGTGGACACAGCCGGGCGATCCTGGATCGCCTGGGCCCGGACGGCCGGCTGCTGGCCATGGATCGCGATCCGGAGGCCGCCACGGCGGCCGCCTCGTTTGCCGATGATCCGCGTTTTGCCTTCGAGGCCGCGCCGTTCTCGACCATGGCCGCCACGCTGGAACGGCGTTCGCCGGACCGGGGTCCGGACGGCGTCTTTCTGGACCTGGGCGTGTCCTCGCCCCAGCTGGATACGCCCGAGCGCGGATTCAGTTTTCAGCACGACGGCCCGCTGGACATGCGCATGGATCCGAACAGCGGCGAGAGCGCGGCGGAGTGGCTGGCGCGGGCCGACGAGACCGAGATCGCGAATGTGATCTATCAATACGGCGAGGAGCGCCACTCGCGGCGCATTGCCCGGGCCATTGTGGCTGCACGCACCGAGGCACCGCTTAGCCGCACCGGCGAACTGGCCGAGATCGTTCGCCGTGCGGTCCCGAAACGCGAGCCCGGAAAGCACCCGGCCACTCGAACCTTCCAGGCGCTGCGCATCTTCGTGAACGAGGAGCTGTCCGAGCTGGAGCAGTGGCTGGCGACGATCCCCGATGTGCTCCCGCCTGGTGCGCGGCTGGTGGTGATCAGCTTCCATTCACTGGAAGACCGACTGGTAAAGCAGGCCCTGCGCAAGCCGGTGTCCAGCGTGCGCCTGCCGCGCGGCCTTCCGGTGATGCCGGAGGAGCCGGAGCGCAAGCTGCGCCCGGTCGGCAAGCCGATCCATGCCGATCGCGAGGAGCAGCGCATCAATCCGCGTTCGCGCTCGGCCGTGCTGCGTGTCGGGGAGCGACTCTGATGGTTGCGCGCGGGCTCCTGGCGGTGGCGCTGGCAACCGGGGTGTTTGCCTCGGCGGTAGGGGTGGTGGCGGCCAAGCATGAGTCGCGCCAGGCCTTTATCGACCAGCAGCAGGCATTGAGCCAGCGCGATGTCCTGAATCTCGAGTGGACGCAGTTGCAGATCGAGCAATCGACCTGGGCGACCCAGGGCCGGGTCGAGGAGCAGGCGCGCGAGCGTCTCGACATGATTCAGCCCGATTCGGATCGCATCGTGGTGATCGGGGGTCGCTCGTGGGCGCGCTGAAGCGGCAGATCAGTGGTGGCCGTCTGAAGGTCGTGATCGCCGTGTTCGCCGTCGCGAGCGCCGCGTTGCTGTTGCGCGCCGTCGATCTGCAGGTCCTGGAGCGCGACTTCCTGACCAAGCAGGGCGAGCAGCGCCAGGTGCGCACCCTGACCGAGTCCGCGAACCGCGGCATGATTACCGACCGTCACGGCGAACCCCTGGCCATTTCGGCCCCGGTGCAGACCGCCTGGGCCAACCCGCAGGACTTGATGGGCCAGCGCGAGCGCTGGCCGGATTTGGCCGCGGCGTTGGAGGTGGAGCCGGACTGGCTGGCGGAGCGTATCGAGGCGCGTGCCTCGCGCGAATTCATCTACCTGCGCCGCCAAATGTTGCCGGATCAGGCCGAGCGCGTAGCGGCCCTGCGCATCCAGGGCGTCGGCCTGACCCGCGAATTCCGGCGTTATTACCCGCATGGCGAGGCCACCTCGCATGTGCTGGGCTATACCAATATCGACGATCAGGGCCAGGAGGGCGTGGAACTGGCCTTTGACCAGTGGTTGTCCGGTCATCCGGGCGCCAAGCGGGTGCTGCGCGACCGTTATGGCCGCAGCATCCGTGATGTCGCCAGTATCCGCCCCGCGCGTGACGGCAACACCCTGGCCCTGACCCTGGATCAGCGCCTGCAATATCTGGCGTACCGCGAACTGAAGACCGCGGTCGCCGAACACAATGCGCGTGGCGGCTCTGCCGTGTTGCTGGACGCCCGCAGCGGCGAGATCCTGGCGCTGGTCAATCAGCCCGGATTCAACCCAAACAATCGCGGCGCCATCCGCTCCGATCGCGCCCGCAACCGCGCCATCACCGATACCCTGGAGCCCGGTTCGGTGCTGAAGCCGTTCACCGTGGCGGCCGCCCTGGATGCCGGGGTGGTGGACGTCAACGCCACCCTGGAGACCGGCCCGGGCACCATGCGGGTGGGGCGCCTGACCGTGCGCGATCTGCGCGACTACGGGACGATCGACCTCACCACCCTGATCGCCCGTTCGAGCAATGTCGGGGCCACAAAGCTGGCTTTGGATACCCCCGCGGATCGTTTCTGGAAGACCCTGCATCAGGCGGGCTTCGGGCAGGCGCTGGGTACCCATTTCCCGGGCGAGGCCACGGGGCGTCTGCGCGATTTCACCACCTGGCGCGAGGTCGAACAGGCCACGCTCGGTTATGGCTACGGGCTGTCGCTGTCGCCGTTGCAGATGGCGGCCTCCTACACCGCCTTTGCCAATGACGGCGAGCGGGTGCCGGTGCGTCTGGTGCGCACCGCCGACGATCTGCGCGAGTCGGCGCAGGTGATGACTCCGCGTACTGCCCGCCAGGTGCTGGCAATGATGGAACATGTGATCGGTACCGAGGGCACCGCGCGCCAGGCGGCGATCGACGGTTACCGCGTGGCCGGCAAGACCGGCACCAGCCGCAAGAGCGGTCCGGGCGGTTATACCGAGGACCGCTATTTTTCGAGTTTCGTCGGCCTGGCCCCGGCCTCCGATCCGCGTTTTGTCATGGCCGTGGTGATCGACGAGCCGGATGCCGGCGTCTACTACGGTGGGGCGGTCGCCGCGCCGGTGTTCCGTAATGTCGTCGGTTCGGCCCTGCGCATGTTCAACGTGCGCCCGGACGCGATGCCGGAGGTCCCCATGCGCCTGGCCGCGGATCACGAGGGGGCGACATGATGGCCGCCCGTGATACCCGAGGCGGGGCGGGACCGGTGCTGGGCGATTTGTTGCCGGCCGATCTCCTGCGCCCCGACCTGGCGGACTTGCCGGTCGCCGACCTGGTTCAGGATAGCCGCCGGGTCGCGCCCGGCACCGCCTTTGTGGCCCTAGCCGGCACGCACGGCCATGGGTTGGCGCATGCTGCCGATGCCGTGGCACGGGGTGCCGGCGTGATCCTGTGGGACGAGGCCGGAACCCCGGAAACATTCCCTGCTGTGCCGACGCTCCATGTGCCGGGCCTGCGGGAGCGGCTGCCGCAGATGGCGCGCGGATTGTTCGGTAGCTGGCCGGAGGCGGCCCCGCTGGTGGCGGTGACCGGTACCGACGGCAAGACCTCGGTCACGCACCTGATCGCGATGGCCCTGGAGACCCTGGGTCGGCCCACCGGTCTGATCGGCACGCTCGGCGTCGGGCGACCGGGCCACCTAGTGGATACCGGACACACGACCCCGGGCGTACTGGACCTGCATCGCCACCTGGCCGAGCTGGCCGCGGCCGGTTGTGGTGCCGTGGCGCTGGAGGCCTCCTCGCACGGTTTGGCACAAGGGCGCCTCGCCGGAGCCCCGATCAGCGTCGGTGTGCTCACCCGACTGAGTTCCGATCACCTCGATTTCCACGGTAGTCAGGAGGCGTATGCGGCAGCCAAGGCGCGGCTGTTTGTCTGGCCTGGCCTGCAAACGGCGGTCCTGAATATCGATGATGCCTTTGGACGCCAGGTTGTGGAGCATCTGCCGGCGGGCGTTCAGGCCCTGACCTACAGTGCCCTGGGCGCACCCGCCGATCTGCGCGCCCGAGACGTGGAGGCCACTGCCGAAGGGTTGCGTTTCACCCTCGAGGCCGACGGCCGGGCCTATCCGGTTCGTTCCACCCTGTTCGGCCTGTTCCAGGTCGGCAATCTGCTGGCGACCCTCGCCACCCTGCAGGGCCTCGGGGTAGAGCGCGAGGAGGCGATCGCGGCAGTCGCCGAACTCCCCGGCGTCCCCGGCCGCATGGAGCGCTTCCCGCTCGCTAACGGGGCCTTGGCGGTGGTCGATTACGCGCATACCACCCAGGCCCTGGAGGCTGCATTGCAGGCGCTTCGACCCCATGTGCGCGGGCGCCTGAGCGTGGTGTTCGGCTGCGGCGGCGACCGCGATCGAGGCAAGCGCCCGGCAATGGGCCAGGTGGCCTGCCGGGAGGCCGACGTGATCTTCGTGACTGATGACAACCCGCGCGGAGAAGACCCCGCCGAGATCCGCGCCGAGATCCTTGCCGGCTGCGCCGATTCCGCCGAATGCCACGAGATTGGCGATCGCGCAACGGCGATTGCCAGTGCGCTGGCCGAGGCCGTTGCCGGGGATGTGGTGCTGGTGGCCGGTAAGGGTCACGAGACGACCCAGGAGATCCGCGGTCAGCGCTATCCGTTCAGCGACCGCGAACAGGTGCAGGCCCGGGCGTGCCGGCACCCGCAGGACAGGCGTGGCCAGGACCACGCGATCAGGGGGGAGGGACAATGATTCGAATGACCAGCCAGGAATTGGCCGAGGCGGTCCATGGGCGCCTGCAAGGGGTGCCCGACACGGCCTTCGAGGGCGTGTTTACGGACACTCGCGAGCCGCGCCCGGGAGCGCTGTTCATCGCGTTGAAGGGGCCGAATTTCGATGCCCACGCACAGGTCGGTGCCGACCTGCCGGCGGCCGTGCTGCTGGTGGAGCGGGCGCTCGATGTGCCACAGCCGCAGATCATCGTGGCCGATACCCGCGAGGCCCTGGGCCGCCTGGGCCGCCATTGGCGGCGCCAGAGCCGCGCGCGGGTGATTGCCCTGACCGGCTCCAATGGCAAGACCACGACCAAGGAGATGCTCCGCTGCATCCTTGAGGGGGTGGGGTCGGTACATGCCACCGCGGGCAACCTGAATAACGAGATCGGCGCGCCGCTGACATTGCTGGCGATGCCCTGTGACGTCGACTACGCGGTCATCGAACTGGGCGCCAATCATGCCGGTGAGATCGGGCGCATGGCGCGCTGGGTCGAACCGCAGGTCGCCATGATCACCAATGCCGGTCGCGCCCATCTCGAGGGCTTCGGCAGCCTGGAGGGCGTCGCCCATGCCAAGGCCGAGATCTACTCCGGTCTCCCGGCCCAGGGCGGCACCGCGGTCATCAATCTGGATGATCCGTTTGCCGACTACTGGCTGTCGCTGAACGAGCATCACCACTGCCAGCGCTTCTCGCTGGAGGGTGGCGGCGAGGTGGAAGGCATGTGGCAGGCCCCGGACCGGCTGCGTCTGTCCATCCTTGGGGCCGTCCGCGATCTGCGCCTGGCCGGCCCCGGTCGCCACGTCGCAGCCAATGCCGTGGCGGCCGCGGCCGCGGCGAACGCGGTCGGTATCGGGATTGACCGAATCGTCGACGGGCTCACCCGCTGGAAGCCGGTGCGCGGCCGTCTGCAGGAGCTGTGGCACGTCAGCGGCGCGCGGATTTGGGACGACAGCTACAACGCCAATCCGGACTCGCTGCGGGCCGGGCTCGAGGTGCTGGCGGCGATGCCCGGTCGGCGCATCCTGGTGCTGGGTGCCATGGGTGAACTGGGCGCCGCCACGCCGGCGTTGCACCGGGAAACCGGGCACCTGGCCCGCGCGGTGGGTATCGAACACTGCCTGGCGCTGGGCGAGGCCGCGCGCGACAGCGCCGAGGGCTTTGGCGACGGCGGCGAGTGGTTTGCCGACCACGCCGCGCTGCGCTCGCGCCTGGAGGACCTCCTGGGGGAGGGCACCACGGTCCTGGTAAAGGGCTCGCGCAGCCAGCACATGGAACAGATCATCGAGGGGCTGGACCTGGCCTCGTCAGCGCCGGAGGTGGCGAATGCTGTTCGCGCTGACTGAATACCTGAGCCAGTTCTATTCCGGCTTCACGGTCTTTCAGTACCTGACCGTTCGCGCCATCCTCGGGGTGGTTACCGCATTGGCGATCGCGCTGTTGATCGGGCCGGCGATGATCCGCCGCCTGACGGTCGGCAATGTCGGCCAGCAGATCCGCGATGACGGTCCCGAGTCTCACCTGACCAAGGCCGGCACGCCGACCATGGGCGGTGCCCTGATTCTGGTAGCGGTGGCGGCGGCGACCCTGCTGTGGAGCGATCTGACCAACCGCTTCGTCTGGCTCGTGCTGCTGACCACCCTGGCGTTCGGCGCCGTGGGCGGCTGGGATGACTACCTGAAGCTGCGCTACGGCAACAGCAAGGGCCTGTCGGCGCGCGCCAAGCTCCTGTGGCAGACGCTGTTCGCCCTGGTCGCCGCGGGGGTGATCATGTACACCGCGCAGGGGCCGGTGGAGACGACCTTCTACCTGCCGGTGTTCAAGGACATCCAGTTCAGCCTGGGCTGGCTGTTCATCCCGCTGGTCTGGCTGGTGGTCGTGGGGTCCTCCAATGCCGTGAACCTGACCGATGGGCTGGATGGCCTGGCGATCATGCCGGCGGTGCTGGTGGCCGGCGCCCTGGGCGTGTTCGCCTACGCGGCGGGCCATGCGGTATTCGCCGACTATCTCGGTATTCCGGCGGTACCCGGCGTGGGCGAGGTGGTGATCTTTACCTCCGCCCTGGTCGGCGCCGGGCTGGGATTCCTGTGGTTCAACACCTACCCGGCGCAGGTCTTCATGGGCGACGTCGGGGCGCTCGCGCTGGGCGCGGCCCTGGGCATGCTGGCGATCATCACCCGTCAGGAGATCGTGTTGCTGATCATGGGGGGCATCTTCGTATTGGAGACGCTTTCGGTGATGCTCCAGGTCGCCTCTTTCAAACTCACTGGGCGACGGATCTTCCGCATGGCGCCGCTGCACCATCACTTCGAACTCAAGGGCTGGCCGGAGCCGCGCGTGATCGTGCGTTTCTGGATCCTGACCGTGGTGTTCGTCCTTGTCGGTCTTGCGACCCTGAAGGTGCGCTGATCCCATGACGCGAACCGGCGACAACAACCTGATCGTGGGCCTGGGGGCGACCGGCGTGTCGGTTGCCCGCTTCCTGCGTGCGCAGGGTGAGCCGTTCGCGATCACCGATACCCGCGTGGCGCCGGCCGCGCTGGAGACCGAGGGTGCCAAGGCCTGGCTGGCCGATGCCTGGGTCGGGCCGCTGGATCGACTGGACGCCTCGGGCTTTGCCCGCATCATCGTCTCGCCCGGGGTCGCACTGGAGCACCCGGTCCTGCAACGGGCGCGTGCCGCCGGTGCCCGCCTGACCGGAGACATCGACCTGTTCGCCGAGCAGGCGGGCACCCCAGTCATCGCGATTACCGGCTCCAACGGAAAGAGCACGGTGACCGCGCTGGTCGGCGAGTTGCTGCGCGCCGCCGGCCTGCGGGTGGCGGTGGGTGGTAACTACGGCACCCCGGCGCTGGACCTGCTGGAGCAGGCCCCGGACCTGTACGTGCTGGAGCTGTCCAGTTTCCAGCTGGAGCGCAGCGACATGTTGGCGCCAGCGGCCGCCGCCATCCTGAATATCTCGCCTGATCACCTGGATCGCTACGCCGATCTGGATGCGTATGTGCGTGCGAAGGCCCGCATCCTGGATCGCGCCGGGCGTGGTGTGTTGAACCGCGAGGACGCCTGGCTGCGCGAGATCGCCCTGCCGCCGGGTCTGAAGGTGATCTCCTTCGGTCTCGATGCGCCGGCCGGCCCGGACGATTTCGGGGTGCGCCCGTCCAGCGCGGATGCTCCGGACCTGGTGCGCGGTGACCAGGTCCTTCTCTCGACCGGCCATCTGCGTCTGCGCGGGCAGCACAACTGGGCCAACGCCCTGGCCGCGCTTGCCCTGGTCTGGCCGTGGCTGGAGGCGGGCGAGCCGCGCGCACGCGCCATGGCGGCCCTGGCCGACTTCGCTGGTCTGCCGCATCGCTCGCAGTGGATTGCCGAAGTGGGCGGTGTCGCCTATATCAATGACTCCAAGGGCACCAATGTCGGCGCGACCCTGGCGGCCCTGCGCGGTACGCCCGGGCCGCTGGTGCTGATTGCGGGCGGGCAGGGCAAGGGGCAGGACTTTACGCCGCTGGCCGATTACGTCCCGGGCAAGGTCCGTGGTGTGGTGTTGCTCGGCGAGGACGCGCCAATGATCGCCCGTGCCCTGGCCTCCGTGGTTCCGGTCCAGCGCGTGGACGACATGGCCGCCGCGGTTGCGCAGGCCGCTGCCTGGGCGGAACCGGGGGATACCGTCCTGCTGTCGCCCGGTTGCGCCAGCCTGGACATGTACCCGAACTATCAGGCGCGCGGCGACCACTTCGCGCACGCGGTCCGGGAGCTGGCAGCATGAGTATCTCCAGCACCCGCCTCGGACTCCCGGATCGCGGCCTGGTCGCCGGCCTGCGCGACCACGTGGACCTGCCCCTGCTGGCCGTCGCGGCGATCCTGCTGGGCATCGGCCTGGTGATGGTCGCGTCCGCCTCCATGGGGCTGGGCGAGCGTTATTTCGGCAACACCTGGCACTTCTTCCAGCGCCAGGTCATCTTCGCCGCCATCGGGCTTGCGGTGGCGACCTTCCTCTGGGTGGTCCCGCTGGCGCGCTGGGAACGCGCCGGGCCGTGGCTGCTGATCCTGGTGATGGCGTTGCTGATCGCAGTGCTGATCCCGGGCGTCGGGCGCACGGTCAACGGTGCGACCCGCTGGATCCCGCTGGGGATGTTCAACCTGCAGGTCGCCGAGATGGTGAAGCTGCTGGTGGTGATGTACCTCGCCGGCTACATCGTGCGTCACTATTCGACGCTCCGCTTGCACTTCCTCGGTTTTATCCGCCCGCTGATCGTTCTTGGGGTGGGCACCATCCTGCTGTTGCTGCAGCCGGACTTCGGCGGCGCCGCGATCATGCTGGCGATTGGCATGGGCATGCTGTTTCTGGCCGGTGCGAAGCTTTGGCAGTTCGCCGCGCTGGCGGGCACCATCGCGGCGGGGATGGCGGTCGTCGCGGTCGCGGCGCCTTACCGCGTGGCGCGCCTGACGGCCTTCCTCGATCCCTGGCAGGATCCATTCGCCACCGGTTTCCAGCTGACCCAGTCGCTGATCGCGATCGGTTCCGGCGGCTGGTTCGGGGCCGGGCTCGGCAACAGTGTGCAGAAGCTCTTTTACCTCCCCGAGGCGCACAACGACTTCCTGTTCGCGGTGTTTGCCGAGGAGTTCGGCTTCGTCGGTGTGGTGGCCCTCATCGCGCTGTTCGGAGTCCTGGTCTGGCGCTGCATTCAGATCGGTTTGTACGCCGAGCGCGCAGGGCACGCCTTCGGCTCGCATCTGGCCTTTGGCGTGGCCATCTGGATGGGCCTGCAGGCGTTCCTGAACCTCGCGGTGAACATGGGGCTGCTTCCGACCAAGGGCCTGACCCTGCCGTTTCTCAGTTACGGCGGCAGTTCGCTGATCGTCTCGCTGGCGGCTATCGGCCTGGTGATGCGCGTGTACCGCGAGGCCCAGGTGCCGGCCCCGCGCGCCGCACCCCCGGCGCGCCGCCGGCGTGGGGGTGCCGCATGAGGGCCCCGCGCATCCTGATCATGGCCGGCGGCACCGGGGGCCATGTGTTCCCGGGCCTGGCAGTGGCCACCCTGCTGCGGGAACGCGGTGCCGAGGTGCGCTGGCTGGGCACGGCCCGCGGCGTGGAATCGCGGCTGGTGCCGGCGGCCGGGATCGAGCTGCATACGCTTCCAATCGCCGGCATCCGCGGCAAGGGCCTGGTCGGGCTAGCACTCGCACCCTGGCGGCTCGGCATTTCGCTGTGGGCCGCCCTGGGTCTGATAACGCGTCTGCGCCCGGATGCCGTGATTGGCTTTGGTGGGTTTGCCGCCGGCCCCGGGGGACTAATGGCGGCCGCCATGGGCCGGCCGCTGGCAATCCACGAACAGAACGCTGTGGCCGGTCTGACCAATCGCTGGCTGGCGAAGGTGGCGGACCGGGTCTATGCCGGCTTCGAGCACAGCTTCCCCGAGCGGGTGGCGGTCACGGTGGTGGGCAACCCGGTGCGCGCCGCGATTGCGGAACTCCCGGCGCCGGAGGCGCGCTTCGACGAGCGCGAGGGCGCCCTGAACCTCCTCGTCCTGGGCGGCAGCCTGGGCGCCCGGTCGCTCAACCGCACGCTGCCCGCCGGGCTGGCGCGCGTGGCCGTGGAGCAGCCGCTGAACATCCGTCACCAGGCGGGCGAGCGCACCCTCGACGAGGCCCAGGCCGCCTATGCGGAGGCAGGTCTGGAGGCGGAGATCAGCGCCTTTATCGAAGACATGGCCGCGGCCTATGCCTGGGCGGACCTGGTGATCTGCCGCGCCGGCGCGCTCACCGTGGCCGAGGTGGCCGCGGCCGGCGTGCCGGCGATCTTCGTGCCCTATCCACATGCGGTGGACGATCATCAAACCGCGAATGCCGAGGCCCTGGTGCAATCCGGTGCCGCCTGGCGGGTCGCGGATGCCGAGCTGGACGCTCAGCGGGTCTACGAGCTGGTCGCCCCGCTGGACCGCGAGGCCCTGCGCTCGCGTGCCCTGCTGGCCCGCGCACAGGCCCGCCCCGACACCGCACGGCGCCTGGCCGATGCCTGCATGGAAATGGCGGGCGTCCGCCGGGAGGGATCGTCATGAACGCCCCGCGCCTGCCACGCCATGCGATGCGTCGTATCCGCCGGATCCATTGTGTGGGGATCGGGGGATCCGGCATGAGCGGGATCGCCGAGGTCCTGCATCAACTGGGATATCAGGTCTCGGGATCCGATCTCGGGCAGTCGGCGATGGTCGAACGCCTGAAGGGCATGGGCATCCCGGTGGTGGCGGCCCATACCGAATCGAACGTGGCCGATGCCGACGTGCTGGTGGTTTCCAGTGCGATCAATCCGAGCAACCCCGAGGTCCAGGAGGCGCGTCGGCGCGGCATCCCGATCGTGCGCCGCGCCGAGATGCTGGCCGAACTGATGCGCTTTCGCTATGGCATCGCGGTCGCCGGGACCCATGGCAAGACCACGACCACCAGCCTGGTCGCCAGTGTGCTGGCGGAGGCCGGGATGGACCCGACGTTTGTGATTGGCGGACGCCTGAACAGCACGGCGAGCCACTCGAATCTCGGCGCCGGGGACTATCTGGTGGCCGAGGCCGACGAGAGTGACGCCTCGTTCCTGCATCTGCAGCCGATGATCAGCATCGTGACCAATATCGATGCGGATCACCTGGGGACCTATGGCAACGACTTCGGCCAGCTGCGCGCGACCTTCCTGGAATTCCTGCACCACCTGCCGTTCTACGGCATTGCCGTGTTGTGCGCCGACGACCCGCAGGTGCGTGATCTGTACCCGGAACTGGAGCGCCCGCGCCTGACCTACGGCATCGAACAGGACGCCGACGTGCGCGCCCTGAATGTGCGCCAGGAAGGCGTGCGCATGTACTTCGACCTCGCGTTGCCCGGTCAGGCTGCGTTCCCGGTGACGCTGAACCTGCCCGGGCGCCACAACGTGCTCAATGCCCTGGCGGCGGCGGCTGTCGCGCACGAGCTGGAGGTCGCCCCCGAGGCGATCCAGGCCGCGCTGGCGCGCTTCCAGGGTATTGGGCGGCGCTTCCAGGTGCAGGAGCTGCGGACCGCACAGGGGGCCCTGACCCTGGTCGACGACTATGGCCATCACCCGCGCGAGATTGCTGCCACTCAGGCGGCCGCGCGCGATGCCTGGCCGGGCCGCCGCCGGATCACCATCTTCCAGCCGCATCGTTATACCCGCACGCGTGATCTGTTCGAGGACTTCGCCGAGGCCCTGTCCGAGACCGATGTCCTGATCCTGCTCGAGGTGTATGCCGCCGGGGAGGACCCGATCCCCAGCGCCGATGGCCGCAGCCTGGCGCGCGCCATTCGTCTGCGCGGGCGGGTGGAGCCGGTGTTTGTCGAGCGCGCAGAGGATGTGATCGGTGTGCTCGCGGGGATGCTGCGGCCGGACGATGTCGTGCTCGCCCAGGGTGCCGGCGATATTGGCCGTCTGGCCGGGCTGCTCCCGCAGCAGCTGGGGACCGCCGGCGAGGAGGAATCATGATGGCCGCCCGCGTTGTGGACTCGTCGATGACTCCGTTCGCGCAGGCAACGCGTGGCCGGTTGCAGGCGCAGGTTCCGCTGGCCGGGCTGACCTCCTGGCGCGTAGGCGGCCCGGCCGACTGGCTGTTCCAGCCGGCGGACCTTGACGACCTGGTCGCTGCCCTGCGCGATCACGCTACCCACGCGCCGCAGATGCCCGTGACCTTCCTCGGCCTGGGCAGCAACGTCCTCATTCGTGACGGCGGGCTGGACGGCCTGGTCGTGCATCTTTCCGGAGTGCTGAACGAACGCCGGCGCCTGGACGGCGATCGCCTGCTGCTTGGGGCGGGGTTGGCCTGCGCCCAGGCCGCGCGTTTCGGGGCCCGCGAGGGGCTGGTCGGGGCCGAGTTCCTGGCCGGCATCCCCGGGACCGTGGGTGGCGCGCTGCGGATGAACGCCGGCGCCTGGGGTGGCGAGATCTGGCCACTGGTGGAGGCGGTCTCCACGGTGGATGCGCGCGGCGAACTGCATACCCGCACTCCCGCGGACTACACGATCGGCTACCGCAGTGTCCACGGCCCCGAGGCGGAGTGGTTCACCGGCTGCGTGTTGCAGCTGGCCGCGGGTGACCCTGACGTCGGGACCCGGCGCATCCGCGAGTTGCTGCGCGAACGATCCGCGAAGCAGCCGCTGGGGTTGCCGTCCTGCGGGTCGGTGTTCCGCAACCCGGAGGGCGATCACGCCGCGCGCCTGGTCGAGGCCGCCGGTCTGAAGGGACTGCGCCACGGGGCGGCGGAGATCTCCCCCAAGCACGCGAATTTCATCACCCACGACGGCAGCGCGCGCGCCGCCGATATCGAATGGTTGCTGCGTCATGCACAGGACGAGGTGCAGCGGCAGTTCGGGGTGCACCTGGAGCCCGAGGTCCGGGTCCTGGGCCGGCCAGGGGCTACGCACGAGGCAAGCGAGGGAACGGCATGAGCAAGCGAAGTGCACAAGATTATGGCCGTGTCGCGGTCCTGATGGGTGGCTGGTCTGGCGAGCGCGAGGTCTCGCTGCACAGTGGTCAGGCGGTGCTGGCGGCACTGCAGCGCCAGGGCGTCGATGCCCATCCCCTGGACCTGACTCGCGAGACGGCTCGCTGCCTGGCCCTGGAGAACTTCGACCGCGTCTTCATCGTGCTCCACGGGGAGTGCGGCGAGGACGGGACCCTGCAGGGCTGTCTGGACATGGCGGGCATGCCCTACACCGGGACCGGAGTGCTCGGTTCCGCATTGGGCATGGACAAGCTGGCCTGCAAGCGGCTGTGGGCGGGGAGCAATCTGCCGAGCGCCCCCTATCGTCTGCTCACGCCGGGGTTCGACCCCGACGCGGTGGCCGATGCACTGGGCCTGCCATTGATCGTGAAGCCCGCGCGCGGCGGCTCCAGCCTGGGGATCACACGGGTGGATCGGGTGGCCGATCTGCCGGCCGCCTTCGAGGCCGCGCGGCTGCAGCCGGGGCAGGTGTTCGCGGAGCAGTGGATCAGCGGACGCGAGTACACCGTCGCGATTCTCGGCAACGAGCCGTTGCCGGTGGTGGAGATTCGCACCCCGGGCGGTTTCTACGATTACCACGCCAAGTACGAGGCCGACGATACCGGCTACATCTGCCCGCCGCCGCTGGATTCCAGCGCGTTGCTGGAGTTGCAGTCCATGGCCATCGCCGCCTTCGCGACGCTGGAGGGTTGCGGCTGGGGACGAGTGGACATCCTGCAGGACGAACATGGCGAGAACTTCCTGATCGAGGTGAACACGATCCCGGGCATGACCGACCACTCGCTTGTGCCCAAGGCTGCCGCGCAGGCGGGCATCGACTTCGACGAGCTGTGCCTGCGCATCCTCGATTCCAGTTTCGAGTGTGGAGGACTGCGTTGAACGCACGCCGCACAACGCGACCCGCGCGCCGCCCGCAGGCGCGGGGACCGTCGCCGCTGCGCCGGATGGCCGGCCCGGGGCTGCGCCTGATGTCGGGCATGGGGCTGGCCGCGGTGCTGGTGCTGGGCGCGCTGGCCTGGTTGCAGTTCGACCCGGATGCCTGGTTGCCGATCGAGCATGTCGAGGTGACCGGCAATCCGCAGCATGCGGATGTCGCGGCGGTGCACGAGATGGTCCGGACCCATGCGCCGGGCTTCATCGGTGTCGAGCTCGAGCGCCTGCGCGTTGCGCTTGAGGGCCAGCCGTGGGTGGACGCGGTGCGCCTGCGGCGTCAGTGGCCGGACACCCTCGTGGTGGAGATTCACGAGCCGGTGCCGGTGGCGCAGTGGGGCGAGGACCATCTGGTCGATCGCCACGGGCGCCTGTTTGGCCCGGTGGCGCTGGATGACTGGGAGGGCCTGCCGGCACTCGCCGGGACCGACGGGCGCCAGGTGGTGCTGATGCATCGCTACCTGGAGGTCTCCGCACGCCTGGCCGATGCCGGGCTCGAGGTCGCCGGTCTCGAAGAGGGCGAACGCCACGACTGGACCATCCACCTGGCGGACGGCGTACGCGTGCTGATGGGGCGCGATGCCGATCTGGCACGACTGGGGCAACTGGTCCGCGCGGCCCCGGCGATTCGCGACTATCGCGAGGCCCCGGTGGAACGGATCGACCTGCGTTACCCCCACGGGCTGGCCGTGGCCTGGGCGGATGCGGCGGAAGACGGTGCGGGGAACGCCCGATGACACGAACGACAGGACGCAGAAAGATGATGGCAAAGAAGTCGGAACCCGGTCTGATCGTCGGCCTGGACGTCGGGACCTCGAAGATCGAGGCGGTGGTCGGGGAGCTGACCGAGGAAGGCGAGATCGAGATCATCGGCATCGGCTCCTCGCCCTCGCGCGGGTTGAAGAAGGGTGTGGTGGTGAACATCGAGTCCACCGTCCAGTCGATCCAGCGCGCGGTGGAGGAGGCCGAGCTGATGGCCGGGTGCGAGATCCACTCGGTCTATACCGGGATCGCCGGCTCGCACATCAAGAGCTACAACTCCACCGGCGTGGTCGCGATCAAGGACGGCGAGGTGGTCGCAGGCGATGTCGACCGGGTGATCGACGCCGCGCGCGCCATCGCCATCCCGGCCGACCAGCGCATCCTTCACGTACTGCCGCAGGAATACATCATCGACGAGCAGGAGGGCATTCGCGAGCCGATCGGGATGTCCGGGGTGCGGCTGGAGGCCAAGGTGCATCTGGTCACCGGGGCGGTCTCCGCTGCCCAGAACATCGTCAAGTGCGTGGAGCGCTGCGGACTGCGGGTCGACGACATCATCCTCGAGCAGCTCGCCTCCAGTTACTCGGTCCTCAGCGAGGACGAGAAGGATCTGGGCGTGTGTCTGGTGGATGTCGGCGGTGGCACCACGGACATCGCGGTGTTTGCCCACGGCGCGATCATGCACACCGCGGTGATCCCGATCGCCGGCGATCAGGTCACCAACGACATCGCGGTCGCGCTGCGCACACCGACCCAGTACGCCGAAGAACTCAAGTTTCCGTGCTCCTTCGGTTTGCGCTGGCTGGCGGTTTGGGGTTTGCGCTTCGCGGTGGCGGGTGTGGTGTGTGGGGCGGCGTGGTGTCTGTGGTGCTCGAGTGTTGCCTTCGTGGTGTTGCCGGGTTGCGCGGGATTGTTGGCGCTGGTTGCGTCGTCTCTGGGGTTTGTTTGTTGTGGATTCGTTTTTTCGGCCGGTGTGTTGCTTGGCGGCGGTTCGTTTTGCATGGCCGGTGTTTTGGGGTTCGCGTCCGTGGTGTTTTGCCTTCTTGTAGGTGTGGGGGTGCCGGGGTGCTTCGTCTTGCTGCTTGATGTTTTGGAGCATCCGGTCGTGGTTGCTGGGGTGGGGCTGTTGGTGTCCGTGGGGGTGTTGCTTGCGGGGGTGGTGGGCTTGTCTTTGTTCCGGGGGTTCTCGGGTGTGTTTGGGGTCCTGGGGCTGTTTTTTTTCGTAGGGTTCTGCTTCTGGGTCGCGCTGACTTTTTGGAGGGGGGGCCGGTTTGCGGGCTTTATGGGGGTCGCGCGCAGTTTGTTTCGTACGCTGGTGTGGCGCGGCCGCGTTGATGCGGTTCGGACTGCTGTGCTCGTCTTTGCCGTCGTGGTCGTTGTGGGTGTTCTGCTTTGGTTGCTGGGGCTGTTCCTGGGTTGGGGCCTTGGTCGGTTCGTCGGTTGAGGGGGTGGATTTTCTCTGTGGCACTACGGTTGTCCGTGGTCTGGGGATTCTGGGTTTTCGGGGGCTGGTTGAAGTGGTCGGTGGCGTCGCGCATGGCGTGTTTGGGGGTGCGGGTCCGTTTTTGGGTGGTGCTGGTGCCCTGGGGGGTGGTGGTCGCGTTGAGGGCCTGCTGGAGGGGGCCGAGTTGGTGTTCGTTCTTGCCGGGCTGTGTGGTGGTTCGGGTGGCGGTGCCGGGCGGGTGGTGGCGTCTCTTGCCGGGGGTGTGGCGCTTGTTCGGGTTGCTGTGTTGCCCCGGGGGTTGTCGTTCGCGGGTCAGCGCCGCGTGCGGGTGGGGGTTTCTGGGGTGCATGCGGTGAGGTGCCGGGTCGCTTCGTTGGTCGGTGTTGTTCGCGGTGGGCTGGTTGGTGTGCTTGGTCGGTGGCCCGTTCTGCTGTTTGCCTTGCGTGGTGGCGGCGGTGTGCTGTTCGGTGCGTTGTCTGGTCTTGGCGGTTTGGTTTTTCGGGCGGTCGTGGTCCGTGTCGCTTTCGTTGCCGTGCGTCGCGTGATGCTGGGGCTGGGCATGGTGATGATGTGTTCCTGTGGGGGCCGTGGGGCGTTCGGTGCGGGGGGGGTCGTCGTGGCCGCGATTGTGGGCGCGTTTCTGGAGGTTCTGGTTGTGTCTGGGGCGGGCGGCCTGCTGGTGCCCGTGGGCGGGGGGCTGGGTGTGGGCGTCGTGGAGTTCGTGGAGTTCTGCGAGGCGTTCAAGGCCCTGGCCTCGGAGGTTGCGCCTGTTGTTGTGGTTCCGGTGGTGGTCCCCGTGTTGGCGGATGGGCTGTTGGTGTTCCTTGTGGCGACGGGGCTTGGGGCGGTCGTGCTGCAGTCGGCGGGGGGGCTTGTGTGCGTTTTCGGTGCGCCGCCGACGAGGGCGGTCGGCTCCGTTGTGGGCGTCGAGCTGGATGAGCTTGCGGTGACGCGTGGCGGGGGTGTGACCGTGGCTGTTGTCTATGCTGCGGTGCGTGGCATTGCTGTGCTTGCTCTTCGTGTGTTCCTGGGTGTGGAGGGTGTCTGAGATGGGGGGTCTTTGCAGGGGTATGGGGGTCTTTCGCTAGTGGGTTGATCGTTGTGTGCTTTATGCGGTCGGGGGGGCCTTTGCTCTCCTTCTTGGCTTTCCTGAGGGCGAGTTGCTCGATTCGTTGGTCGTTGCCGTGACGCTCGGGGTGGGCCTTCGGGCGTCCGGCGTGGTGGTGCGTGGTTGCGCCGTGTTGGTGCTTGGCCTTGGTCCGGCTGTGGTGGTTGCCGTGTTTGTGTTGGGTGGGTGCGCTGTTGCTGCGTCGGTGGCGGTTGGCGCTTTTGTCGGCATTGTCGGCGTCGCGGGGCTGTTGACGGCGGTGGTGATTGGCTTCGTCGTGGTTTTGGCCTTGGCGGATTTGCTGTGGGTGGTTGGCGGGTTGGGCCTGGTTCTCGTGCCTGTCGGTGTGATGGCGGCCGCGGTGGTCGTCATGGTGGGCCGTGCTGTTGCCTTCGTGTTTCTGCTTGCGTCGGGTGGTCTGGTGGGGTAGGGCGCGGCCAAGGGTTTCATTGTGGTCTGGCGTATTGTGGCGGTCGGTTTGGACGCGAATTGGGTTCGCTTTGATCTTTACGCGGTGTTGGCGGTCGTTTTGTGTATGGATTTGGCGCCCTCGATGTTTCCGTACGTCAGGGCGGTGGTCGTGTTGGCGTTCTTGTGTCCGTGCTTCGTGGTGGATGTGTGGTGTTTGGGGCTCTTCGGGTTCATGTGCGGTTTTTGGTCGGTTGTGGCGCATGCGGTGGGGCTTGGCGGCCGGCTGGCGCCGGGCTTGGTGGTCGGTGTTTATACTCTCGTCTGCGCGGATGGTGTGCGCTGCTTCAGGGAGTTGGTGCGGCGGGAGCTCCTCGGTGTGGTGTTGGCCCTGTTTCTGGTTGGTCTCCGGGTGGTCTTTGTGTTGGCTGGTCACCGTTGCTTTGATTCTCTGCGCCACGAGGTGGTTTGTCTGGTCGTTGGCTACGGTTGCTGCTTGGGGGCGTTGCGCTTTGGGGGCGGGGTCGCGGGGTTTCTGGTTTGCTTCGGTGAGCTGGCTTCGTCTGCAGGGGGGTGCTCTCGGGGTGTATCTGCTGTTGGTGGGTGAGGGTCTGTCCGTGGGTGTTCTTTGGGGTCCTGGTTTCGCGTGCGTGGCGTTCGAGGTGGCGGGTCCGCTGGTGGTTGTGTTTGGTGCTGGGGGTCTTGGCTCGGCTGCGGGGGTGGTGATGCGGTTTGTCGCGGCGCTCGATTCGCTTGGTGTGCTGGTGGTGTCGTTTGGTGTTGGTCTGCTGGGTGCGTATGTTTTCGATCGCCTCGCGGGCCTGGGGACGCGTGGTGTTGCGCTGTTGGCGCTGCTGGCCACGCTGTTGGGTGGGCTGGCCGCGTTTGGCGGTGCTGTGGACGAGGTTGTGTTCGCGCTTGTTGGTCGCGTTTCGGCCATCCTTGATGGGGTTGCGGCCGCGTGCCTCGCGGTTCCGTTCTGCTTCTGGGTCGTGTCTTGAGTGCGTTGGGGCTTGGCGGGTTATGAGGTTGGTAATTGGCTGTTTCGTCATCGGCTGTCTTGGGCGGTCTGGGGCGGATGGCGTTCGTGGAGTTTGTTGCCGTTGTTCGTGCTATGTCCGGGTGGTTTTTGTTGTCGTCTTCTGTTGTTGTTGGTGGCGCTGGGGGTGCCGCTGGTGGTGCTGCTGGTGCTGGTGGCGTTTGTGACGGGTTCGCTGTCGTGGTGTCGCGCTTGGGCGGTGGTCAGGTTGGCGTTCTCCAGGTCGTTGGTTGCGTTCGTGGTGTGGGTGTGCGGGCGGGCGGGGGCATGTTCGGGTTTGTGCTGGCTGGTTTGCCGTGTGGTGGTGCTGGGGCGGCGGCTGAGGCGGTTGGGTCTGCGCTTGCGGTCGGTTGGGGCCTCGTTGGGGTTGGGTGTGGCGGCGCTTGCGCCTGTTGTTTTCGTGTAGGTCGGGCCGCTGTTGGGCTGGCGGGGTTTTGGTCTGGAGCTTCATGCTGTGTTGGTGGGTGTTTTGTCGCTGGTTGTTCGTCTCGGCTCCGCGGTGGGGCCTGTCGGTTCGTTGTTCCGCCAGGAGGCGTCTCGGGAGGGCCTTTGGGCGGCGTTTCGTGCTGTTGGGGGTGCCGTCTGTGTTGGCTCGGCGTTTGGTTTTCTCTCGGGCTTTTTTGCCGGGGGCCGGCGCTTCCGCTGGGGGGTGTCTTTTGGGGGTGGGTGCGGCTTTTCCGTCGGTTTTGCGGGTGGTGGGTTGTTGGTGTTCTGTGGCGGTCGGGTCTGTTAGGTCTCGCTTGTGGGGATCGCTGTTGGCGGTGGCTTGATTCCGGGTTCGTGGCGTGACGTGTGCGTCCTGGTTGCGTGTGGTCTTGGGGTTGGTGCTGGCGGGGTGGTCGGGCCCGTGGGGTTCCCCGGTGGTGCGGGCGGTCCCGGCGTGGGCTGTGTGGTTGTGGGCGCTGGCGCTGCTGTGCGTGCCTGTCATTTTTTTCATGATCGGTACTGATCGTGTGCTGTTGTTGTTGTTGCCGCGGTGGCCTGGCGTGTTGTTCGTCTGTTGGCCGGGGCGTTTCCCTGGCGGTTCGTTTATCCTGGTTTGTTTTGCGCGCATTCTTTCGTATCGCGGTTGTTGGGTCGCTTTTGCGTTCGATTTTCGGTAGTGGGTCTTCTTGCGTCTTGACGGTCTCCGCCCGCTGGGTGGGTCGCTTCTGTTGCGTGGCCTGGTTCTGGGTGGCGTTGTGGTCGTCCGCGCTTTTTTCGAATTCACTGGGCTTCCCGTGGCGGCTGGGGGCGGGGGGGTGTCTGTGGTCGCTGCTGGCGTGGGCGTTGGGGGTGTGTTGCTCGATGTTTGCGCTGGTGCTGGGGTTGTTGTCGTTGGCGGTCGGGTTGTTCGGCGGTGTGGTTTTCGGGGGCTGTCGCATGGCGGCGTTGCGCCCGTGTGGGTGCCGGACGCTTGTCTGGTGGGTGGGTTGCTGTCTCAGTGCGTTGTGGGTGGGTGGCGTGGGTGTGTTGTCGGTGATGGCCTTGCTGGCCTGCCGCGGTGGGTGCTGGATGGGGTGGGTGTCGCGGGCGTTGGGTCTGTGGGTCGGATTTGTGCCTAGGTCTGGGGGTCTGGTGGTTGCTTGTGGGTTCTGTTTCTTTTGGCTGGGGTCCCGCGCCGGCTGGGGGGGGTTGTCTCGGTTTCGTGCGTGGTGCGGGCGGGCGGGCTGTGGCGCCGGTATTCGGTGGGGCACGTGTTCTGCGTTCTGTTTTTCTTGTCTGCTCGCTACGATGTGTTTGTCGTGGGCTGGGTGCGTTTCGCGCGCCGTGTGGTTTGCGGTGGTGGCGGGGGTGGGGTCGTTCTTTCTCGGGGAGGCGTGGTGGCTGTTGTTCATGTGCTGCTTGAGCTGCGTCAGGTCCGCGGTCTTCGCGCTGCTGTCGACCATCTGGGCCCCGGTGGCCTGTGCGGCGTGGGCGGGGTGGGGGGGTGCCTGTTTCGTCTTGGCGTGGTGCGTGTCGGTCTTGCTGTGCGGGGGGGTTTCCGCGTCGGCGGGAGCGCTGGTGTGCTGGGGCGGGTTGTTGTCGGCGTCCCGGCGGTTGTCGGCGTGTTCGAGGATTTCTTTGGTTCCTGCCCTGTGTGGGGGTTTGTGTGCCCGCGCGCTGTTCTGTCGGGGTTTCGGCTCTCTGGTCGTCTCTCGGCCGTTGGTGCTGGTGGACTTGTTTGCGGGCGTGCTGGTTTGTGGGTGGGGGTGGTGGGCGGGGCTGCTTCCGGTGGTGTGTGCCCGGTCGGGGGTTCGGATGGCGCGCGCGTCGGTGTGGTTGGCTTGGTTGCCGTTTCTGCCCTCTTTCCGCGTTTCGGCTTCGTTGGGAGGCCTTATCGGTAGGTCGGATAGGGCGGGGTGCGCGTTGCGGTCGTTTTCTTGTCTGGGATTGGTGGTGGTCCGTGGGTGCTCGCCGCTGGTGCGGGGGGGCTTGCCGGGGCTGGTCTTCTTGGCGCTGGCGTCGTGTTCTGCCGTCATCATGAGGGGTTTCCGGTGTTGTGTGGGTCGCGGTTCCCGTGTCTTGGTGTGTCGGGGCTGGGTGTCGTGTTGGTGGCGGCTGGGTTGCTGGCTTTCGTGGAGCGTGATGTTGTTCGCGGTGTTGTGCTGGGCGCGGCCCTGGCGTGTGGGGGCGTTCCTTGCCTGGGGGGGTCGCCGGCGGTGGTTGGTGCTGGTATCGAGCGTGGCGTGGCGTTGTACTGCTGTTGTGCTGTGGTGGGCGCTGGCTGCGGTACTGTGGGCTGTGTGGCCGGCGGTCGTGTGGTGGTCGGTGTGAATGCGGGCGGACTGGTCGGCGGGTCGTGGGGCGTTGATCTCTGCCGGTTGTCTGCGTATTCTTGTTTCCGCGCGCCCTGCTTCGTGACGGATCGTCCCCTGGTTGCGGTGGGGGTCGGGCTGGCCGGGTGTGGCGGGCTTGCGGCTGTTTTTTCTGTGGCTGTGGGCGAGCTTGCTGTGGGTGTTTGCATGCTGGTGTGTTTGCTGCCTTGTGCTGGGTCTGGGTTTGAGGGCTGGCTTGTGGTTTGGGAGCGCGTGGTTCTGGCGGGTCGTTGCGCCCGGGTCGCGCTCGGTGGGGTCGCCTGTGTTGGTTGTGCGCCCGCGGTTGGTGGGGTAGGGCTCCGTGGGGATTTCTCGGCGGTGTGTGATTTGTTGCTGGCGTGGCTGGTTGCTTCCGGCGTGGTCTATGTGGGGGCCGATGTGCACCTTGGTGGCGTCTTTGTTGGCCGGGTTGCTCCGCCGGTCGATGCCGCGGTGATGGCTGGAGGGCGGCTGGTGCGTGCGGTGTTTGGCGCGGGGGCTTCGGGGGTGGTTGGGGCTTGCCTTTGTGTTCCGTCCGTGGTTGGGGGGCGGGTGCTCGCTGTGCGTGTTTTCGTTGGGGGCGGTGTTGATCGGGCCTGCCGGGGCGGTTCTGTCGCGGCCGCGGGTGTCGCTGGTTTGCGGGAGGATGTGCCGGCTGCGGTGCGCCTTTATGCTGCTGGTTTTTGCGCGCGCGTGGAGGGGCTGCTTGTCAGCGATGGCGTCGCTGGTGGCGGGTATTGGGTTGGTTGTGTCTGCCCGGTGCCCCCGGAGTCTTTGGTGGGGGTGTGCCGCGTTCGGTGTTTTGCGGTCCGTGTTGGGGCGGATGCGGTCCGCCGTGGTGTGGTTGCTGTTGGTCGTGCGATTGCGGTTCCGGGCGGGGGTTTCGGGATTGCGTTCGAGGACGGGGGGGCCCGGCTGGGCTGGTGTGCCGTTCTGGCGCCAGGCGTGCGGCAGCTGGTTGAGGTCTGGGTGGGCGTGTGACGCCGCGTGGCGCGGGGCGGTTGGGTGGGGGGTGGCCCCGTGCCGACGGGCGTGGTCTCGGTTGTGGTGCCGTGAGCGGTGCTGGTGTTGTTCGGGGACGGTGTTCCGGTCTTGGTGGTGCTGGCTGTGTTGGGCGTGTGCTCGCGTGTGCGTGTGGTTGAGGTGCTGGGAGTGGCTGTGGGTTGTGCGGGGGGTTGTCTTGGTCGCGGTCTCGGCCGGGTTTTGGTGTCGCGGGCGGGGCTCTCTGGTGTTGGTGGGTTCCTGGCCCGGCTCTACCGTTGCGGCGCTTTCTAGGTGGACTTCGTTTCGCTGTGGGCCGGTGGTGTTTTCCGCGTGTGCCGCGGCGTGGGGGGTGGCGTGCTGGTTGCTGCTCCGGTGTTGTACTGCGCCTGCGGGGCCGGGTTCGCGGGGGTTCTGCGTCTGGCGGACCTGCTGGGAGGGGGTGGGGGCGGTTTGTGGGGCGGGGGCGGCGGGGGTGGTTTCGTTTTCCCGGTGGGTGTTTGGTGCGTGGCTGTGGTTGGGCTGCATCATCTGGTCGCTGCCCGTGTTGCTGGGGGTTCTGGCGGCCCGTGTTTGGTTGTCGGCGGGCCGCGGTTTGGTGGCCAGTGGCAGTTTGGTGGTGGGTGTTTGGGGTCGGTTGGGGTTTTGGCAGTGGGGGGTTACGGTGCCGGGTATCGCTTGGGGTTCGTGGTTGCTGTGCCGGGGGATGGCGTGCATGGTGGCGTTTATCTGTACCGGCCTTTCGTTGGCGGTGCGGGCGCTGTGGGGTCTGCTGTGCGCGGGTCGTTGCGCGTGCTTCTGCGGGATCTCCGTGGGCTGGGCTTCCTTCTCGAGCTCGGGCGTGGTTGTTCTTGTCCGTTGCGCTTGTGGTGCGGGGGTGGTCAGCGCGGCGGTCGGGGTCGCGTTTGTGGGGGCTGTGGATGCGGTCTGTCTTGAGTTTGTTCAGGCGATCGTCCGGGCTGGCGGGGTTGGCTGCGATTTGGTTCGGTTTTGGGTGGTGGGTGCGGGTTCGTTTGTGGTGGTTTGGCGGGTTGCCGAGGCCGTCGCGCTTTCCTTGCTGGTCGTTCCTGCGGTGTTGTGCTGGGCTGTTCTTTGGGGCGGTCTTCTGGCGGGTGTGGGGCTCGGCGTGGTTGTGGGTCTGGTGCTCGCGCGTGTGGCGTTGTGTGTTGGTGTGGTCGAGGTTGTGCGTGGCGGTGGGCGTGCCCCGGGTTCGGCGGGGGCGGATGGGCCGTGTGGCTTTGGCGTCGCGGGTTTCCCCCTTCTGGTCGCTGTGGGGCTTGGTGTCGCGTGTTGGCGTGCTTCTCGCTGTGACTTTTCCGGCGATTGCGTGGGTCTTGTTGTTGGATTCCTTTCTTGTGCCGGCTTCTTGCTTTCCGGTGGTGGTGGCGCTCGGGCTGCTGCGCGACGAGGAGTGTCTCGTGGTGGTTGCGGGTCGCGGTGACGCGTTCCCCGTGGTGGTGGTGTGGGAGTTTGTGGTGGGCCTGTTGGAGGGCGTGGATCTGCCGGCGGTGGCTCTGCAGCTTGGCCTGGACGTGGCGGTTGGCGTTTGCGTGGCTTCGGTGGTTCGGTTTGTGACGCTGGTGCAGGTGTTTGGGGCGTTCGTGGTTTGTGTGCATGTGTTGGGGTTGATGGTCTTGTCGGTTGTGCCGGTTGTGCGGGCGGCCCTGCGTCTGGTGTTGCGTGTGGCTGTGGGCCTGTTTGCGGCGTCTTTCCTGGCTGCTCTTTGCCGGCTGGTGATCGTCTTGCGCCTGCGTGTGCGTTGTTTGCTGGCGCTGTCTGCGGCGGACGTCGTGGTGGGCGCTGCCATGGGCGTGCTGGTGGCGTCGGTGGTGGGTGTGGTGGAGGCTGGCCTTGTTGGGGTTGGTGTGCCGGGTTTGGGCCGGGTCGCGTTTGGGTCCTTTGTCGCGGTGATCACGGGGCCGGCGGGTGGCTTGGGCCTGCCGGTGCTGGGGAATGGTGTCGCGTATTGGGTTGGGTCTTTTCTGGTGGTGGGGTTGCCTCTGCGCGTGCGGCGTTGGGGTGTGCTGGATGGGCTTGCGGTGTCGGTTTTCTGGGTGTTCGTCTTGGTGCAGGTGCGTGGCGGTGTTGTGGGGGCGGCGGTCCTGGGGGTGGATTTGGTGGTGGTGGGGGCGGTTCCGGCGGTCTGGGCTCTTCTGGGTGCGGTGGTGCTGGGGTGGGGGGTTTTGGTGGACTGGGTGCGGGGTGTGGCGCTGCTGGTTTTTGCGGTGTTCGGGCTGTTTTTGGTCGGCGTGCCGGGGGTGCGGGTGGCCGGGGTGGTTTGTGTTGCGTTCATTGGGGGCTTGGTGGGTTGCCTGCTGGCCTTGCAGGTGCCGCTGTCGCTGGCTGCGCTGGTGGAGGCGCGGAGGCTGATGGTGTCGTCTACCTGCGTGGTTTCGGGGGGTTCTGGGGAGTCGCTGGTGGTGCCGTCGCGGGCTGTTGTGCTTTGGCTCTCGTCGCTGTTTTGCGGGTAGGTGCCCGGGGCGGGGTCGGGCGTGACGTTGGTCGGTTTGGATGCGTTGGCGGTCTCGTGCTTGCGCTCGCTGTTGGCTTTGTCGGCGGTCGTTGGCTTGGGGTTTGGCGAGTGGCTGGTGTAGGTCGGCGCGTGGGCGGTCGTGTCGTCCCTGGTGTTGGGGGGTTGGGTGGGTTGCGGGATCCTGTCGGTGCTCGTGTGCTTGGGTTTGGCGTTCGAGTTGTTGTAGCTCGGGCTGTCGAAGTCGGCGGTCTCGGGGGTGATGGCCCTGTGCTGTCGCCGGCTGGGTCTGAAGTCTCTGGTGGTGTTGGGGTGCTCGCTGGTGTCGGCGTGTTTCTCCTGGTCCTCGTGTGCCGGCTTCTGTTTCTGCGTGGTCTCGCTGGTGCTCTCGGCCTCGATGCCGGGGTTGTTGGCGGGTGGGGTCGGGTTGGTTGTGTGGCTCTCGATCTCGTCCGTCTGCTGTCTCTTGATGTCTGGCGGGGTTTCCAAGGCGTTGGTGTCTATCTGGTCGCCCTGTGCTTCGTGGTTCTCGAAGGCCCTGCTGGAGTGGCTTGGCTCGGCGAAGGTTGTGTTCAGGGCCTGCGGGCGGGTCGGGCGGCGTTCGTTTTCCTGGATCTTTTTTTTGGCGGTCTGGGGTTGGCTTGGGTCGGCTGCGTTGGTTCGTCGGCTTGGCGGCGTGTGTTGGTTGATGGCCTTGCGGGGTGTCTGGTTTTTGGGGGGGGGTTTTCCGGCGGCGTTCGGCTGGTGTTTGCCCGTTTTGGCGTGGTTGTTTTGCGTTCTGGTCGCTGGTTCGGGGGTTGGGGATCCGGCGTTTGTTCGGTCTTGCTGGTGTTGCTTTCCCCGTGTCGTGGTGGCTGTGTGGGGTTCTTTTGTGGTTCGCGGGTGGGCTTTCGGTCGGCGGTGGTGCGTGCATCTGGCTGGGTTCCTCGTGGGTTGTGTTGTGGTGGCTCGGTTTGGCGCCCGCGTGCTTGGTCGGACCGCTGCTGTCGGTGTGCTTCGCCCGGGTGGGGTTGCGGTATTGCTGCCTGGGGTGTGGTTTCTGGTCGCGGGGCTGGTGGTTTTTCTGTATGGGGCTTCGGTGGCGGGTGTGCTGGTGCGTTCCGGGCTTGGCTTTGGGCCGGGTCGGGGCATTTGTGGCTGGTGCTGTGGGCGTGGTCTGGGTGGTGGCGGGGATGTCGTCTGCGGGGGGGCCGTGGGTGTCCTCTGGGCGCGTTGGGTTGGTGTGCTGGGTTCTGGGGTTCGGGTTTGTGGGTTTCGTCTTGGCGTGGCGGTGCGCCGTGGCTTGCGGGTCGGTGTGCTCCGGGTGTCTTGCTGCGGTTGTTTCCGTCTGTGTGTCCTGCTGGCGGTCTGCCGTTGGGCTGGCACCCTTGTGGGGGTTTGGGGGTCGGGCGCTCTTGGTGTGATCTCCGCTCGGGGTCGCGGGCGGGGGCGCTATAGGGTTCGCTCTGGCTCGGTGTTTTGGGTTCGCGTCCGCGCTGCCGTCTCAGCGGGCTCGGGAGTCGCGCGCTGGGCTGTGCGTCCGGTTGCGGTCTTCCCGGCGGTGGCTGGTAGCCTGGGCCTGGGGGCCTTGGTGGCGGCCGTTTGGGTTCCCCGGGGGCCCTGTGCTTTTTGCGGGTTGTCGTGCGGCGTGGTTGTGGGTTCGGCGATCCGGTCTGGTGCGGGGCCGGATCTGCGCTCGCGGGTGACTGTGGTTGGGTGCGGGTGCCGGGGGTTTTGCCTCGCGGGGCGCGCCATGCCCGCGGCGTGGTTGGTTGCTGGGGGTGTGGTGTTGTCCGTGGATGGCTCCGGGCGGGTGGGGTTGGTTGGGGTGTTTGGCCGTGTGCCGGTGGCGTGGTGCTAGCGGGGTGCCGTTGCCGGTGGTTTGCCGCGTGTGGCCGCGTTGTTCGTGGCTCGGCTTCGGGATGCTGCGGCGTTGTTGGGGTGGCTCTCGGGGGGCGTGTCCTTCGGCGGGGCGGGCAGGTGCGAGTGGGGTCTTTTTCTCGCGCCGGGCTCGGGTGCTGGGGTTGCGGTGATGGTTCGCGCGGTGGGTTCCGTTCGCGTGTTTGGCGGTGGTCGTTTGGCGCGTGGTGGGGTCTTGGTGGCGGGTGGGTTTGCTCTTCGTGTTCTCGTCTGTCTGGGCGGCGTGCGCTCCCTGGGTTCGTGCCGGTTCCGGTCGGTCGCGGGCGTTTCCCGTCTCCCGGGTGTGCCGATCCGCGCCGTTGGGCTCGGGTTTCTGGTCGGCTCGCTTATGTGCCCTGTGCCCTTTGGGGGCTGGGGCGGTACCTGGTTCTTCGCCGGGGGCCGGGTGGCTCGCCTTGGGGTGCTGTGGTCGGCGGCTCCGGTGGGTTGGGCCGGGTGTCCGGGGCGTTGTGGGCGTGTTCTTCTTGGCATTCCGCGGGTTTCGCTGGTGTTGGATTCGTTGATCTGTGTTGCTTGCTTCTCGGGGCCCTCTGGCGTGCTCTGTTGGGGCTCGCGGCGGTGTTGGGGTTGGGCTCTTGGCGTTGTGCGGGGGCCTGTGTTTGTTGGCGGCTTGGTCGGGTGGGTTCGGGGTCTCGGGTGTTGCCGGTGGCGTCGGCGCCCGCGGTCAGTGGATCTGCCCGCGTTCGCGCGGGTGGGGGCGTGGTCGGCGGTGTTCGCGGACTGCGGGCGGTGTCGGCCTTGCGCGGGTTCGGGGGGAGAGGGGTGGGCTTGAGGCGTCTGATGTTGAGGCTCCGGGGGGCGGGTGTTAGCCTTCGGCTGGCTTGACCGTCGGGTCTTGGGGTGGGGCTGTTGTTCTTTTTGGTGTCGGAGCACGGGTTTTGTGTGCACTCTGAGCGGTTTGGTACGCTGGGGGTGCATGCGGGGCGTTGGGCAGCGCGGCGTGTCGGCGGTGCCTGGTTCTGCGGGGCCGCGTGGGTTCTGCGGCTGTGTGTCCCCGCGCTCGCGGCCGCAGCCGCTGTGGGCGGTTCGCACGGTTGCTTGTTTGTGTTTGCCTTCCGGGTCTGGGTTTTTTCGTTGTATGTGTGGGGCTTGTCCCGCCGTGTCTGGGGTGTCGGTGGTTGTTCTTCGTGGTGGCCGTGTTTGGTGTCTCGGTGGTGTCCGTTTCTTGGGTGTTTGGGGCGGGCTTGGGCCCCCGTGTGTGCGGCCTCGCCTTCTGGGTTGGTTTTCGTGCGGCGCTCGGGGTTCGCGGTCTTCTCGTTGCTGCGTGCTCCGGTCTGGGAGGTGTGCCCTGTGTGGACGCGGGGCTGCCGCCTCGTGTTCCTTTGTCGCCGGCCGTAGGTTCTGTCTGGGGGGCCTGGCTTCTTTTTTCCACCGGGTGGTGGGTGCTTTGGCTTCTTGCGTCTCTTGATGGGTTTTGTGTGGTTCTTTGGCCGCTCTGGAGTGGCCGTGGGGTGGTTGTCTGGGTGCGTTTGGCCGTTGCTTGGGGCGCCTTTGTTGTTGTGTCGTTGTGAGGTGTCGCTGGTTTGGTGGTGGGCCCTCCCCGTTTCCGGTTGTAGTTGGTTCGGTGTGTCGGTTTGGGCTGTCGTTGTTGTTGGTGGTCTTGGCTTCCTGGAGGCTGGTCGGGCGCGCCATTGCTTTGACGCTGGCGGGGGGTCTGATGTCCTCGTTGGCTTGCTTTTGTTCTTGTTTTGCGAGGTGCGTGGAGTTTTAGCGCTTGGGGGTGGCGCGCTGGGTGTTGTCTCTGTTGGGCTTGTCCTGGTGGTTTCGCGGGGGTCCCTTTTGGCCGTTGGTGCCTTGTTCGGCGCTCCCGGCGTGTTGGGATCCGCGCGCGTTTTGGCTGTGGGCGTCGGTCGAGGCTTGCTTGCGTCGTGTTTTTTCCGGGTGTTTTTCCGGTTCTTTGCGGTTTGGGTGCCGGCGTCGCGCCGGTGGCTTGGCTGTGGTCGGCGGGGTCGCGGGGGCTCTGTTTTACGTTGGCGGGGCCCTGTTGGTTCTGGTGGTGCGTGTCTGCGGGGTTTGGTTGGTATGGAGTGTGGATCGTCGATGGTGCCGGGTCTGTGGCGTTTTGCTTGGGGTTTGGGCGTTTTCTGGGTGTGGTCTTTGGCGGGGTCTTGTTGTGTTGGGGTGTTGGCGGTGTGCCGCGGGCATCGGGGTGGGTCTGGTGTGAGGCACCTTCGTGTTGCTTTTGGCGTGTTTGGTTCGTGGCCTGTTTGTTTCGGGCGGGTGTTGCTTTGTTGCGTTTTTGTGGTCGGCTGTGTTCGGGGTTGCGGGCCCGGTGTGTGGCGATCCGGTTTTCGCTTGGCGGGTGGGGCCGGTTCCCGGGTTTGTTCGGTCTGGTCGGGTTGGCGGCTTTCTGTTGGGCTGTTTCTGATTTTGGTCTTAGCTTCGCTTATCGGTGCCTCTCGGCTGGCTTGTGGGCTGGAGGCTGCGCGTGGCGCTCTTCTCTGCTTGAGGCGTCGGCCGGGGCGAGCGACGAGCTTCTGTCGCGGTGGTTCGCGGCGGGTTCTGTTTGCTGGGCCGGTGTTGCGTCGGGCGTGGTTCGGCGGTGTCTCTGGGTGGCGTTTGTTTGGCTGGTGTGGTGTTGCGCGTTGCCGGGGAATTGGGTTGGTGGGCTGCTTGGTGCGGTTGTCGGTTACTTGGGCTGTGCGGGGGGGGTTCCTTCTCTCAGGGGTGTGGGTGGGTGTCCGGCGGCTTGGGTTTGCTGGCGTGCGTCGGGCGCTTGTTGCTTCGCGGCTTTGGCGTTGCGTCTTCTGCGCGCTCGGTGTTTTGGTTGGCTTCCTTTTGTTCGTGTTTGTTGGGTTGTGTTGTCGGCCGGTGGCTGGGTTCTTCGTCCGGGTCGTCCCTGCGGGGCGCGGCTTGGTTGTGTGCTGTGTCTGTCCTGCGGTTGCGGTTGTGTGGTTCGGGCGGTGCGTGCTGGCGGGGTCTGCGGGTTGGTCGGTTTGACTGGTCTTTGTCGCGGTGGTTGGTTGTGTGGTCGGCGTGGCTGTGTCGGCGTTTGCCGCGTGGCGTTCGTGGCGGGGGTTGTTTCTTTTGGGTTCGCTTCTCGTTGCGGTGCTGCTTGGGCAGCGGTTGGTCTTGGGCTGTCCCCGGTTGGGCTGGCGGGTGCGTGCTTTCCTGTGCGTCGGGCTGGAGCGTGCGGTCTTCCGCTCCTTTGGGGTTTGTGGGAGGTCGGTTTCTCGGTGGTGTTTGCTGGGATTGGGCTTGCTTTCCCGGTTGGGGGGCGCTTTGGTCCGCGCTCGGTGGGGTCTCGCGCGGGCGTTTGGCCGGCGGTGGTGGCGGCGGTGCCGTTTTTGTGTTCGTCGTGTGGTTGTGGGTATTCTGGCCTCGTGTTGGTGCGCCTTGTGCGTGTGTCCGCGGGTGGCGGGTACCGGTTTGCGAGGGCGCTGGTGGGCGGTTTGTTGCCTCCGGTCTTCGTCCTGGCGGTTGCCAATGGTGTGGCTGTGGTTCTGTCCCTTGGTGTGTTCTTCGGGTGTTGGTTGGCGGTCTTGTTGGTGCTGGTTTTGGATGGGTGGTTTGATGGCGTTGGGTTCCCCGAGCTGTCGTTGGGGGTTGCGTGTTCCTTTGCTTTCTCGGCCTTCGGGGTTTCGGCTGGTGCTGTGTTTCTTGTGGGGTTTTTGAAGGTCGCGGTGGGAAGCGGCGGGTGGTGCGTGGGGGCCGTGTTGTGCGGGTTTAGTTGCCTTGTTGGCCTTGTGCCTTGCATGGTGGTGGTGTGGGTTCGGTCGCTGTTGCGGGCTGCGGTTTTGGTGTGCGCGATGTTGGGCTAGTCGCTGGCGTTGGTTTGGCTGATTTAGGTTCGTGGGTCGTGCTCTTTGTTGTTCGGGAAGTGGTCCGCGGTTCGCGTGCGGTTCTGCGCTGCGTTTTCCTGTCAGGGTTCCTGCTGCGTCGTTGTTGTTTTTTGGCGTCACTGTCCGGGGGTTTGAGCTGTGTCCAAGGAAAAGTTCGAGCGTAAGAAGCCGCATGTGAATGTGGGTACGATTGGTCATGTGGACCATGGGAAAACGACGCTGACGGCGGCGATGACGGCGGTGCTGGGCAAGAAGTACGGTAGTGAAGCCCGTGCATTTGACCAGATCGACAACGCGCCGGAAGAGAAGGCGCGCGGTATTACGATTGCGACCGCGCACGTCGAGTACGAATCCGACCTTCGTCACTATGCGCACGTCGATTGCCCCGGTCACGCGGACTACGTGAAGAACATGATCACGGGTGCGGCGCAGATGGATGGCGCGATCCTGGTGGT